>MWEZ01000054.1 GCA_002071335.1 Verrucomicrobia bacterium ADurb.Bin018
GTCTTCATCCAAGGCAAGGGCTTCCTTGAAAGCGCCGATGGCGCCGGCCAGGTCGCCACGGGCTTGCATGCACTGGCCCCGCACCCGCCAAAGAAATTCGCGTTCCAAGGGGCGTTGATCTTTGAGGGCTTCCAACAGGGATCTGCCGAGGCCTTTCTCAAAGCGCGGCCAAGCGTCATCGGTCAGTTCGGGGAATCCGCAGCAATTCCAGATGAGGCACAGCCGGAGGAAGCTGTGGGTTTCCCAGAACGAGCTGCCCTGTTCATAGGCTTTGGCTGCTTGGGCCCAGTCCTTTTTGGCGAGGTAGCCGTCGCCCCCGAGCATGCAGGCCACGGCGTGGTTGGGATTGCAGGTGTAGGCCCAGATGCCGAAATCATCGCGGCTGCGCCAATGGCGGGACAGGCGCAGCGACATCCCCGCCCACGCGGCGATAACCACGGCGGCGACGGCCACATTCCAACGCATTTTCCAGCCACGCGCGCGTTGGACTTCGGCCACAGCGGCCACGGCCGCCAGCAACAGGCCGATTTGCGGGATATAGAGCCAACGGGTGGCGACGCGCTCGGCGCCGGCCCAAACCACCCCGCTCAACGGGAACAGCAGGATGGCGAACCATAGCCAGCCCCAGAGCGCCAGCGGAAAGCGTTTTCGCCATCGCCACGCCCCCCACGTAAGCCCCCCGAGTACCAGGGTTGCCCCCATCAGCAACTCCCACCACGAGGGCAGGTCCGCTTGCAGCGGCATCAGACGCGCCGGCCAGAGCACTTTGCTCAAGTAGAACAGGTAGTGCACCGGGATCATCATGGCACGGTGCCATGCCGGCACATCCATCACGGCCTTGGTTTCCACGTGGAAGATGATGGGCAACGAGGCGAAGGCCACGGCCGGCAGCCAGAACGCCCATTTTTCCGCGACCAGCCGCCAGCCATCTTTCCAAATGCGATCCCAATCCGTTCGTCCCAAGGGCCAGACGTCCAGCAGCACAAACGCAGCCGGCATAATGATGACCACCTGTTTGGCCATGCCGCCAACGACCATGCACAACCAAGCGAGCCCCAGAAAAAGTGCCGGGTGGCGCATACGGGCGGCGGGATTTTGACTGGACGGGCCGGCTTGGTGCGCGGTGGTATAAAACCACAGCCCGGCCAACAGGAAGAGACCGCTCAGGACATCCTTGCGGGCGGTGACCCAGGCCACACTTTCCACCCGCGTGGGATGGCACGCCCAAAGCAGCGCCGTGGCCAAAGCAACACCGGCACGTCCCCCGGTCCATTGCCAAACCAAGAGGAACAAGAGCCCCGCATTGAGCGCAAACAGAATGGTATTTGTCAGGTGGCAGCTCCAAGGCGGACCGCCGGAGATTTCCTTGTCGAGCATGAAGCTCATCCAGAGCAGCGGTGCCCAGTAGTTTTCCGGGGCGGTGGTGAAGGCCAACTGGAGGCCTTCGCGGGTGAAGCCATCCCGGACCACGTCGCTGTTTTCCACGTACATGGGGTCGTCGAGGGTGACGAAATCGTAGCGGATGGTCGGCAAATAAAGGGCGAAGGCTACGACCATCACCAGCAGGCAAGCTCCTGCCATCCGGCCGCGTTCACTGGCTAACCATCGGGTCATGCCGCCACACTCTATGCTGTGGGGTTGGCACGGGCAACTGTTTTGAGCGGTGTTGCCGCCCGGAGTTCGGGCGGTCCGCTTTTGGGGAGAGCAAAGGTCAGCATTCAGAACAGGGCGGAACCGTCGAATCGAACAAGTCCTGTCTCCGGCCTCCCCCTGAACCCCTGAACCCCGAACCCTGAACCCTCCGTGTACCCCCCCTACTCCCGCCAAGCGAGGCCGAGGCGATAGTTCATGATCTGCTTTTCGATGACCTCCAGCAGCGCGTTATCCCCATTGTCCTTGGCGAGCTCGCGCGCCTTTTCTGCGGCCGGCACAGCCTCGGAAAAATGGCCGGCATTGGCCCGGGCAGCGGCCAATGTGAGCCACATGTTGGCCGGCGGGTTTTGAGTTTGATCCAAGGCCTGCTCCGCCCAATGCAGCGCCGTTTGCGGCCACTCCTCTTGACGCGCATGATCGCGGCCATCGGGCTCCGCGGTGGCCAGCAGCCAGGCTAGAAAGCTTAGCGGCATGGAATCGTCGGGGAAGCGTTCGGCATAGGCCTCAAAAAAGCGGTAGGCGTAGCCTCGCGCACCAGTTTTCCAAAACTCAACATAGCACGGGAGGAGATCTTTCCATTCGCGGACATCAATGCCAGTGGCCTTCGCCATGGCGACAGCGGCGGCACCGGCTTCCTCCGGGCGGTCGGCCTCGTGACAGGCGCGCAGGTACTCCGCGACGGTAAAAGAACCGGGATCAGGCTCCCAGCGCACGGCCTCCCGAAGCGCGGCAATGGCGGCGGGGTAATCGCGCAGGGCAAGCAGGGCTTGTCCCCGCACCCGCCAAAACAGCTCGCGTTCGGTTGGCCGTTCCCAAGGCGCAAACTCCGCCAGCGGTTTGCCCAATGCCCGCTCAAACTCCGGCCACGCCTGCGCGGTGCGTTCCGGATAACCCAACTGGTTCCATACGGAACATTGGCGGATAAAGCAGTGCCTGTCCGGCATGGCAGCGCCCTTGGCATAGGCATCAAGCGCCAAGTCCCATGCGCCACCGGCCAGATAGGTGTCGCCGCCCATCGCGCAGGCGCCGCCCTGTTCAGGGTGGCATTCGTAAATCCATAAACCAAAGGCATTGGGATCACGCCAATAATTCTGGGTACGCAGCGTGGCGCCGGCGGCAAAAAGCAAAACCACAGCCACACCGCCGCGAACCAAGGCATGCAAGGCCGGCCGCCGCTGTGCCACTGCGTTCAGCGCCATCAGCAACGCGAGGCTCAAGCCAATATGCGGCAAATAAAGAAACCTCAGGGCCACCCGCTCCGAACCAGCCCAGATGAGTCCGCTCAACGGGAATATCAACCCCACAAACCAAAGCCACCCCCAGAGAGCCCAAGGGGATTTTTTGCGCAGCTCCCACAGCACCCCAGTTAGGCCGATGAGGATGACAACTCCGACCGTGACGCGCCATATTTCCGGCGGCAGGTCCGCTTGCAGCGGTGCCAAGGTTGTGGGCCAGAAGGTTTTTTCAAGGTAGAAAAGATAATGCACTGGCAACATTTGCAAGCGCAGGGTCAGGGGAATGGTCATAATGGCCCCTCCCTCCGATTGCGTGCCGTAGGCCACAATCAAAAAAATTGCAGTTAGCAGCCAAAAGGCCCACTTTTCCGCGATCAACCGCCAGAGGTCTCGCCCGAGGCGATCCCACGATGTGCGCTGCAATGGCCAGACATCCAGCAGCACGAATGCCGCCGGCATCACAAAGATCACTTGTTTGGCCATCCCCCCCAGCAACATGCTGAACCAGGCAAATCCGAGCAGGACACCCCGACGCACGGATGATGCGACCCGCGAACGGGCCCGCGTATAGCACCACAGTCCCAGCAGAAAAAATATGCCGCTCAGCACGTCCTTGCGTTCGGTGATCCATGCCACGCTTTCGACCCGGATCGGGTGCAATGCCCAAAGCAAGGCAGCAGCCAATGACACCCCCAACCGCCCCCCCGTCCAGCTCACGGCCAAAAGAAACAACAACCCGGCGCTCAGTGCAAACAACACCACGTTCGTTAGGTGAAAGCTCCATGGCGCGCCACCGGAAACGGTCTGATCCACCATGAAACTCAACCAGAGCAATGGCGCCCAATAACTGGCATAGACCCCCGTAAAAGCCGCTTTAACCCCCGCCAGAGTCAACCCACCCTGAACAACTGGATTTTCCGTCACGAAATAGGCGTCATCCATCAGGGAAAAGTCGTGGCCCAACGTCGGGGCGTAGACGAGGAATACTGCCACTGCAACTGCGACACACCAGAACCACGCCGGTTTTTTTGCCAATAGTTCCATAACCGGCATCGTACGGCATACGCGGCTGCGCGCCAAGCATTCCTCACCCGTGTTACAGGCGGGGTCACCGCCCCCGCCTACAGTCAAAGCAATTCCGCCCCCTGTAGCCGGCCCCGCTGAGGTCGGGGCTGTTCCAGATCCAAAAATCCGCGCAACAGCGGGGTCACCGCCCCCGCCTACAGTCAAAGCAATTCCGCCCCCTGCAGCCGGCCTCGCTGAGGCCGGGGCTGTTCCCGCATCCAAAAATCCGCGCAGCAGCGGGGTCACCGCCCCCGCCTACGGTCAAAGCAATTCCGCCCCCTGTAGCCGGCCTCGCTGAGGCCGGGGCTGTTCCAGATCCAAAGATCCGCGCAGCAGCGGGGTCACCGCCCCCGCCTACGGTCAAAGCAATTCCGCCCCCTGTAGCCGGCCTCGTTGAGGTCGGGGCTGTTCCAGATCCAAAGATCCGCGCAACAGCGGGGTCACCGCCCCCGCCTACAGTTGGAGCCACGCTGTTCTGATCCAAGCGCGGTCAGCGAGCCAGCCTTCAGGTACTAGGAGCGGGAGGGGGAAAAGGCATTTTGCGCAAAGGGCCGATGCACGCAAAGATGCGTGGGAGATATATAATTATAACCGATTAATAGTTAGATTACTATTTTAACTAATAACGGTCATTGAGTGTTTATGATTTGGTTATTATTGATTTATGGGTGGGGTGGAGAGGGCGCGGGCGAGGCGCAGGAGGGCGGCTTCGTCGCGAATGTTATGCTCCATGAGGCTGCGGACTTCCTCGACGGCATCCACGCGGGCGGCGGCTTCGGCAAAGGAGAGGTCCTTGGCTTGGGCGGCGATGGCGGCGGCCTCGTCCGGGAAGTTGGCGGGGGTGTTTTCGCCGTGGCAGGCGGCGGCGAGGACATCGCGCTGCCACAGGAGAATGGTCCGCAGGACATCCTCGCGCATTTCCTTGACGCGGGTGGCCACGCGGCCTTCGACCATGCTTTTGGTGGCTTCGGTAAGGGCCACTTCCCCATCCTGGGCTTGGGCAGTTTGTTCGGCGGCAGCGGTTTCGTCGGCTTCGGCCAGTTCTTTTAGTTCACGCAGCGGGGCGGTGAGGCGGTCGGTCCAAGCGATCATGTCTATCGCCTGCCGGGCCGGGGGGTTACGCAATAAATCGAGGACAGTTTCGAGCCAGGGGGCGTCGGTATCCCGGGTGGCGGTGGTGACATCCACATACTGGGTGCGGGAGCGGATGGTGGGCAAAAGCGCGGCGGGAATATCGGTGACGAGGATGAGCAGGCTGCGGGGCGGCGGCTCTTCCAGCGTTTTGAGAAGGGCGTTTTGGGCGTTGATGTTGAGCCGGTCGGCGAACAAGATCACGGCGGCTTTCCACCCGCCTTCGTAGGAGGTCAAAGCGATGAAATCCAAGAGCGGCCGGATTTGGTCATCAATGGTGATTTGCCGGCTTTTGCTTTCGGGCTCGATCCACCGGATATCCACGTGGGCACGCAGGCGGGCGGGGTCGGTTTCCTGAAACGGGAGGCTCAGCAATTGTTCAGCGAAGGCGCCGCCGGCCCCGCGCGGGGCGCCGTTGACCAGCACGGCGTGGGGCATCCGGTTGACTGCGAACGCTTGCTGAAAATGAGCAAACGCTATTTTACTTTTTGGCGAGGAAGGCATCGTGGACCAGCTTCCAAATATCCTCGGCAATGGGTTCGGGCAGGCGCATGGCGTCCACCTTGCGGAACCGCTCCGGATAGCGGCGGGCCAGTTCCAAATAGCCCTGCCGCACCTTTTCGTGGAAAGCAAGGGCTTCGCTTTCGATGCGGTCGTATTTGATTTTCTGGCCGACCTGCCGTTTGGCGCAGCGTTGCATGCCGAGGCTGACGTTCACATCCAGCAGGATAGTCATGTCGGGCACGGCAGAACCGATGGCAAAGCGGTTGATGGTTTCCATGAGGTCCACCGGGAAACCGCGGCCAAAGCCTTGATAGGCGGTGGTGGAGTCGGCGAAGCGGTCGCAGAGCACCCACGCGCCCCGCGCCAGCGCGGGGTCAATGACGTGCCGGACAAGCTGGGCGCGGCTGGCCTCGAACAGGAGGACTTCGCTTTCGGGGCACGGGTCTTCATTGGCGGCGTTGTATTGCAGGATGCCACGGATAGCTTCGCCGAGCTTGGTACCACCGGGTTCGCGGGTATAGATGACCTCAATGCCGTGGGCTTCCAGCTTGGCAATAAGCATGGCGGCTTGCGTGCTTTTGCCCGCGCCCTCGGGGCCCTCGAAGGTGATGAATTTGCCTCGTTCCATGGGGTATCCTTTATTGACGGGTTCGGATGGTGGCTGGCGCGGGCATGGTGTCGGTCAGCGCGGGGTGGCGACTTGCCCTTTGGGGGTGTCTTTGACATTCCAGCCGAGGTTGGCGATTTCGCCGCGCAGGGCATCGGACTGCGCCCAATCCTTGGCGGTGCGAGCGGCTTGCCGGCGATCCAGCAGGGCTTGCACATCGGCCGGGATGGCGGTGGCGGGTTTGGCCAGCACGCCGAGGGCGGTATCCCAACGGGCCAACAGCGCCTGCACGGCAGCGGCGGCGGGCGGGGCCAGGGCGCGGGCATCGAGCGCGGCGTTGCCTTCGCGGATGGCATCGAACAGCGCAGCCAGCGCCGCGGAAATGTTCAGGTCCTCATCCATGGCGGCCTCGAAGCGCGTGGCGGCGAGGCGCGCCCATGTGGGCAGTTCCGCCGAGGCAGCGGAGCCGGCGGCATCGGCGAGGCGCGCGGTGAACTCATCCACGCGGCGCAACGCGGTGCGGGCGGCATCCAGCGAGGCGAAAGTGAAATTGAGCGAGGCGCGGTAATGGGTGGCCAGGAGCTCGTAGCGCACTTCACGGCCGGTGTAGCCGCGTTGCAGGACATCGCGCAGGGTGTGGAAATTGCCGCGCGATTTGGACATTTTTTGGCCATCCACCAGCAGATGCGCGCAGTGGAGCCAATAGGTGGCGAAGGGCTGGCCGGTGGCGGCCTCACTCTGCGCAATTTCGTCCTCGTGGTGCGGAAAAATGTTATCCACGCCGCCGGTATGGATGTCGAAACTGGGGCCGAGATAGCGCTGGCTCATGGCGGAGCATTCGATGTGCCAGCCGGGGCGGCCGCGGCCCCAGGGGGAATCCCAGGCCACGTCGCCATCTTTTTCATCCCACGCCTTCCAGAGGGCAAAGTCGGCGACGTTTTCCTTGTCGTATTCGTCGGCATTCACGCGCACGCCGGCGCGCAAGCCGCTGCGGTCGAGGTGCGCCAGCTTGCCGTACTGCGGCCAGCGATCAATGCTGAAATAGACCGAGCCGTCATCGGCGCGGTAGGCATAGCCTTTGTCTTGCAGCACCTGAATCAAGGCGATCATTTCGGGGATGTGGTCGGTGGCGGCGGGATAATGCTCGGCGGCCTCGATGTTAAGCACGCGGATGTCTTCGAAAAACGCCTGCTTATAGCGGGCGGTGAACTCCGCGAGGCTGAGGCCGGCGGCTTGGGAGTCGCGGATGGTTTTGTCGTCCACGTCGGTGAGATTCATCACCTGCGTGACGCGGAAGCCCTTGAACTTGAGCCAGCGGCGGAGGAGGTCCTCGAAGACGTAGGCGCGGAAGTTGCCGATATGGGCATAGTTATAGACGGTGGGCCCGCAGGTATAGAGGCGGGCGTGGCCGGGTTCCAGCGGCTGGAACTCCTCCAGCCGGCGCGTGAGGGTGTTGTGGACGCGAAAGACGCTCATGGCGAGTCCGCATCTTTCTTTTTGCGACGGCGGACCGGTGCGGCGGCCTCGGTTTCGGGCGGTGGCTCGCCGGTGGGCAGGTGGAAATCCAGCCGGTCATCGCCAGCCTCGACTTCCACGACTTCGCCTTGGCTAAAGTTCCCGCGGAGGATTTCCTCGGCCAGCGGATTTTCCAGCCAGCGTTCGACGGCGCGGCGCAGTTGGCGCGCGCCATAGGCGCGGTCAAAGCCTTTGTTGAGCAGGAAGTCGTAGGCCGAAGCCAGCACGGAGAGCTTGATCTCGCGCGCCTTGAGGCGGGCGGCGACCTTGCCGACCTCAATTTCGAGGATGGTGCGGACATCTTCGCGCTGCAACTGGCGGAACACGATGATTTCCTCCACGCGGTTGAGCAGCTCAGGACGGAAGTTCTGCTTGGCGGCTTCCATCATCTGCTCGCGCAGCGCGGCATAATCGGCGGCAGCAGTATGCTCGGCAAAGCCCAGCCCCGCCCCCTTGCGCGCGGCTTCGGAGCCGATGTTGGAGGTCATGATGATGATGGTGTTGCGGAAATCCACGGCGCGGCCCAAGCCATCGGTCAGGCGGCCTTCCTCGAGGATTTGCAGCATCATGTGCATGACATCGGGGTGGGCCTTCTCGATTTCGTCGAACAGCACGACGGAATAAGGACGGCGGCGGACGCGCTCGGTGAGCTGGCCGCCTTCTTCATAGCCCACATAGCCCGGCGGGGAGCCGACGAGCCGCGAGGCGTTGAACTTTTCCATGTATTCCGACATGTCAATCTGGATGAGGGCGTCGGGGCTATTGAACATGAACTCGGCGAGCGATTTGGCCAGCAGCGTTTTGCCGACGCCGGTCGGGCCGAGGAAAATAAAGGAACCAATGGGCCGGCGCGGGTCTTTGAGGTCCGCGCGCGAGCGACGCAGCGCCTTGCAAATCGAGGAAATGGCGTCCTGCTGGCCGATGACCGTCTTGGCCAGCGCGGCTTCCATTTCCAGCAACTTGGCGGTTTCCTTCTGCTCCATTTTTTCGAGCGGTACGCCAGTCCACTTGGAGACGATCAGGCGCACGTCCTCTTCGTTGACATCCACAATTCGCTCGGTGTGGTCGCGCCGCCAGTCCGCCAGCTCTTTTTCGAGCGCGGCGCGCATATCGCGTTCGGCGTCGCGCAATTTGGCGGCCTCCTCAAACTGCTCGTTTTCGATGGCCACCTTGCGCTGCTCCAGCAAGTTGGCGATTTCGCGCTCCTTCTCCTTGACGTGGACGGGGCGGGTCATGGCGCCGATCCGGGCGCGGGCGCCGGCTTCATCAATCACGTCAATGGCCTTGTCGGGGAGGAAGCGGTCCTGGAGATAGCGGGCGGAGAGGCGCACGGCGGCCTCGATGGCGTCATCGCCAAAGCGCGCGTGGTGGTGGGCCTCGTAGCGGGCGCGCAGGCCCTTGAGGATTTCAATGGATTCCTCAATGGACGGCTCGCGCACGAGAACGCTCTGGAAGCGGCGTTCCAAGGCGGCATCTTTTTCGATGAACTTGCGGTATTCGTTCAGCGTAGTGGCGCCGATCACTTGGAGTTCGCCGCGGGAGAGCGCGGGCTTGAGGATGTTGGCCGCGTCCATGGCGCCCTCGGCGCTGCCGGCGCCGACGAGGCTATGCAGCTCATCCACGAACAGAATCACATTTTTGACGCGGCGGATTTCATCCATGACCGCCTTGATGCGTTCCTCGAATTGGCCGCGGTATTTTGTGCCGGCCACCATCAGCGCCAAATCCAGCGAGATGACGCGCTTGCCGAGAAGCAGTTCCGGAACTTCGCCGTTCACGATGGCCTGGGCCAGTCCTTCGGCAATCGCCGTTTTGCCCACGCCGGCTTCGCCCAGCAATGCAGGATTATTTTTGGTGCGCCGGCACAGGATGCGCATGACGCGCTCGATTTCATCGGCGCGGCCGATCACCGGGTCCAACGCGCCCTTTTGCGCCAGTGCGGTCAAATCGCGTCCGAACGTAGACAGCGCCGGAGTTTTTTGCTCTTTGGGGCCACGGGCTTTGTCGGGCCCGGGGCCGAGTTCGGGCCCCGGGGCATCGCCGGGCGTTTCCTCATCGGCGGGCGGCGCCTCGTAATTCGGATCCAGCTCCTTGAGGACGGCATCGCGGGTTTTTTCGATATCCACGTGCAGGTTGGTCAGCACGCG
The DNA here is from genome assembly GCA_002071335.1 of Verrucomicrobia bacterium ADurb.Bin018. GTDB lineage: Bacteria > Verrucomicrobiota > Kiritimatiellia > CAIQIC01 > Lenti-01 > CAZNGD01. The sequence goes on from MWEZ01000054.1 coordinate 9,858, forward strand.
TGCCGCCACACCCTCCGCCTCGCGCAGCAGGCCCAGCAGGATGTGCTCGGTGCCGACGTAATCCATGTTCATGGCCCGCGCCTCGGTGCCGGCCAGCGCCAGCACTTTTTTCACGCGCGGCGTATAGGGCACGTTGCCGACGATCTTCATGTCCGAGCCCACGCCGACTGCCTTTTCCACCTCCATGCGGACGGTATCCAAGTCGAGCCCCAGCCGGCGCAGGACGGTGACGGCGACCCCTTCGCCCAAGGCAATCAGGCCCAGCAACAGGTGTTCTGTGCCGATATAGCCATGGTTGAAGCGATCCGCTTCCTGCTTGGCCAGTTGCAATACGCGCTGCGCGCGTGGCGTAAAATTATTCATGAGGGTTTTCCTTTTGCGCGCGTTTCGGGGTCCGGCCCTTGAGCATGGTGCGCAGCATGCGGGCGCGCGCTTTATCCCGCTCGGCGCTGTTCATGGCGCGGCCGGCCGCCGCCTGTAAATGCGCGGGCTGCACCGCCAGCCACAGTTCATCCACCAACTGCACATCGAGCCCGCGCACGAGCCCCAGGAGGATTCCCAGCCGCAATTCCGAGAGGCGCTCCAGCGCCTCTTGCGCGGTCATGAGGCGGGCGGCGGTCAAAATGCCTTTGGCCCGCGCGGCCAAATCTTCCACAAAGAGCCGCCGTTCCCGCTTGAGGCGGGCGCGGGCGTTCTGCTCGTGGCCTTCCAGCTCGCGTACGATTTCGCCGAGGTCTTCCACGATGCGCTCTTCGGTCAGGCCCAGCGTGCGCTGGTTCGACACCTGAAACATATGGCCCAAGGCCGCGGTGCCCTCGCCCCAGCGACCGCGGACCGTCAGGCCGATTTTCGCCAGCCCGTTGGCGATGGGCTCCATCTCGTTCTGCAACACAAGGGCGGGCAGGTGCATCATGGCGCTGGCACGCATGCCGGTGCCGACATTGGTCGGGCAACTGGTCAGATAGCCCAGCGTGGATGAAAAAGCGTAGTCCAGTTTTTGCTCCAGGAAATCGTCCAGATCGTTGGCCACCTGCCAGGCTTTCTCCAACGCCAGTCCCGGTTGCAGCACTTGGATGCGCAAGTGATCTTCCTCATTGATCATCACGGTGCAACTGTGGGCGGCATCCATGCAGATGGCGGATTCGGGCCGTTCGGTCAGCAAGTGGCGGCTGATGAGATGCCCTTCGAAAAGCAGTTGGCGGCGCAGCGTCGGCGCGCCGGCCAGCGCTTCTTGGAGCGGCAATCGTTCCCGCGCGGCATCCATCACGCGCTGGCAAACCTCGGCGCGCACGGCGCTGGGAGCGCGGTCAGGGAATGGCAGACCGCGCAGGTTACGCGCCAGGCGCACCCGGCTGCTCAACACCACGGCGTGGGCGTCCGCATAGTTGGCGGACTCGCTCACAGCTGCTCCTTTCCGGCGCTCAACGCCCGGAGCTGGTCGCGCAGCAGGGCGGCTTCCTCATACTTTTCAGCGGCGATGGCCTTATCCAGCTCGCGGCGGAGCCGGCCGGTTTCCACCGAGAGGCGCAAGCCGGAGGAAATTCGCTTGGGCACCTTGCCCACATGCTGGTCGCCGCGCTGCAGGGACACCACCACGGGCACCATTTCGGCGCCGAACACTTCGTAGCAGCGATCGCAGCCGAGCCGCCCTTTTTTCAGCACATCGGTCCGCTTCATGCCGCACACCGGGCAGGCATGCTGGCCGGCCGGCGGGGTGTCCGCCGCCAACGTCTCCTGCAACTGGTCCAGTTGATTCTTCAATTCGGCCATCATGCCGGAAAGGTCCACGGTTTTGTCCGCCAGCGGCATCTTCAATGCGGCGGCACACTCCGCGCAAAGGGAGAGTTTGACCACTTGGCCGTCTTCCGTTTTGGTGAACTGGAATTGGGCCTCTTTCACTTTACATTTCTGGCATAGCATCGCGGCGCACCCTATCACCGCCACGCCAGTTTTTCCAGCCCCAAACCCGTGCGTTTTTTGCTCGTGCCGAGCCACCGCCGCGTGCTACAGTGACCCCATGACGTGGAAAGACACCATGGGCGCGTTGGTTTCCCCGTTGAAGGCGTGCTTTGACCTCACGTTGGCCGAGCGACGCTTTTTGCTGGGGGTGCTGCTGCTGTTTGCCCTTGGCCTGGGCGCGCGCTGGCTGCACCTGCGCAGCGACCGCTCCACGCCCTACACCCCACCCGCGGAGCAACGCCATCCATGAGCAACTGCATTTTCTGCAAGATCGTCGCCGGCACCATCCCCGCCACCAAGCTGTATGAGGATGATGATGTCCTCGCGTTCATGGACATTGGGCCGATTGTCAAAGGCCACGTGCTGGTGATTCCCAAAACCCACACGGAGACCATCGGGCAAACGCCGCCGGAAACTCTCGCCAAGGTAATCGCCGTGGTCCGGCGCATGGCGCGCGCCCAGCAGGCGGGACTCGGCGCGGACGGGATCAACATTCACCAGTCCAACGGCGCGGCCGCGGGCCAGGTGGTGCCGCATATCCATTTCCACGTGATCCCCCGCTTCAAGCACGATGGCCACCACTGGAACTGGACCGCGCAATCCTATGCCGACCCCAGCGAAGTGGCTGCTCTCGCCGACCGCATCAAGGCCGCTCTCGACTGAGCCAATGAAAAGCCCAACCTTCGCAGAAATCATCGCCCGGATTTGCGCCCGCGACCGGCGCTACGCCGCCGATGCGTTTGTTTTTTTGAGCGAAGGGCTCCAATTCACGGTCAAGGCCATCCAGGAAAAAGAGAAAAATCGCCGCCATGTCACGGGCCAAGAACTGGCGCTGGGCTTGCGTGATTACGCGCTGGAACAATTCGGCCCGCTGGCCATGACGGTCCTCGCGCGTTGGGGTGTTCAGACCACCCGCGACTTTGGCGAGATGGTTTTCCTGCTGATCGGGGCCGGCTTGTTCGGCAAAACCGAAGAAGACAAAATCGAAGACTTCGATGACGTCTACAACTTCGCCACAGCCTTCCGCACCCCTTTCCTGCCCAAGCTTACCGCCCAGCGCCAGCCGCGCCCCCGCCCCACAACCGCATAACCGCGCCGCGAGACGGCGGTGGCCGGGGGAGAGGTCAGGGGGCAGAGGTCAGAAGTCAGAGGTCAGAGGTCAGGGGAAGGCCAAGAACCGGAACAGCCCCGGCCTCAGCGAGGCCGGCTACAGTAAATCCCGCTTGCGGACTTTAGCGTCTCTTGCGTCGATTGCGTTAAACTTCTTCTTGGCGGCTTGGGAGAGAAGTTTTCCACGGTGTGGAAAAATATTTTCCACGGTGTGGAACTTTTGCCGTTGATTTTTCCACAGTGTGGAAAAAATGGCCCAAAGTTGTTCCATTGTGTGGAAAAGTCGGGTCAAAGTTGTTCCATTGCGTGGAAAAAATTGGGTGATTTTTCCACGGTGTGGAAAATCCCGCCCACGCGTGATGAACTTTTTTCCACGGTGTGGAAAACCATCGAACCCAGCACCGCCGCAAGGCGGCGGAGGGGTCAGGGTTCAGAGTTCAGGTTTCAAGTAAAAACCAGCAGCCAACAGCCCCGGCCTCAGCGAGGCCGGCTACAGTAAGACAGGAAAACCAACAGCCCGCCGCCGGTACACCGGCGGCCTACAGAAAACCGGCAGCCCGCCGCCACGAAGTGGCGCGATTATGAACCCGAAAAATGCATTTGGGCATAGGGGTTGCGTCATCACTCGATGAACACTGGGTGATTTGAGGGTGTTATTCGTTTGGATCAATGGTGACGCTCTGTTTTAAGTCTCCTGCGTT
>MWEZ01000055.1 GCA_002071335.1 Verrucomicrobia bacterium ADurb.Bin018
TGGAAGAAAGCCCGGATGCACCGCCGCACCCCGTTGCGGGTGATGGGGGCGCAATTCAGCCCTTCCAGATAGTCTTTCAAGGCTTGGGTGGTGATGCTGACGCAAGGCGCATCCTTGCCCATCTCCTGCATCAGCCCATCCAGCCGTTGACGGTTCAGCTTGATTGTGCCGGGGCGCATCCCGTTTTTGGCCTGTTCCGCCAGCCATGCGGACACCATCTCTTGAAGGGTTGCGCTTGTGCCGTCCGGGTGATGCTTCATCCAGAAGTTGACCGCTTGCGCTATCGTCGCCCGTCCGTCAAGATCGCGGTAGGCTTGCAAGGCTTCCTCCCGCTGTACGGTGGTCAAGGCGGTTGCCCCGGCCCCCTGCTCGTTGTACTCGGCTTGTTTGCCGACAATGTACCCCTTCGCCGCTTCCTCGCTCTTGTGGTAGTGCCGCTCCCGCTTCTTGGTTAGCTTCCCGGTGCGCTCGTCCTTGTGCCAAAACTTGCCCATGTTGTCGGACTGCCAAACGTCCTCGGCAACGCGCCGAATCTTCCAGCCCTTGTAGTCAATGGCGGGTTGCTTCCGGGGCTTCTTGCGGGGCTTTTTGGTTCTCGTTGTCGGTGTCATGGTCGGCCTCCCGTTGACTGCTAATGACACCATATGACGAAAGCGGGAATATGTCAATATTCTGGCAAGCTATTTTTCAAGATAGTTTTAATAAGTTAAGGGATAATCAGTTATGATAAATTGAGCGGAATCCTTTTAAGCTTGTGGTCGCGGGTTCGAGCCCCGCCCGTCTCACCACTCTTTTCTCCCTTTTCTATCCTTGAGCGTAGTCGGGCGCGGCGGGGGAGGGTTTGTTTGGCCAAACGCGGGGGAGATGATACAAGGGGAGCGGAAAGGAGATGAAACATGGCGAAGTACGCGTTGTTTGGATTCAATGGGGAGGCGGGATGTTTTATGCACGTGTTGCTGAATGCCCTGGACATGCAGGCGCGGGGGCACGAGGTGAAGATTGTCGTGGAAGGCGCAGCAACCAAATTGATTCCGCTGTTGTATGAGGAGGGCCAGCCACTGCAAGCCCTCTGGGCCAAGTGCTTGGCCGCCGGTTTGGTGGATGGCGTATGCCGGGGTTGCGCCGCCAAGTTGGGCACGTTGGGCGCAACGGAAGCACACGGGCTCAAGCTGTTGGACGAAATGATGGGCCACCCGAGCATCGCGGCATATCGCGCCGCCGGCTATGAGGTGATCACGATTTAAGCGTCAGGCGCCACGCCCGCGACGGGCTTAGCCTGAATAATGCACGCGACAAGTCTGCCCCAGATGCAAGACGGGCGGGGGTGAAGCTGTATTGGCATACTGCGAGCCCCGCACAACGCCGCAGATGGGGCGGAATCGTCGTGCCAACGGGCAACAGGGATGAAAAAATGATTTATTTTTCAAATTACCCTCATCATCTTGCCCTGGATTTGTCAGGACTTTTTCATCCATGTTGATGAATTATTCAGATTAGGGCACCAGCAGCTCGAAACCGGTGGCGGCATCGGGCAGGCGCCGGGCGGGGCAACCGAGCAATTCCACCAGCACCACTTCCAAGACGTGCCAGACTTTCACGCCGGAGCGGATGCAGCCGGTAATGCTGTTTTCGCCGCGCCCGCACGCCATGTGCACATGAATGATCGGCGCGCCATGTTGGTCAGGAAAAATGGTGCCGGAGCCGACCACCTCGTGCACGTTGGTGAGCGTGGTGGTTTGCGGCGCGATGGGCGGCGGGCAGCGCGCCTCGCGCGGGCCGGTCACCAGCGTACTGCCGGCATCCGCGCCGCCATGCAGGGTGAGCGTGGCGTGTGTGATGCCATGCTCGGCAGCAAAGCGCTCGAGGACTTCGTGAATGATCTCGCCATCCTCAAGGCGCAGGATAAAGACGCGGCCAAGCTGGGCTTGACTGAACTTCATCAGGGCACGAGATGCGTGCCGTTCTTGCCGGCGATGGCTTCCGCCAGCAGGAAGGGCTGGGTGATGATGACTTTCTTGCCGCCGTTTTCGATGAAGTCAATTGCCGCGGCAATCTTGGGGCCCATGCTGCCGGCAGGGAACTGACCTTCCGCCATGTATTTTTTGGCTTCCGCCACGGTCAGGTGGTCCAGGAAGCGCTGCGTGGGCTTTTTGAAATCCACGGCCACTTTGTCCACGCCAGTGGAGATGACAAACAGATCCGCTTGCAGTTGCTTGGCGAGAAGGCAGGAAGCCAAATCCTTGTCAATGACCGCGGCGCAACCTTCAAGCTCGCCTTTTTCGTTTTCGCGTACAGGAATGCCGCCGCCGCCCACGGCAATCACCACCACGTCTTTTTCCAGCAGCACACGGATCGTGTCTTCTTCCACGATTTTCAACGGTTGCGGCGATGCCACCACCCGCCGCCAGCCGCGGCCAGCATCTTCCTTGAGCGTCCAGCCGCTTTCGGCCTTGTGCTTTTGCGCTTCAGCTTCGGTATAAAAAGAACCGATGGGCTTGGTCGGATTGGCAAAGCCAGGATCATTCTTGTCCACGACCACCTGCGTGACGACGCTGGCAATGGCCTTGGTGATGCCGCGCCGATGGAGTTCGTTGCCGAGAGCTTGGCTGATTTGGTAGCCGATGGCGCCCTGCGTGTCGGCCACGCAGCTATCCAGCGGCACTTCGTGCAGCACATGGCGGGCAAGGTCGGAGCGCAGCAGGACAAAGCCCACCTGCGGACCGTTGCCGTGCGTGATGACCACGCGATAGCCGGCGCTCACCAAATCTGCGATGTGGCGCGCAGTTTCGCTGGCGGCCTGATATTGGTCGGCCACCGTCACCTTTTTGTTGTCGAGAATCAACGAATTGCCGCCAATGGCGACGACAGCGAGAGGGCTTTTCATGGGGTTCTCCGGGGTTGGTTTATCAAGTGAAAGGGCAGGTGCCACTGGCGCAACTGCTGCTGGCCGGGCACGCGCCCGTGCTGCAAGACGGTGGGGCAAACGTATCCGCGCCCGACGATTTGGCGCTAAACGTCGAAAATTGCTTCTCCAATTTCTTGGAGCCGCACTTGGGGCACGTCGGTTTTTGGCTACCGGTCACCAAGAGCTCCACCTGCGCACCGCAAGCTTTGCATACATATTCAAAGAGGGGCATATCCTTCTGACCTGTTTTGGGGGTTATGATTTGCGCTGTGTTGTATCACGACCGGCAAAAACGGGACAACTGGCATTTTTGGTTCGTCGCCATTTGCAATCGCTGGCTCGACCCGTTTGCGATGTGGAAACAGCCATTGTCAGACCACCATCCTTTTTTGCCATTTGAATCATGCCATCCAGAGTTTATAAACTGTGGATGGTTTTTTCACTTTCTATATCTCAATCATATATAAATTGTTATGTATATTTTATTGGTTGTTTTTGATCGGATATTTTTGGGGTGCCATCCAGAGTTTATAAAGTCTGGATGGATCTGAAGTGAGGTGTTTTTGTGTTTTTGTCCGCGTAGTGCGGTCCTGCATGGCAGTCAGGGAAAGGCCCATGGAACCGACCGACCGCGCGCTACGGAGCCAGAAATCGCGTCAATGCGGCGGCGTCCAGCACACCGGCACCGTAACCGCCGGGTGGGGCGGGGGAGAGCGACTTTTTCAACTGCGCCAAGGCCGCGTTCGGCGTGGCCTTGGGGTGCAGATTGAAATACTGCGCCAACGCGTGGGCGACTGCTGCGGATGAAATCGAAGTGCCCACATACGCCCCCGCTGGGCCGTTGTGCCCGATGGGAAACGTCGCAGTGCCATAGGCGGAAACATCCACAAAATCACCGTGGTTGGATTTTGGCCAGGCCTGACCATCCGCGAGAATGGCGCCCACTGCCAGCACATCGGGATACGCCGCGGGATAGACCGGTTTGCCGGTGGGCTCATTGCCCGCTGCCGCCACCAGAACCAAACCCTGCCGCGCGGCAACTTGGATGGCCGAACGCATGAACTCACTATCGGTCGGCGAGCCCCAACTCATGTTTACAACCTTGGCGCCCGACTTTGCCGCATAGGCCAGCGCTTGAAAGATTGCAAAATTTGAGGTTTTGCCCTCTTCATCAAAGGCCCGGACAGACACCACCGGTACTTGGTCCGCGGATAACATCCCATCCGGAGCTAAAAGGCCGGAAGCCAGCAATGCCATTTGGGTTCCGTGGCCGGCAGAGCCGGTCAATGGACGTTCGGGTGACACAGCATCCCAATTGCCTGCCAGCAGCGGACCAAAACCGATTTTGGGGTCCAAGCCGCTATCCAAGACTGCCACCGGGACTGCGCCATCGGCAGGGGGAACAACCGGCGGGATAACTGGCAGCCGTGTCGGCGTGGGGATTCCCTCCGGCAAACGGGCGATATAATTCAGCTCTGCATTGGCGATCAGCGAATTGCGCAGAATCTGTGCCAACAGGGCTTCCACATTGGTTCCGCCAGGGAATCGGAGCAAATAAACACCCGTGACCGCATCGCCATCCACCAACATCCCGCCAATTTGATCCAACAACCGCTGGAATTGGGCATAAGACGTCCCGGGCCTCACCGTGACCAACAGCTCATCCTTGACATGCTCCGGCGCGTTGCCGGAAACCCCACGGCTAACTACGAAATTTGGCAATTTATGCGGAATTTGCTTGGCAGCAGCAGGTTTCCCGGGGTGAAAAACTTGAATTTCCTTGAGTTTTGGCACTCGGCCGAGCGGGCCACGAAGCAATTTCCACGTCAACTGGTAATCGCTGTTTTTCAAGATAGATTCCAAGGCCTCATCCACATGCTGGCCGTAGATGGAAGCCGAAATTGAGGTTTGGATACTCGGGTCTAGCTTGACCTCGACCCCCATTTGGCCAAATTGCTCCAAAACCTCGCTCAATGGAGTGTGTTCGGCCTCTAACCAAAGCCGATCGCCATCCAACCGGAAATACAAACCCCAAGAAACCGTCGCAGAAATCCACGCGACGGTCAAAAAAGTAAAAATCAGCCGTTTTTTTCGCATAAAACGGCCTGATAATCCAGCCAGTCGTAATAATCCGGCATATCCATAGTAGGAGGATGGTGGATAGGGGTAGGTTGTGGCGTGGTTAAAATCGGGAAAATACCATAATTTGAGGTATTGCGTCCTGCCAAATCTAGTATTTCGACCAAAATCCCTTTAGGGATCTTGGCGGAACGGCGAAATCCCTTTGGAACCTGCAACTGGATAGGGTCAGAAGGCGATAACGCCCCATTTTGGAGCATTTTTAGGGTGTTTGGGGACAAAAAACCTTGAATATTTCCGATTTTGTCCCGGGTCCAGAGCAATGCGGCCATACAGCGGGCCTCCGGAGTTTCCGGCCATTCGGCATGGCGATACACCCCGCGAAAGACCCTCACCCATTTGCCGTTGCGGACGTGGTACAAGTGGACACTGTCGGCGTAACCGACCTCTATCGCTTGGGCGGCAGTAAAACAACCATGCTGCTGCCGCACGAGTTTCCGAAGTTTTTCAGCCAATGCTTTGGAAGAAGTGCCCATAATGCCGATTCTTTCGTTTTGGTTAAACCCATGGTGAACACAAAACCATGTTTAGCGCAAGAAAATAAAGGTTTTGAGCCTCATTCAGGGCGAATATTTGTGAAACACGTTTACTGTTGCGGCACCGGATAGATTTTCCTAGATTAGCCGAATGTTGCGCGACCTATTCACCAATATTACGCTGCTGGCGGGAATCGCAAGCTGGCTGGCGGCCCAATTCATTAAGCTGTTTTTGTTTTTGTGGCGCGAGCGGAAGTTTGATTACGGATTTTTGTTCCGTTTGGGCGGAATGCCCAGCTCGCATACGTCATCGGCGGCGGCTTGCGCGACCTCAGTAGGCCTGCGGGCAGGATGGAACTCGCCGGTCTTCGCGGTGGCAGTCGGTTTGCTGGCGTTGATCATGATTGACGCGCAAAGCGTGCGGCGCGCGGCGGGAGTGCAAGCGCGGCTGTTGAACCAGATGGCGGAAGAATTTTACCGCAACCACAAGTTTTCGCCGGAGAAGTTGGTGGAATTTCTCGGTCATACCCGCTTGGAAGTGCTGATGGGCGCGTTGCTGGGAATCGGCATGGCTTTGCTCATGCACCATGTGTGGCCGTGGCCAACCTAGCGCATTTTCATTAATTCTGTAGCCATTTTGCTGCTGCATCTACGCATACCATTCAAGGGCGGCTCATGAATGGACGCCAGCCATAAATGTCGCATTATGGTTGGCCGTCAAAAAGTACCGCGCCATCTTTCTCGCCAACAAAAATCAGCGCGATTTGCCCCAATAAGTCTGGCTGCCAAACATCCCAACTCCGCCGCCCGAAAACTCGCTGAAAGAGGTGATCCCTCCCGAAAAAATCGTGTTATTTGAAGGATTATTGAGTAATCCGCCAAATTTTGAGGGGTTGGGTCGGTTTTTGACCGAAATATGGCCCAAAATCATTGAAAAACACCCCGAAACCCGCCTGCGGGTGGCCGGGCACGGCCTTCAGGCGGAACAACGCGAAAAATGGCGCAAAATCCCTCAAGTTGAACTACTGGGCTTCGTTTCCGATTTGGTTGCCGAATACAACCAAAGCCGCGCCGTCATTGTCCCGATTTACACCGGCTCTGGAACCAACATCAAAGTGCTTGAGGCCATGCAAATGGGCCGCCCGTGCGTCATCACCAATTTTGCCGCTAAAGGCTTTGAGACCCTCCTCCAAGACGGGAAAAACATCCTAATCGCCCAAAACGACGCCGAATTCGCCCAAAAACTCCAAAAACTCCTCGAAAATCACGATATTTCCGCCCAAATCGCCAAAAAAGACATCCAAACCCAATTAAAATCCATCCCCTTTGACGCTATTTTGTCAAAATTCCTCTAATCAGCGCCACCAATCTAATGCACTCCGACTCCAACGGAGATACATCTTCAAGCCTTATAGATGTTCAGAAATAATGCTTGTTCATTTATTCTGAACGATGTAGATTTATGAACAATGAAGAGTAATCACAAATATTATTCGGATTGGATCGATACTGTAACGAAGGTATTTCCATTCTCTGATGTAATCGAAAAGAAAGAATTACAGTTTGCCGTGAAGGACGATGATCTTGTCCTACAGATTCGGAGCCATTCGTTTGTTGTGAAGCGTGTAGCATCTATTCATGATATTGATCAAGTTCCTGCGGCATTGGGATCACATCCCATTTTGTATTTGGCGGATCGCTTGTCCACGACCAAAGCTGAGGAAATGCGCACGACCAATCGGGCGTTTGTTGACCTGAGGGGTAATGCTTTCATTCCGATTCCGGATGCCTATTTGTTTGTGGCGGGAAGAAATGCTCCGGTTGACGGACCGATCAAATTAATTTCGAAGCCAACGGGAAAACTATTCAAGAAGTCGGGGGTGCAATTGATCAGCCTCCTGTTGAGCGATCCCAACCTGGATGCCGATCCAAATGCCGCCTGGCTCAATCAAAGCGTGCGAGAGTTGGCGACCAAAGCCAACATAGCAACGGGGAGCGTTTCCGAACTGTTTGCCGAAATGAAAAACCGAAACTTTCTAATTACGGATGGCACGGCGAAAAGACTGATTAACCGTAAGAAACTGCTGGACGCATGGGTGTATGGATATACCGAATTCCGCAGGCGCCGAAAACGGCAGTGTTTTACCAGCAGCTCCATTGATTGGTGGGAAAGGCGCCAGCCTTCACAGGAGGGATTCCGCTGGGGAGGGGAGTCGGCAGCGGCCATTTTGACCAATCGGTTTTTACGCCCCGGCAGGTTGACTCTCTATACCAGCCAACCGATGTATGATTTGGTCGTCGAGCACAATTTGTACACATCAACAGGCGATTGGACTGTGGAAATCATCGAACCCTTGCCCGGCCTTTTGGACGGACCCAATCCTGACTGCGTTCACCCGTTGTTGGTCTATGCCGACTTGCTAGCCACCGGCGACGGGCGTAATGCGGAAGCCGCCCTCCGAATTTATGAAAACCATTTGCGCCAAACCATCGAATCCGCTTGAGTCAGCGAAGCTTGAGACGCTAAAGCGACTTCAGCCCGTCATGAAGGGCAGATCTACGGTTTTGGTTGGGGCGTTTGCCCGCGATATGATTTATGGACACGCTTGTGGAATCGACTGCCCGAGAGCGACATTCGACATCGATATTTCAGTCGGAGTGGCGTCATGGTCCGATTACCGTCAGGTTTGTGCGGATCTGATCCAACTGAAATTTAAGAATCTGAACCCTCCACACACCGAAAAGTTCACCGATGCCAATGGTCAGGAAGTGGATCTGCTGCCATTCGGAGGGCTTGCAGAGGATGAGACAAAAATCCGCTGGCCCGACGATGATAGCGTATGGACTATTTCCGGAATCCAGGAGGCCTGCGACCACGCTTGGTGTTTTCAGAGTGAGGGTTTAAAACTGCGAGTGGCTCCTCCCTGCGCTCTAATCTATCTCAAGTTTTTTGCGGCAAATGACCGGCCGGAAGACCGCAAAGGGAAAGACCCACGGGATATCTATTTTTTACTGAAGCATTATGCGGATGTCACGGGCCGCGATCGGCTGCTTTCCAGCGGAAGTGATGCCGATGTGATGCCAAAGACAGAAGGGGATCAATTGCATGCCGCCGCATGGCTGGCCGGACGCGATATGAGACAAATCCTGTCTGCAACGTCCGCGAAAGTGCTCGCATCCATTTTACGCAACGAAGCGGCTGGGCAATCCCGATGCCCTATTGCGCGCGAAATAACCACTTGTTTCAACGGAGACTTCGCAAAAGCCCGCGCTCTGTTGCAAGCTCTTCGCAATGGCTTTGAAGAAAGCCCAGAGGATTTGAACAGATGAAGCCGAGATGGAATCCCTGCCTGTGGTTGCCGCCCAAAACGCCAAAAAAGACATCCAAACCCACCTCAACTCCATCTCCTTCGACGCCATTTTGTCCAGATTTCTCTAAGCCGGATAATTTGCGCGCGACAAACTTGATTCAGCCACTCTCGGTGTAGAATGTCGGGGTGAACCCCGCGCCAAGTTTTCATTCGATCGGCTTACGTTATGTCCAGTTTGTCCGCCGTTGCACTGGTCGAGCAACTTCAGATTTCCTGATCCCGGAGGAAATTGCGTTGGCACTATTTCACAGTTGAGGCCACGGCGCCCGACCTGGTATGGGATGACATCTTCACGTGTTCGTTGTTCCGCCTTCAGGCGGTGTTTTGAGTTTGCCGCCTGAAGGCGGGACTACGAACGGATGGTTGAGCCTGAAGGCGGGGCGTCCCGCATATGCATCCGGCAACAAAACAGCATGATAGCCGCCGCCTGAAGCTGTCCTCAACAAACGGATTCCGGTTGGATTGCAGGGCTGGAACGGTCGCAAACCTTCCAGGCTTTCCCGGCGGGAAGGTTTTGTTCCTCAACCATTATTCCCGCCCAACAAAAGCCCCAATCGGCGAAATTTCTGTGTGCCTCCAATACGGATCTGAAACGCGCCAAAGCAATTTCCGCCAAGGTCAGGAAGTCTGAATTCTGATCTCGAATAAGAGCGCCAGATATGATTTTGTTATTGAAGAGCGCCATAGATGTCGAGCACGATACGAAAATACTTTCTTGCACCGAAATTACTCTTTGCAACTCATTGGGTGTAAAATCAGTTCAGGAGGCGGCCGAACAATGAAACTGGAATCTATTAAACTTAAAAATTTCAAAGCGTTTAGAAACGTGCACATCAAAGACATTCCGGCCTTTTGTGTCGTAGTTGGCGCCAATGGGTCTGGAAAAACAACCTTGTTTGACGTGTTCGGTTTTTTGCGGGATTGCTTAACCTACAATGTCACGCGGGCGCTTCAAAGCCGTGGGGGCTTTAAAGAGGTTGTGACGCGTGGATTCGAGAAAGAAAGCATCGTTATCGAGTTGCAGTATCGCATGGTCATTACGGGCAAAAACCGGCTGGTAACCTATTCGCTGGAAATTGCTCAAGACAACGGGCGGTCTGTCGTAGAACAAGAAGTATTGCAATACAAACGGGGAGCGTTTGGGTCGCCGTATCAATTCCTAAAGTTCAGCCGCGGCAAAGGCTATGCAATCACCAATGAAGAAGATTTTGATAAGCAAGACGAGGAGTTAACACGCGAAGAGCAGTCTCTCGAGGGAACAGATCTCCTGGCGATAAAAGGTCTTGGCCAGTTTAAGCGCTTCAAGGCGGCAAACGCATTCCGGCAATTGTTGGAAAATTGGCATGTGTCAGATTTTCACATCGAAATGGTTAGGGGTGGCAAGGATGCCGCCGGGTATGCGGAAAACCTTTCCGTATCTGGCGATAATCTGCAATTGGTTGCCAACCACCTCTTTCAAAATCATCGCGATACAATCTTTGCCCAAATTGTTGAAATCATGAAACGCCGTGTGCCCGGCATTACGGCGATTAATCCCATAGAAAGCCCCGATGGCCGTTTATTGCTCGGTTTTCAGGACGGATCCTTCAAGGATCCATTCATTGATCGATTCGTTTCCGATGGCACATTGAAGATGTTTGCCTATCTCGTCTTGCTCTATGCTCCGGAAGCACATCCGTTGCTTTGCATTGAGGAACCAGAAAACCAACTGTATCCGTCTCTCCTTGTGGAACTGGCAGAGGAATTTCGAGATTATGCACGGCGTGGCGGTCAGGTCTTCGTATCCACACATTCGCCTGACTTCTTAAACGCATGCGAAGTTGATGAGGTCTTCTGGCTGGTGAAGCAAAAGGGCTATTCCCAAGTGAAGCGCGCATCTGAAAATGAACAGATTACCGCCTACATGAAGAGCGGCGACAAGATGGGCTATCTCTGGAAGCAAGGATTTTTTGATGGGGTTGATCCACAATGAACGAATTGGTGTTTTTACTCGAGGAGGCTTCAGCCAAAGCACTCCTTCAAGAGCTGATGCCACGTCTGGTTTCACCTGAAATGCCTATTCGTTATATTGTCTTCGAGGGGAAGCAAGACCTGGATCGCCAAATCGAACGCCGTCTCCAGCACTATCGAGCGCCTGACGCGCGGTTTGTTATTTTGCGGGATAAGGATATGTCGGACTGTCGAAATCTTAAGGAAGAATTCCTTGCAAAATGCGAAAATGCCGGGCGCACAAATGCTCTGGTTCGCATTGCTTGTCATGAGCTTGAAAGTTGGTATTTGGCAGATTTGGCTGCGGTCGAGCAAGGTCTCGGCATACAAGGCCTCGCGCGGAAACAAAGTCAACGAAAGTTTCGAGATCCCGATGCATTGGCAAATGCCGCCCAAGAGCTTTCAAAGCTTACAGCCGGCCGGTATCAAAAAGTGAGTGGCTCCAGAGCGATTGGCCCGCATCTAGACCTGACTCAGACCCGTTCAAAAAGCTTTTCAGTCTTCATCAATGGTCTTAAACGAATCATTGCTTCCGCCTAAAATAAAACCTGAATCATTCACGCGGCAAGTCTGCCCCAAATGCAAGAGGTGCGTGGCGAAGATATTTTGGCATACCCCAAGCCTCGACCAATGCAGCAGATGAGGCGGAATCGCCGGGCCGAAGGGCAACCTGGATGGGAAGAAGAATTCTCTATCGACCTTCTACATCAAACCTCACCGCAACAAGTTCTGACTTCTTCATCCATGTTGATGAATTATCCAGGCTTACATCAAAGTGCTTGAAGCCATGCAAATGGGTCGCCCGTGCGTCATCACCAATTTTGCTGCCAAAGGCTTTGAGGCCCTCCTCCAGGACGAAAAAAACACCCTAATCGCCCAAAACGACGCCGATTTCGCCCAAAAGCTCCAAAAACTCCTCGAAAATCACGATATTTCCGCCCAAATCGCCCAAAACGCCCAAAAAGACATCCAACCTCACCTGCAATCCATCTCCTTCGACGCCATTTTGTCAAAGTTTCTCTAATCAATGGCGAGTTTTTAAAGTAACAGAAGGGGGAAACCTTGTTGCAGCCTTTTTCGGTTTTGTAGTCGTAACGCTGAAGCCTAACCTCATGCGATACACCAAGCTGTGCTGTGGGATGGGCTGCATTTAGCGGGCTGTAGCCAGTGGCGGGACAAGTCCCACCTCGATCACCGTCTTCGGATCAGCGGGTGTGTGATAGTTTGAGCAGCATGGTTATTTGGAGAAAAGACATTTTTTCGTCAAGAATGCTTGACTAATATGAGATAAGGCGATGTAGGTATTGCGTATGGCATGGCAGAAAGCAAAAATATTTCTTCGACGCAATTTTGATCCTGAGGTGTTGGCCGTTCGTCGCCTAATACACAAAATTCCTCGCCAGCGAAAAGCGGCGGGAACCTATACGGCACTAATGGAGGAGTGCGACCAAGTATTCGTGGATCGGCTCAAGGAACGCCCCCGCGCCCTAAAGCGAGATTATTGGAAACATCATTTTGCTCTCGATTCATTTCGGGCCTTCCCTGAAATTAAGGGGCGAATTTTGGATTTTGGTTGTGGCTCTGGTCACTTGGACTATTGGCTGGCTGTCAAAGGAATGACTATAACTGGAATTGATGCGAGTCCAGTTGCGATCGCTATAGCCAATAGAGTACGCCAGCGAGCCAATCCGATCGTTGCACAGCGTTTGGAATATATTGAAGCAGATGTTTGCCAAACATATACAGGTCCAAAGCGATTCGATGCTGTTTGGAGTTGCGAAGTGTTTGAACATATCGCTAAGCCGGGTGGTGTGTTGCAGGGATTGAGACAATACGTCAGATCAGGAACCTACTTTTTAATTTGTGTTCCATTAGGGAGGGCGTTTGACAACCCTGGGCATGTAAATCATTTTTATACAGAAGGGGAGTTAACAGATTTTTTACGACCTCACCTATCTGTGATCAGGACTGAAACAGACTTGCGCAATGATATTTTGCGCGCGTTGTGTCAGTTTTGAGAAGAATTGGTTTTAAAATGCACCCGTTAGCTCATGCATGATTATCGGGGTGCATTGGCGGTTCATTTTTGCATCCAAGATTTTTTCCACTGTCCGAGCCGACGGCGGAGGTAAACTCGCAGTGGTACGGTCAGTGAGTGGTTTGGGCGATAGTTGGCAATGAATTCGGGAACGTCTTTTCCAGGGCCCCATTCCAAAGAGGGCCATACTGATGGGATAAGGGGGTGGAAGTTGCGGATATAGCGGTAGTTGTGCCGATCAATGGCCTTCCACATATTGAAGTAACTTTGAACATTGAAATGGTCCACATGTCCAATGCTATTGGCTTTTGTCCAGACTTCCTGTTCGCCACGCGCCCAAGTCTGATGAAAGAGGCAGAATGGTGCGTATCGGATCAGGTGGTCGCTCGCGCGCGCCATTTTATAGTCGGGGCGATTGGTGGCGATTGGAAGAGTTTCATAAGCATCTTTTATATACAAAAAGCCGTTTCCCACTTGTTTAAATAAAGGCATCCAAAATATGCCGATATCAAGAGGGGCGGCTCCAGGGCGCGTCCAACGGGAATGGTGGCGCAGGAATTGGGAAAACGTGCCGAAGTCTAAGAAATATTCGTCGCTATCAACTTGCACATGCCAGCCGCCCTCCCCCATGCGCTGGGCAATCATCATGCGTTCGCGCG
>MWEZ01000056.1 GCA_002071335.1 Verrucomicrobia bacterium ADurb.Bin018
TCGGCCTGCGGCAGTTCATAGCCGATCCAAAACCCCGGAATCGGCAGTTGAAATTCAATTCCACGGACCCGACTTTCCAGCCCGGTGACCGATAACGCATCCCACGCGGGCCGTTCGATTTTCAAGCGGAAGTCCGGCAGTTTGTCGGGCATCAGCCACGGCATGTTGATTCGATCCGCCGTGGAGCGCAGTTGTGGCGAACTCAAGGTGAGTCGTGGCCCCGGCGCAGCGGTTTGGGGAGAGTCCGTCGGCACTTGTGCGCCAGCGAGAACGGTACCGGCCAGCAACACGCCGGCCAGCCACCGACCAATCTGTCCAACCCGATTCATGCGCGGCAGTGTATCCCTTCCGCCCGCACCCCGCCACCCCAAAGCCCGCGTGCGGTTCGTCAGCGCGCGGTGAACACCGCAAGGCTTTCGCCGGCCACGGTCACCACTGGCCGGCCCTTGGCGCGGACAACCGGCTCGGCTTCCTGCGTGCTCAGCGCCAGTTTCCACGGGGCACCGTTATCGTTGGGCGGCAACTCAAACTCCTGCGGCTCCGGCCCGGCGTTGAACACCAGAAACAGGTGATCGTCTTCCTCGTCCGCGCCGGTGTGTTGACGGCGACCGTCAATCCGGCAGGCCAGCGCCACGCCTTTTTCCCAATCGGGCTGCGGTGCACCATCGGGGCCGTACCAGCGGATGTCGGGGAAGTCGCCAGCGATATTCTTGCCCTTGAAGAAGGACGTGCGCCGCAGTGCGGGATGCGCCTGCCGGAACGCAATCATGCGCCGCGTGAAATCGTAGAGTGCGCGGTTCGTGTTGAGCAGGCTCCAATCCACCCAAGAAATTTCGTTGTCCTGACAGTAGGCGTTGTTGTTGCCTTGTTGCGTGCGGCTGAACTCGTCGCCGCCGAGCAGCATGGGCACCCCCTGCGAGAGGAACAGCGTGGCGATCAGGTTTTTCTGCCGACGGTGGCGCCGCGCCAGAATGGCGGGATCATCCGTGGGGCCTTCCTTGCCGCAGTTGTCGCTGCGGTTGTGGTTTTCGCCGTCGCGATTGTCCTCACAGTTGGCCAGGTTGTGTTTTTCGTTGTAGGCGACAATGTCGGCCAGCGTGAAACCATCATGGCAGGCGATGTAGTTGACGCTCTTGAGCGGGGTTTGGCGGGGGCGGTCATAGAGGTCGGGGCTGCCGCAAAGCCGGGTGGCAAACGTACTCAGCGAAGCGCCACCGCGCCAGTAGTCGCGCATGTCGTCGCGGTACTTGCCGTTCCATTCGCTCCAGCGCTTGTTGGGGAACGAGCCAACCTGATACGCCCCGGCGGCATCCCACGCTTCCGCGATGATCTTTACCCCGCGCAGCACGGGATCATCGGCGATTTGCTCAATGACGGGCGGATTGGCAAGCAGCTCGCCGTCACGCCCGCGGGCGAGGATGGTGGCAAGGTCGAAGCGGAAGCCGTCCACGCGCAAATCCAGCACCCAGTAGCGCAGGCAATGCAGGATGAAATCGCGCACCACGGGATGGTTGCCATTCACCGTGTTGCCGCAGCCGGTGTAGTTTTTGTAACGCTGGCCATCTTCTTCCAGCATGTAGTAGAGCGCGTTGTCAATGCCGCGGAAGGAGAACGTCTGCCCGCCCATGCCGCCTTCGGCAGTGTGGTTGAAAACGACATCCAAAATGACTTCGATGCCGGCTTGGTGCATCGCCAAAACCATTTCCTTGAACTCGCGCACCTGTTCGCCGCGCTGGTTGGCGCAGGCGTAGCGGCCGTTGGGCGCAAAAAACGCCATGGTGCTATAGCCCCAGAAGTTGCGCAGGTTGCGCCGCGCGCCGTTTTCCCAGAGGAATTCCATCTCGTTGAATTCCTGGGCGGGCAGCAACTCCAACGTGGTGATGCCCAGTTCCTGCAAATGCGGGATTTTGGCAATCAGAGCGCGGTAGGTGCCCGGATGCTTCACCCCGGCGCTGGGGTGCGCCGTGTAGCCGCGCACGTTGGCCTCATAAATCACCGACTCCGCCAGCGGCACGCGCAGCGTGCGATCACCCGTCCAATCAAAATCATCCTTCAGGATGATACCCTTGGGGAACCAGCGGCCATTCTTGACGGCTTGGCCGGGCGTGATGCCCTCATGTTCGCCCCATTTTTTCTGGCCGGTGACGGCCAGCGCGTAGGGGTCCAGCAACCACTGGTCGGGATCGAAGGCATGGCCGGCGCGGCCATCGCGCGGACCATCCATGCGGTACAGATAATATTGCCCGGCGCGCGCGGTGGGCACATACAGGTGCCACAAGTCACCCAGCCGGTTGTTGTCGGGCAGTAGCTCGAACTCTTCGCACGGGGTCTCGTCCTCGGCGTGGTTGAAGAGCATCAGCCACACACGGGTGGCATGCCGGCTGACAATGCTGAACAACACGCCGCGCGAGAGCACATGCGCGCCGTAGGGCACGGGAACCGGGGCATGGGGAATCACATGGGTTCGTTTTTTCATCGGTGTTCTTTCTCAACGGTAGAGGAACCAGGAGCGGAAGGAATAGCGCAACCACTGCCCAAATGACATCATAATTTGGCCGATGCCGGGCCCGCGGTTGCGCCGGTGCGAATGGCGCGGCCGGCGGTGCCGGGAGCGCACGCGCACGCGACGGTAACGCTTGATGGTCGGCGGCAGGACCACGGCCGGCTCCGGCGCGGGTGTTGTATCGGTGGCCGGCTCGAGGCGGGCCACGGCGCGGGCGAGCGCCTGCGCGGGTTGCCACGGCTCGGTGAAGTCGCTCCACTCAATCACCAGCATTTCGGCCAGATCCACCGGCGAGACCCGCCCTTGTTGCGCCGCTCCCTGCACGGCCAGCCACGCGCATTGCGTGGCGCAGGCGAGGCGCTCGCGCTCCAACATTCGCGGCATGCAGTTGCGGGTCATCATGGCCGCCGCTTTTTCCACGGCGTTTTGCAGCGCCAGCAGCCGCCGGTCGGGGTCCATGCTGACGGTGTAGGTCTGTTCATATTCATCGGCCAAGGCGCGGATATCGCGGCTGTATTCGCGCGCGAACCACGCCTTCACCTCCCGCACCGCGCCGGCCCGGATGCGCGCGCAAACCCGTTCCAGATCGTCACGCAGCGGGTGCGCCCGCAGAGTGTCGCGCAAGTCGGCGCGCGCAGTGTAGAGGGCTTCGCGGAGGGCGTTGGGCAGATCCGGTACATCGCCGTAATAGAGCAGCAGTTGGCCCAGTAGCCGCGCCTGCTTTTGCCACTCGCGGAAGGAGCCCGTGCCGGGTGCAGGACACGGGCGCGCCGGGCGGCGCGGGGCGGCCAACGAATGCAGCGCCACCAGTGGTGCAGCCCACGCCGCCACCACCAGAATGCCCAACATCAGCGCGCCATGCGGCGTGTGCCGCCAAACCGCAAACAACAGGCCGCCGGCCGTCAGCGCCAGCAGCGCAAACCACCAATAGATGGGCGCGCGGCGTTCGCGCGTCACGGCCTCCCGTAGCTGCTTCATGGATTGCGGTTAGTGTCCGGCTTTGCGCAGCAAATCGGCGGTCAGTTGGTTGGCGCGCTGGAAAACGTCCTGCTCGTCGAGCCCCGCCAGGCGGCCTTTTTCCACCAGCACGCGGCCGGCCACAATGGTGTATTCCGCACGCGGCGCGCTGCCGCAGAACAGCAGCGCGTGGGCGGGATCCGTCATGGCGCCGGCAAAATCAATGCGGTCCAACCGGAACAGCGCGAGGTCTGCCGCCATCCCCGGCTTGATCTGGCCGATTTCCGGCTGGCCCAGTATCTCCGCGCCGCCGCGCGTGGCCATGCGGATCACTTTATCCGGCGGCATGGAGGTCACCCCCGTCCCCACGCGGTGCACCAGCAAAGCCGTCTGCATTTCCTTGAGCAGGTTGGAGGAATCATTGCTGGCGCTGCCATCCACCGCAATGCCCACCCGCACACCGGCCTCCAGCAATGCCGGAATGTGGCAAATGCCCGAGCCGAGGCGCAGGTTGCTCACCGGGCAATGCGCCACGCCGCACTTCATCTGGCCAAGGCGCTTGATTTCTTCCGGCGTGAACCAGATGCCGTGGGCGTACCATACATCCGGCCCCACCCACCCCACGCTCTCCATGTAATCCAGCGGGCGCATTCCCAGTTTTTGCAGGCAGTAATCCTGCTCATCCTGCGTCTCGCACAGGTGGGTGTGCAGGTACACCTTTTTCTCGCGCGCATAGACCGCGGTTTCCGCCAGCGATTCCTTGCTGACCGAAAACGGCGAGCACGGCGCCAACACAATGCGCGTCATGGCGAACGGCTTGGGATCATGATATTTGCGGATCAGCCGCTCGCAGTCGGCCATGATGGCCTCGCCGCTTTGGGTGACATCGTCCGGCGGCAGGCCGCCCTGCGACCGCCCGAGACTCATGCTGCCGCGCGTGGGATGGAAGCGCACACCAATCTCGCGCGCGGTATCAATCTCGATGTCCAAAAACTCCTGCGGCGCGGACTGCGGGAACACATAAAAATGGTCGGTGCTGGTGGTGCAGCCGCTCAGCAGCAACTCGCCCAGCGCCACCTGCGTGCTGACGCGTACCGCTTCCGGGTGCAGCCCACGCCACACTTCGTAGAGCCACAGCAGCCAATCAAAGAGCTTGGAGTTTTGCACCGCCGGAATGTTGCGGGTGAGCGTCTGGTAGAAATGGTGGTGGGTGTTGACAAAGCCCGGATAGGCCACGCACCAGCGGCCATCCAGCACGCGCGCGCCTTCCGGCGTGGGCAGGTTCGGCCCCACGGCTTCGATCTTGTCGCCCGCCAGCACCACATCCACATCATGCAGCACGCGGTAGTCGTCATCCACCGTCACCAGCGTGTGGATTTTTTCGATTTTCAGTTTGCTCATGGCCTTCTCCTCAACATCATCGCCGCATCATGGCGCCGGGGCGGCCAAGGCCGCGTGCAGTTCCGGCGAGGCCGCGCACACGACTTCGCGCGCCCAGCGCCCTGCCTTGCCCGGCCGCACGGTCACCACCGCGCCGGCCGCCTTCGCCACAGCCACCGCGCCGGCAATATCCCACAACCACACATCTTCTTCCACATAGCCATCCAACCACCCGCACGAGACATACGCGCCCATCAGCGCTGCGGAGCCCAGCATTCGGATTTTTTTGAACCGCTGGACATTGCGCACAAACGCCAGCAACGGCGCTTCTTCATAGCTCTGCTGATGCGGGAAACCCGTCGCCAGCGAGGCCTTGGCCACGCGCGTTTCGCCCGACGCGCGCACCCGCTCGCCATTGCGCCACGCCCCCTGCCCCACGATCCCCGTGAACAGCTCATCGCGAAAAAAGTTATACACCGCGCCCAGCACCGGTTGGCCATTTTCCCAGAGGCCGATGGCTGAGCAGCACAGCGGCATCCCGCGCGAGTAGTTGAAGGTACCGTCCAGCGGGTCCACCACCCACATCCGGCCGGACTCGTTCACCGCGCCATGTTCGCCGCTTTCCTCCGTCAACACCGGCAAAGGAAAACGTTCGTGCAAAATGGCCAAAATGCGTTCTTCGGCCAGTTGATCGGCCTTGAGCTTGATGTCGTGACCCGGCTCGCTCAGCACTTCCACGGGTTGTTGGCGCAACTCCAGCAGCAGACGGCCGGCCTCTTTGACCGCCGCCACCGCCACCGCCAATGCGGCTTCCCGATCCAACTCCTGCATCGCGCCCATGATGAGTCAGCCTATCCCGTGCCCCCCGCCGGGTCAAGCGCTTCGTCTTTTTGGCGGCGGATGCTGGCCCCGCCGCGCAAAGGGGAAATCACGTGGTTTTTCTCTCGCCAAGACGCCAAGACCGCCAAGGATGTCATTCCATCGGGAAGCCACTCACTCTCATCCATCTAGGCGTCCTTTGCGTCTTGGCGAGTGTCTTTCTTTTCTTCACTCCGTTGGATTTGCTGCCGCCAAGGGGATGGTTTTGGCCATGCGCCAATCGTCCATTACGAAGCCGCCGCCGATATCCGTCACCAGCGGGTTGGTTTTCCGAAAACCCATTTTCTCGTAAAACGCGATGCTCCCCGCATTGTGGCGATTCACCGTCAGCCACAGCTCACGGCAGCCAGTTTCGCGGCAACGCGCCTCGGCCAACTCCATCATGGCCCGCCCGAGGCCTGTCCGCCGAAGGTGTTCCTTCACGTAAATCTTGCTCAAAAACATACTTTGTTTGGCGGGGTCCGGCACCAGCGCCAGATAGCCCTCGCCCGGCGCAAGGTAATACTCGTAGCCTTCCGCGCCGATTTGCCGCGTAATGGCCTCCGCGCTTTGGAATGCCGCCAACATGTAGCCCACTTTGTGCGGCGCCAATCAGCGGCGTGTAATACGCGGTCCAAATCTCACGGGCCAGTTCCGCCACCGCTGCGATTTGTGAAGGCCCCGTCACCCGTTCCAATTTCATTTTCCACCGTCCTTCCGGCTTACGCCACCCCCGCCCCACGCCAACAAAATACAACCCGCCAACAAAGCCGGCGCATTATTCTGCAAGGCGGCCGGTTTGGCGGCCGGTGGGAACAACGTCCAAGCCACCATCACGCTCACTCCCGCCAGCGTCAGCAACCGGCCGAGATTTTCCCGCCGCCACACCAAGCCCGCACCATGCGCCGCCACGACACCCGCAAACCCCATCGGCAACAGGGACAATTTGTAATCGTGACTCACGCCCGGCAGCAGCAGCATCCCCAGTACGCCCAGCAAGGCCGCATTGGCAACTGGGATCGCCGTCGGTTGCCACCACGCCCGCGCCAAACCCCACCCGAGGCACAGCGCATACCCCGCGAACAACCACGGCACGACCGCCGGCTGGCCTACCCCCGCCGCCCAACTTTGCAGCGAGTGGTTCCCCACCCACACATACGGCGCCGCGGCCTGTGCCTGCACCGAATGACCAAACGCCTGCGCCACCGCCCCACCCAGCGCAAACAACAGCGCCGCATTGACCGCTCCCAGCGCTGCCCATCGCCATAAATTCACGCCCCACGCGCGCGCATCCTTGGTGAACAGAAAAACCAGCAGCGCCGGATACAACTTCAACTGCACACCCACGCAAAAGAGCGCGTAGCCCACCAAGCGCATCGCCGGGCCACACGCCCGGTGGAAGCAAAAAATGCCCCATGCCGCACACCCCAGCGCCACCACATTGAACTGCCCCCAGCGCAGCTCAAAAAATAGTCCATAGGAAAACAAGTCCGCCAGCGCCACCAGCCACACCGCCTTGCGCTCGGCGCGCGGCCACACCAGCCGCGGCAGCCAGGCGGTGGTGACCACAAACACAAAAAGCGTCAACGCAGTCATGACCGCCAGCGCCGCCGCAAACGGCAGTTTCGTCAGCGGCGCAAACAGCACTGCGGCCAGCGGCGGATATGGATTCAGCGCAGCGTAGGGATCCCCCGTGGCCAACCATGACTGCGCGTAGCCCAGCATCATGGCCAAGTCCCCGCCCACCGGCTGCGCGGGAAGTTCCGGCGGCCAAAGCGGCCCGCGCCCCCCCACCGCCAACGCCAGCCACACCACCAGCCACCCGCCACCCACCACGGCCCACGTTGGAATCATGCGCTCCGGTTTCATCTTGCGGTTCTTCCGTGAAAAACTCTCACGATCCCCCCTGTCCAGCAAGGCATTTTCCTGCGCCGGAAACATGGACAACCCGCCCCGGATAGTGGATAGTTGCCGCATGAGGAGCTTGCCCATGAAACGCCTTGTGTTTGCCAGCCTGCTGATCGCCGCCACGATGGCCAACGCGGTTGCCCCGGCCGATTTCGGAATCACGCGCAACCTGTTCCCGGTGTATAACGAAACCGACCACCTCGCGGAACTCCGCCTGGATGCCGCCGTGTGCGCATTGACCCAACCGGGCTTCACCGATGTGCGCCTGTTCACCCAGCCCGGCGGGCAGGACACTCCCTATGTGCTGGAAGCCATCCGCTCCACCCGTGAGCAAACCCGGCGCATCAACCTCTCCCCCGCCAAGGCCGACTTGCGCGTCGTCTCCGACCAGATCACCACCGCATTCATTGAGCTGCCCCACGATGCCCCCCCCGCCCAAGGCCTGGAGGTGCGCACTCCGCAGCAAAACTTCGTCCGCAATGTGCGCATCTCCGGCAGCGAGGACAACCAATTCTGGCGGCCCTTGGCCGAGGCGGCCATCTTCGACTTTTCCCAGTTCATCAACATGCGGCGTACGGAAATCCCGCTGCCCGCCAATTCCTGTCGTTTCTTTTCCATCGAGATTGTTGAAGCCGGCCCCGATGCCGTCGCACAACTGGCCGCGCTGCTGCGCGACAACAAGCGCGACCCCGCGCCGGCCAACGAACTGCTCAAAATGCCCTTCCACACCACCGGCATCAACCTCTGGAACGACAGCACGACGCTGGTGCCCGACGCGCTGGAACTTCAGGAATGGCCGCCGGTTTCGGTAACCATCGCGCAAGACAAGCGGCAAAAGATCACTGAAATCATTGCCACCACGCTTGGCGCGCCGATCACCCGGTTCGAGTTTGATATTCCGCCCGGCAACTTCAGCCGCATTGTCACCGTGCAGGTTTCCGCCGTGCGCGACGGCAAACCCACATGGCGCACCGTGGGCGATGGCATCCTCTCCTCCACCCTGCTGCCCGACTACGCGACCAATCAGCTCACCGTCACGTTCCCTGAGCAGCGCTCACCCCAGATGCGGCTGGTGGTCCAAAACGCCAACAGCGCGCCGTTGAACATTGCCGGTGTTCGCGCCTATGGCCCCACCTATCGCCTGTTCTGGATTTCCACCGCGCGCAGTAACTACACCCTCGCCTACCACAACGACCAAGTGGCCGCGCCCGCATTTGACGACTCCGCGATCCGCGCCGCGCTGGCGGCCGGCGAGCCGGCGGACCTCTGGCATCTGCATCCTGCTGCGCTGCCGGAATACAAAGCGCCGCGGCCGATTCTGCCGCTGCTGCAGCGGCCCAGCACATTCATCGTCCTGGCAGGCATTGTGCTGCTGGTGCTGGGCGCGTTGTACGCCCGGATGCGCAAGTAGCCCCCCCCCACCGCCCGCACGCGCCGGATCACGTCTCCAGAGTCAGCAGGCGCACGCCGCCGGTCTGGCGGATTTGCTGAAAGCAGCCGCCTTCCTGAATCACCCGCACGACGGCGTCGGTGTCGGTCACCCGTGCGCCGCAAATGGCCGTAAAACCAAGCTCAAGCGATTCCGCGCACAGCGGCGCGGATGGCCCCACCAAAATTTTCCACGCGCCCGGCTGCACGGCGGCCAAAATGCCGCCCAGCGTTTGGTTCACGAGCGCCGAGGCTGTCACGCACAGTCCGTCGCAGCGGGCCAGCCGTTCCGCGCGCTCGGTGGTCAATGTGTAGCCGGTTTGCGGGTCCTTCTCAAAAATCTCCACTGCCGCCGCGTGCTTTTTCAACTGTGGGATAAACGGGAACCACCCCACCACGCCCACCACTTGCCCCGCGCCCATCGCGCACGCCAATTCGCCCGCGTTACGCTCGGATATCTTGCCTATTGGTTCGGGCAGCAGCGCGTTCAATGCCGCCAGCCCCAAACTGCGCGCCAGCGCAAAAGACGATGCCACCCCCGCCGCCAGCTCGCGCGCGTCACGCCCCACCAAGGTCCCCGCCGCCGCCATGTGCTGCGCGTGCGGGCCGTGCGTGGGACCGTCAGCCAGCGTCGTGGTGGCCAACCCTGTGCCGCGCGCGGTTTGCACCGCTGTCCAGTACGGCCCGATCCAGACCCCGCGCACGGGCACCGGCTCCGCCGGCAACCGCGCCACCAACTGTTGCAAGAAATCCATCCACGCCTCGCCTAAAATCCGTTCATCAGGATGATGGCCTCTTGCTTGGGCACTTCGATCAGGCCGCGCCAGCCCGCCGGCCAACTCGGCGGCGATTTGCCCGCCGGCCAGCCGGCCGGGGTCAGTCCGCGTGGATTGATCTCTCGTCCATTGCCGATCATTTTCCACGCCGTGGAACCGCCCAGCTCCACATCCATGGTGCGCTCGCGGGTGTCGGCATTGAGCAGCACGGCAAAGCCCCGCCCCGCGTGCAGCTCGGGCACATTGACCACGTAGCCCATCAGTTTGGGATTGTCCGGCAACAGCCAGCGGTAATACGTGCGCGGGGGGCGCTGTGCCACGCGGAAGGCCGCGCCTTCCGGGCTCATCCGCAGTTGGATCAAGCCCGCGTAATAATCCAGCGCCTGCCGGGCCAGCGGGCGGTCGCGGTCGGTCCAGCGCACGGCATTGACGGCATCGCCCCGGTTGTAGGTGTTGTTGATGCCCCACTTGCTCCGCAAAAACTCCTGCCCCTCGTAGAGCATCGCCTTACCCAGCGACGTGAACAAAATCGTCGCCGCCAGCCGGTTCAGCGCCGCATCGCGGTCGGTCAATTGCCGCCCGTCGCGCCCCGGGTTCGCCGTCAGCTCGTCAATGTAGGCGATGTCGTCGTGGCTCTCCAAATAGTTCACCGGTTGCAGCGGATTCAGCGCCCACAGATCCACCGAGCCGAACACGCTGCCCTTGAGCCACTCGCGGTTGCCCTGCCCGCGCACGAAATCCTTGGCGGCATAGCGGAAATCGTTGTTCCACGCCGACCACCCCGTACCGCGCAACTGATATTTGTTCTCGCCGCGCCCCGGGCTCCACGGTTCCGAAATCAAGATGGCCTTGGGATTGATGGCCCGCGCCCGGTCGCGGATGGCGAGCATGGTTTCCATGTCAACCAGCTCCGCCAAATCCAGCCGGAAGCCGTCCACATGGAACTCGCGCATGAAGTATTCGATGTTGTCCAAAATCAGCTTGCGCATCATCGGCGCCTCGGTCTTCACGTCGTTGCCGCACGCGCTGTTGTTGGAGTGACCCAAATCCGTGTTCAGGCGAAAATAATATTTCTTATCCAGCGTCTCGAAAATATTCGGGCCGCCCACGTGGTTGTAAACCATGTCGAGAATCACCGCGAAGCCCTGGTTGTGCAGATCGTTTACCAGTTGCTTCAGCTCGTAATAGCCCGAGCCTTTTTCCGGCTCCTGCGCATAGGAGGATTCCGGCGCAAAAAAATACACCGTGGCATAGCCCCAGTTGTACAGGTCCGCCCCCTCCGAAAACTCGCTCACCGGCAGCAGCTCGACTGCGTTCACCCCCAGCGTCTTCAGGTGGTCCAGCCCCGTGCCCGTGCCCAACGATGCCGCCAATCCCGCGAATTTTCCGCGCTTCGCCGCCGGAATCCCCGCCGACGGATGCACCGTCATCCCGCGCACGTGGCACTCATAAATCACCACGTCCTGCGGGTCCGGCGTTTCCCACGCCTGATCCGTCCACCCGCGAAACCACTGGTTGGTTGCGTCCGGATCCATCACCAGCGTCAACCCGTCGGCATTCGCCGCCGCCCGGCCGTACGGATCCCCCACCACTGCCGCCGGATCAAACGACTCCCCATCACCCGTCGGCCCATCCACGCGGAAGCCGTAAAACCGCCCCACATCCAGCCCGCGCGTGGTGATTTCCCACACGCCATCCGCCGGGTCCTGCCACATCCGGAACTCCTCCGCCGGCGGGAAGCGATGGAATGTCGGCGTCCACGACACCGCCAGCGGGCGATCGAAGAAACACAGCCACGCATTCTTGGCCCGCGGCGCAAACAGCCGGTACGTCGTCGTGCCCCGCACTTTGTCCAGCGTCACTCCCATCGTCTTGTCGCTATACAACCGGTCCAACACCCCGTCCGGCGTCGTCATCACTCCCAGCGTCCGCTCCGTCACTCCGTCCAGCTTCAGGATGTAGCTCTGCCGCAAATCCAGCGGCTCCGCCGTGTGCACCCGGATTTCCGCGCCGCCGCTGCGCAAAATATCCAGCTTCAAATTGATGCTTCCCTTGCCGTCCGCCAGCGCGTTCGGTGCATCTTCCGGCGGCGTGAGCCATTCCGTGCCGTTCAGCACAAACTTGAACACCAGCTCCTTCTCGCCCGGCGGCAACCGCATCCCGCCCAACTGTGCCGCCAGCTCCCACGTTCCCGCCAGCCGCCCGCGCTTCAGCACCCACTTGCCCCCGCCCCCGCCGCCATCCCACCCCGTGAAGTTCCCTGCCACCACCACCTGCGTCGTTCGCGCCAGTTCCAGCCCGTACGCCCCCTGGTCAAAAATAAACGTCACCATCCCGCGCGACAGCAAATACCCGCTGCGCCGCGCGTCCTCCTCCGCCGTCACCACTTCCGTCCATGCCACCGGCACCGGCGGGTCCAGTGTCGCTTGCGGCTGAATCCCCGCCGGCAGGCTTTGTTTGAAAAACACGCGGATCAACTGGAAGTCATCAATCGCCGCGCGCTGGATCATCGCCGGCGGACGTTCAATAATCCCCTCCAGATTGATCGGCAGCACGCGGTTGGCGCCACTCTCCCACGCCCCATCCACGATGAACTTGAACTCGTAGCGCCCCAGCCGCGCCTGCAAATCGCGCACATCAAACACCCACATCCCCGCCGCATCCCGGGTCATGGGCTGCGGCAGCTTCCACATATCCCACGAGCCGGAAATCTGGACATTCGTCACTGCCGCCGGCACCTCATAGCGCAAGAACGCCGTCGGCTCATTGCCCAGGATAGGCCGCAACTCTGCGCTTTGCGGCATTTCTCCACGCGCTGCCGGCCCCCCGGCGCTGGCCATCCCCAGCCAAACGCCCATTCCCAAAACTGACCACTTGCGCCACATTGAGTTAAGCGTTATCGCAAAATACACCCCTCCCCGTCAAAAGATTACCGCCACCCCCGCTCCTGACCGTTGACCACC
The DNA here is from genome assembly GCA_002071335.1 of Verrucomicrobia bacterium ADurb.Bin018. Taxonomy (GTDB): domain Bacteria; phylum Verrucomicrobiota; class Kiritimatiellia; order CAIQIC01; family Lenti-01; genus CAZNGD01. The sequence continues at coordinate 12,774 of MWEZ01000056.1, forward strand.
CGACCGATGTTGACAAGCGCACACCCCTTCGCCGCCCCAAATTTGACGCTTGCGGATTACGCTCTCATCCCCTACGGTACCTCCCACCCTGCCCGGAGAGATGGCTGAGTGGCCGAAAGCAACGGTTTGCTAAACCGTCGTACTGGTAACAACCGGTACCGAGGGTTCGAATCCCTCTCTCTCCGCCATTTTTTTGAGCCCCGATTTTGGGCGACGATTCCCCACAAGCGCGTGAACTGAATGTGGAGGATGGGGTCCGTTTTCGAGCCGAGCGAGCGAAAGATTTTTGCGGCGGGGAGGTACGCGGCGACATCTTGCGGCAGGATCGGGACAAACGGGGCCTCGGGATCGGCGACGCACGAAAAGGGTCCGTTTTGGGGGGGATTCGGGCAGGCCGAGCGTGCGGCAGAGCCGCCGCGAGGCACGGGGATCGGGGGGGGCAACCCTTCCGAACCGCCTTGCGAACCGCATCCGTCGGGCGGCGGGGCCGCCTGCGGCGCTCCGCTGGCCTCCGCCAGATTCCAACCC
>MWEZ01000057.1 GCA_002071335.1 Verrucomicrobia bacterium ADurb.Bin018
GCGGGGGTCTTGGTTGCGGATTAGGTTGGTGCGGGCGGGGGCGGGGGTGAAGCGGGTGACATAGGTAATGGTCACGGCGGCGTTGGTGGCAAGGTGGTTCCGGGCGTAGGCGGCAGCCATTTCGGCCTGGACCGCGGCGATGGTTTTGCCGGCGGCGGGCAGCATTCCGAGGAAGGGCAGCTCGATGTTGCCGTCGCTGTCCACGATTTCGCGGTACTGGGGCAAGTGGCCGCCGAGGTTATCAATGCGGACGAGGAGGGCATCGCCGGGGGCCAGCGGCACGGCCGGATCGGCCTGTTGCGCGCGCGCCGGGGGCGGGAACGTGGCGAGGCTCGCCAGCAGCAGCAGCGGGAGCAAGCGGGTGGGTTTCATTGGCGAAAAGCCGGCGGCTATTCGGCGGGCGGCGGCGTTGAATCCTGGAAAAGAGTGGCGACAAAGTTTTGCTCAAACGAGGCATAATCGCCATCCTCGGTGGCCATGTGCAGCATGCTGCGCAGGGTCAGCATTTCTTCGGCCACGAGCAGGCGGGCCATGGTGGCATGGCGCTGGGAGGTCGTTAGCCGTACCTCCTGGCCATCACGGGAGAGAATAAAAAAGATATCATCCTTGCGGATATGATAGGTGGGTTCTTCGGGCGTAAGGCGATAGACATAGAATTCTTCGTTGCGAAAAGCGGTGACGATGCGCGACACCATGAAGTCGGCCATGTCGGCGGAAGGGAACGGCAGGACGATGGGCGGCGCGACGGTCTTGGTGGTGTCTTCCGGATGGCGCAGGCCGGGCGCCGGGTTTTCAAAGCTGGCGGACAAGAACAGCGGACCGAGGACGGTGGTGATGACCGTCATGAGAATGGCGATGCCAAAAATATCCTGCCCGATTGCGCCGGAGGTCAGCCCGATGCCGGCGACAATCAACGCGACTTCGCCGCGCGGCAGCATGCCGGTGCCAATGCGGATGGCGCCATGGCGGTTGAAGCCGCAAAACAGTGCCGGCAGGCCGCAGCCGGCCACTTTGCTGATGACGGCCAGCAGCGAGTAGATCAGGCCGATTTTGAACACTGGCACCACGGCGGCAAAGTTGACCAACATGCCCATGGTGGCAAAAAAGACGGGCACAAGGATATTGTGCAGGCCCTCGATCTCGCGCTGGATCACCTGCACCAAATCCGTGCGCGAGAGCGACAACCCCATGATGTAGGCCCCGATAATCATGGCCAGCCCGGCCATTTCCGAGAGACCCGCCACCAGCAACGCGCAGCCCAGCGCCAGCGCCGAGATGGCCTGCGTGGTTTTGAAATACTTGAGGATGCGCGAGAATCGGCGCGCCAGCAGCAAGCCCGCCACCGTGGCCACGATCCAGAACCCGAACGCCTTGCCGGCAGTCCAAAGAATATGCTGCCAGGACGGGCCACCGCTGGTTTCCGCGCGGACAGTGCCGACCACGATGGCGAGAATAATGACGCCCAGCACGTCATCAAAAACCGCGGCGGCCATGACGGTGACGCCCTCCGCCGAATCCATTTTGCGGTGTTCGCTCAGGATGCGCGCGGTGATGCCCACCGAGGTGGCCGTGCCCACCGCGCCAAGGAACAGCGCATGCGGATCCAGCCAGGAATCGGCCAGGCCAAACCACAAGGCGCAACCTGCGCCCAGCAGAAACGAAAAGACCACGCCACCGATGCCCACGATGGTTCCGGCCACTGAGTAGCGCAGGAAGGTGGACAAGTCGGTTTCCAAGCCGGACAGAAACAGCAGGACAATCGAAGCGAACGTGGCGACGGCATACAGTTCGGTCGAAATGGGCATGGCGCCGTTGAGCGGCGGGAACATTGCGCCGACCCACGGCCAGGATATTTTGCCCAGCGCGTAGGGGCCGATCAGCATGCCCACGATCAGTTCACCGAGCACGCCCGGCAATCGCAACCAGCGGCGCAGCCAATGGCCGCCAATCCGCGTGAAGACGATCAGAATGCCAAGTTGGACGATAAACTTGAGTTCAGACGAAAACATCCCGTTCAGCCCAGCAACAGGTGCAGCACCTCGTCAGGCGTGGTGGCGGCGAGCAGCTTGGCGCGCACGGCGGGATCGTTGAGCGGGCGGCTGATTTCCGCCAGGAACTGGATATGCGGCCCGGTCCGGCTGTCGGGCGAGACGGTCATGACAAAAATCACGGAAGGTTGGCCATCCAGCGCGCCGAAGTCCACGCCGGAGCGCTTGATGCCAAGCGCGGCCACGAGGCAATCCACGCTATCCGACTTGCCATGCGGAATGGCAATGCCGTTTTGCATGCCGGTGCTCATCCGTTTTTCGCGTTCTTGCACGGCCTTGAGCACGGCATCGCGATCCCGGATGTGGCCGGAAGCCATCAACAGGTCCACCAACTCGGCCAGCACGGCATCTTTCGTCGTGCCTTGCAGGTTCAGGCTGATGGTCTCGGCGGTCAGCGTCTTTTTCAAATTCATGTTCTACACTCCAACCCAAAAAACAAAACTTACGCCATTCTCCCCTGTTTGGAGACCAATTCAAGCCCAAACGGGAAACAAAAAAAAGAGGGGGGGCAGGGGGGGGCTAGGGGGCGTGGATGGCACCGGCCTTGCGCAGGCGGCCGAGCCGCTGGTGGACCAGTTCGGCGACGGCGTTCACCAAATCGGCCGTGGTGCCGCGGCCCACGTTCCAAATCAGGTCGAAATTAGTGGGGTCGTGCAGATTGCAGCGGTGGTAGCTCTTGAGGAACCCGGTACGTTCGCGGTCAATGGCCTTGATTTTGCGGGCGGCCTCAACGGCGGAGAGGTTGTCATACTTCATGACATTGTGCAGGCGATGCCGCCAAGGGGCCACGAGGCGCAGATGGATGGCGCTGGGCAGTTGGCGGGCAATATGGAAGCCGCCGCGGCCAATGATGACCACCTTGCCCAGCCGCGCGAGCAGGTGGATGACTTCATCAATCTTTTTTTGGATGCGGTATTCCTGCGATGAGCCGATCAGCATTTCATAGACCATGCGGCGCACTCCGCCGCCGCGATATTTATCGGTCAGCAGGGTGTCGTAATCGGCATCGAGGCTCTTGTTTTGCGCGATGAGCGCGCACAGCTTTTGGTCATAGAGATCCCAGCCGGTGTTGAGGTCCGGGTCGGCGTATTGGCCGAGGCGCATGATGATGGCCCGGCCAATGCCGTGGGAATCGGTGCCGGCTTCGCGGGAGATGGTGATGCACGGAAAGCCGGTGTCCCGGAAGTCCACATCGCGTGGATCCTGCAGGTAGCGCCTGACCACTTCGGCTTGGTTCATAAAGCGGAATATACCCAATGGGCGGCGCGGCCACCAACTGAAATCGGCAAATTGCGCCGGTGTGATTTTTTCTTGTTCTACGGGGTAGGGGGGAGCAGTATTTTCCGCATGAGTGAACTGGCATGACCGGGCAATCTCCATTCTTTGCGGGGGGGCAGCAAGCCATCGGCTTGGCTTGGACCATCCCGGTGCTGCTGGCGGTCTATCTGGGGCTGGGCTATTGGATCGGCGGGCTGCTGGGGGCGCGGCTGGCGGGGGTGGTGGTGGGGTGGCTGGCGGGCATGGGGGCAGTGGCGTATGAGATTCGCAAAGTGCTGCGCCGGGATGCGGGCAATCAGGACCCCCGCTAAATGGAACCGGCGCTGGAGATGGTCCTGCCGGCCGTGACCAATGTGGTGGCCGGCGTTGTTGCGGCGCCCGACCGCAAGGACATCGTCCACCACTACATCCAGCACCACGTGCTGTACCACGTGGCCGATGGCAACCCCAGCGCGTGGAACCTGCCGTTCATCCGCGTGCAGGCGCTGGACGTGTTCCGCAACGATGGCGTGATGCTGGCGCTGGCCCTGCTGCTGCTGGTGGCCGGCTTTGCGTTTTTGTATCGTCGCCAGCAGGGTGACGTGCCGCGCGGCTGGAGCAATTTGCTGGAATTGTTCGTGGTGTTTGTGCGTAACCAGATTGTGCAGCCTTATTTTCCCGAGCGGGATGCGCGCCGGTTCGCGCCGGTGTTTTGCGCGTTTTTTTTCCTGATCCTGACGCTGAACCTGCTGGGACTTTGTCCGTTGTTCAGCGCGGCCACCAGCAACATCAACGTCACGGGCGGCCTGGCGCTGGTGGCCGGCGCGTTCATGGTGGGGGTGACCATCTGGCAAAAGGGCGTGCGGGGTTTTCTGCGGACGTTTGTGCCCACCGGCGCGCCGTGGATTCTGCTGCCGGTGCTGGTGCCGGTGGAGGTCATCAGCTTCTTCTCGCGCGTGTTCGCGCTGGCCATCCGGTTGTTTGCCAACGTGCTGGCGGGGCACATCCTGATTTTTGCGCTGCTGAGCATGGTGGTGCTGTTCGGCTGGCTGGCCTCGCCCATCATCTTGCTGGTGGTCGGGATTTATTTCTTTGAGATTTTCATGTCCTTTTTGCAGGCGTACATTTTTTCGCTCTTGGCCGCGATCTTCATTGGCCAAATGGCGTATGAAGGGCATTGAGCGCAAACCGGTGTGGACAACCCATAAGGAAAGACAAGGAGCTGAAGCATGACGGAATTGGCATTCAAGGGGCTGGCATTGGCCAGCTTGGGCGCGGGCCTCGTGGCCATTGGCGCGGGCGTGGGCATTGGTTTTGTATGGTCGGCGGGCCTCAAGGGCATCGCCCGGCAACCGGAACTGGCGGCGAAGCTGCAAACTTCGATGTTCATCGGCGCGGCGCTGGTGGAAGGCATCGCGCTGTTCGCGCTGGTGATCTGCTTCCTGCAGATCTAGGCCAGGCGATCGGACGCGCGCGCGCATGAACGAAACACAGGAGATGGTGGCCGTGCCGGCGCCGGCGACGGAGATCGGCAACGTCCTGCAGGTCAGCGACCAAATGGTCATGTTGACCTGGGTGGCGTTCCTGCTGGCCTGCTTCGCACTTTACAAACTGGCGTGGAAGCCCATCTGCCAGGCGCTGGACCGGCGCGAGGATAAAATCCGCCAAAGCCTGCAGGCGGCGGAAGACATCCGCGCGCAGGCGGAGCTGGATAAAGAGGCTCAGCGGGTCATGTTGGCCAACGCCAAGCAGGAAGCGGCTGCGCTGGTGGCCCGCGCGCAGGAAGCGGCGGCTGCCACCGCCAAGGCGGTGGAGGAAAAAGCCGCGGCGGATGCCGCGCAGGCCGTTCGCGCCGCGCAAGACGCCATTCGCCGCGCGCAGGAGCAGGCGGTGGGCGAACTGCGGCGCACCGCGGCGGAATTGGCGCTGGATGTGGCCGGGCGCGTGCTGGATCAGAAGCTGGATGCCCCCGCCGACCACGCGCTGACCGACCGCCTCTTGCAGGAGCTGGAGTGACGTGGCGCAACCGCTGGCCATTATTCGCCGCTACGCCAAGGCCCTCCTGGACCTGGCCACGCAGAACGATTCGCTGGCCCGCGTGAAGGCGGAGGTGGAAACAGTGCAGGCGTGGCTGCAGACTACACCGGATTTCCGGACGTTCGTGGCCTGCCGGCATCTGGGCGAAAAACCGGCGCGCCTGGCCGCCTTGCGCGGGCTGGCGCAGCGCGCGGCATTTAGCTCCACCATGACCGAGTTTTTGGCGCAGTGCGAAGGCGCGCAATTGCTGGAACATTTGCCGCGGATTCTCGCCGAATTTGCGCGCCGGCAGCAGGCGCAGGCCCGCGTGATGCCGGCGGAAATTGTCTCCGCCCGGCCCCTGACCGGCGCCCAGCGCGAAGTGCTGCTGGCGCGACTGGGCGCCGGCCGGCGACTGGCGCCGGTTTTCCGCGAAGCCCCGGAGCTGCGCGGTGGTTTTATCGCCTACATCGGCGACGAAGTGCATGATTATAGTGTGGCCGGCCGGTTGCGGCGGCTGCGCCGTCGGTTGACGGCAGGTTGAAGGAGTGTTGTGCCATGACCGTGGAGCTCAAACCCGCAGAAATATCCGCCATCCTCAAGCGGCAGATTGAAAACTTTGACCGCGCCGCCGAGGTGTTCGAAAGCGGCACGGTGCTCAGTGTGGGCGATGGCATCGCGCGCATTTTCGGCTTGCAGCAGGCCATGGCTGGCGAGCTGGTGGAGTTCACCAACGGCGTGCGCGGCATTGTGCTTAACCTGGAAGAACAAAGCGTGGGCGTGGCCATCATGGGCGATGCCGCCGGCATCCGGGAGGGCGACTTGGTGCGCCGGACGCGGCAGATTGCCGCCGTGCCCGTGGGCCCCGCGCTGGCCGGGCGCGTGGTGGATGCGCTCGGCAATCCGCTGGATGGCGGTCCCCCGCCGGACGCCGCCGAATTGCGCCCGCTGGAAGCGCCCGCGCCGGGCATCCTCGACCGCCAAAAAGTGCGCGAGCCCCTCCAAACCGGCATCAAGGTGATTGACGCCTTGACGCCCATCGGCCGCGGCCAGCGCGAGTTGATCATCGGCGACCGCAAAACCGGCAAAACCACGCTGGGCATTGACACCATCATCAACCAGGCCGACAAAAACGTGCATTGTTTTTATGTGGCCATTGGCCAGAAGCGTTCGACCGTCACGCAGGTGTGCGAAAAGCTGCGCCAGCACGGCGCCATGGCCTATACCACCATTGTGGCCGCCACGGCAGCCGACCCCGCCCCCCTGCAATATCTCGCGCCGTTTGCCGGCTGCGCCATGGCGGAATATTGGCGCGACCGCGGCGGCCACGCGCTGATTGTGTATGACGACTTGACCAAGCAGGCGCAGGCCTACCGCCAGCTCTCGCTGCTGCTGCGCCGCCCGCCGGGGCGCGAGGCCTATCCGGGTGACATCTTCTATCTGCACAGCCGGTTGCTGGAGCGCGCGGCCAAAGTGAGTCCCGCGCGCGGTGGCGGCAGCTTGACCGCCCTGCCGATTGTCGAAACCCAGGCCAACGACATTTCGGCCTACATCCCCACCAACGTGATTTCGATCACTGACGGCCAGATTTTCCTGGAGTCCAGCGCCTTCAACGCCGGCCAGCGCCCGGCCATCAATCCGGGCATTTCCGTTTCCCGCGTGGGCGGCGATGCCCAGCTCAAGGCCATGAAAAAAGTGGCCGGCACGCTGCGCCTGACGCTGGCGCAATACCGTGAAATGGCGGCGTTTGCCCAGTTCGCGGGCGATCTGGACAAAGCCACTCTCCAGCAATTGGCGCGCGGCAAGCGCCTGATGGAAGCCTTCAAGCAGGGCCCCCAACGTCCATTACCGGTTAGCCAGCAAATCATCTTTCTCTACGCTTGCAGCACCGGCGCGTGCGACGACATCCCCGTGCCGCAGATGGCCGAATATGAACGGCAACTCGGCCTCGCGCTCACCGGGCCCCACGCCGCGCTCCGCGAACGCCTCGAACAGACGGGCGACTTGACCAGCGACCTCAAGGCGGAGCTCGATGCCATGCTGGCCGCGTTCAACAAAACATTCGTGGTGGCTTGAGGAGAACCGCGCCGCGCCATGGCCAATTACCGGGAATACAACGCCAAGCTCCGGCAGTTGCAGGGAATGCGCCGGGTGACCGGCGCCATGAAAATGCTGGCCACCACCAAGCTGGCGCGCGCCCAGGCCATGCTGACGCAGGCGCAGGGGTTCGGCACGGAATGGCGGCATCTGCTGCGCATGGCGGAACATCTGGTCAACCGGCAGAATCCGCTGGTGGCGCCCCGCGCCAAGCCGGAAAACGTGTTTGTGCTGATGCTGACGGCCGACATGGGGCTCTGCGGCGGGTTCAACAACAACCTGATCCGGCTGGTGGGCCGCTGGCTCGACGAAAACGCCGCGCGCTACCGCATCCTGCGCTTCAGTTTTTGCGGACGCAAGGGCTACCAGCATTTTCGCCGGCAGGTGGAAGTGCGCGCGTTCTACGAGCAGGCCGTGCGCCACCCCGACCTGACGCTGGCCCGCCGGCTGAGCCGCGAGGTGTTCACCCCCTACGTGGAAGGCAAGTACGACGAAATCTACCTGGCCCGCAACCGCTACTTCAGCCCCCTCTGGCAGGAACCCGTGGTCGAGCGGCTGCTGCCCGTGGACCTCTCCGCGCTGCCCCCCGCGCCCGCCGGGCGCGAGCCCGATGTGCTGCTGGAGCCACATTCGCCCCGGCTGCTGACCCACGTCCTGGAGCTGCACGTTTGCCAGCGCATCTTTTCCGCGCTGTGGGAAAACGCCAGCGGCGAACACGCCGCGCGCATGACCGCCATGGATAGCGCGGCCAAGAACATTGATCACTTGTGCCAGACCTATACTCTGCTGCGCAACCGCGCGCGGCAGGATGCCATCACCACGGAATTAACCGAAGTTGTCGCCGGCGCGGAGGCCCTGCATTGAACCCACGCCCAACCGAAGGAAAACGATCATGAAACCAACCGCCACCCCCCCCGCCAAACCGCGCCTCGGCCATATCACCCAGGTCATGGGCGCCGTGGTGGATGTGGAATTCCCCCCCGGCGATCTGCCGCCCATTCTCCACGCGCTCACCACCACCAATGCCGCCATTAACGACCAGCCGGACAACCTCGTGCTGGAAGTAGCCCAGCACCTCGGCGACAGCCTCGTGCGCGCCATTGCCATGCACCAGACCGATGGCCTCGTGCGCGGCGCGGAAGTCCGCGATACCGGGCGCGAAATCGAAGTGCCCGTGGGCCCCGGCACCTTGGCGCGCGTCATGAACCTGCTCGGCGAACCGGTGGATGGCGGGGGGCCCATCACGGCCGCCAAGCGCCTGCCGATTCACCGCCCCACGCCGGCCTTCACCGATCAAAGCACGCAGGAAAACATCCTCGTCACCGGCATCAAGGTGGTGGACTTGCTGACGCCATACCGCAAGGGCGGCAAGATCGGCTTGTTCGGCGGCGCGGGCGTGGGCAAAACGGTGCTGATCCAGGAGCTGATCCACAACATCGCCAAGACCTACGGCGGCTACTCGGTGTTTGCCGGCGTGGGCGAACGCACGCGCGAAGGAACTGACCTGTATCAGGAGATGAAGGACTCCGGCGTGATTGACAAAACCGTGCTGGTCTATGGCCAGATGAACGAGCCCCCCGGCGCGCGCGCCCGCGTCGCGCTCAGCGCCCTGACCGTCGCCGAATATTTCCGCGACGAAATGCAGCAGGATGTCCTGCTGTTCATTGACAACATCTACCGCTTCACGCAGGCCGGCGCGGAAGTGTCCGCCATGCTCGGGCGCATTCCTTCGGCCGTGGGCTACCAGCCCACCCTCGGCACCGACATGGGCGAGCTGCAAGAGCGCATCACCTCCACCAAGCAGGGCTCCATCACCTCGATCCAGGCCGTCTATGTGCCGGCGGATGACTATACCGACCCCGCCCCCGCCACCACCTTCGTGCACCTCGATGCCACCACCGAGCTCTCCCGCGCCATGGTCGAGCTGGGGATTTATCCCGCCGTGGACCCCCTCACGTCCTCCTCCAGCCTGCTCAATCCCTATGTCGTGGGCGAGGAGCATTACCGCGTGGCGCAGGGCGTCAAGGAAATCCTCCAGCGCTACAAGGATTTGCAGGACATCATCGCCATCCTGGGCATGGATGAACTCTCCGATGAAGACCGCGCCGTGGTCGCCCGCGCGCGCCGCGTGCAGCGCCTGCTGTCCCAGCCCTTTTTTGTCGCCGAGCAATTCGTCAACATTCCCGGCCGTTTCGTGCCACTGGAGCAGACCATCCGCTCCTTCAAGGAAGTCCTCGCCGGGCAGCATGACGACGTCCCCGAACAGGCCTTCTATATGGTCGGCTCCATTGATGACGTCTTGGCCAAGGCGCAAACCATGAAAGCGCAGTCATGACCGAATTCCCGCTGGTCATTCGCACGCCCGATCGGGAATGTTTTTCCGGTCCTGCCGAAAGCATCACCGTGCCCGCGTTGAATGGCGAGCTGGGTGTGCTGGCCGGGCACTTGCCGCTGCTGGCCGGGCTGAAAGCCGGCGTGGTCCATGTGCGCACCCCCGGCGGCGGCGAACGCTGGTTCGCGGTGGATGGCGGCATTCTCGGCGTGGAGCGCGGCAGCCCCGTACGCCTGCTGGCCATGCAAATTGCCGACTGCGCCTCCGCCACCGCCGCCCGCGCGGCCGCCGCCGGATTCCAGAACGAAGCCGCACCCGCCGCGCCTTGATTCCCCGCCGCGGCGGGGGAATGCCATTTACAACCCGTTGGCCGGCACGGTAAGCTGACCCTATGTTTTCAGCAGGGAGTACACCATGAAAATCAAGTTGTTTCGTCTGGCGTTGCTGGCTCTCGTCGCGGGGTGGTTGGCCGCCTGCAGCTCCCGCACCACAACGCCGCCGCTGGTGCTTGGCACCGATGCCAAACTGCCCCCGTTTGCCTCCCGCAGCGATACCGCCGAAGGCGGCTTCGCCGGCTTCGATATCGAAATCGCCAAGGCCATCGCCGCGCATGCCGGCCGCCCCCTGCTCATCAAGGAACTTGATTTTGTGGACCTGCTTCCGGCGTTGGCCGCCGACCAGGTGGACTTTGTGGTCGCCGCGATGAGCATCACGCCGGAGCGCCGGCAGGCCGCCGATTTTTCCGAGCCGTACTACAACGCCACCCCTGTCGTCATTACGCTGGCCGGACAGCCCGCGCCCCAAACCGCCGAAGACCTGCGCGACAAGCGGCTCGCCGCACTGCCCGGCTCCGCCGGCGCCGCGTTGGCCGGCGACCTCACCAGCATGGAAAACGTGCTGCTGATGGGCGCGCTGTGGGATGCCGTCATCCTGCTCAAAAACAGCGGCACGGATGCCATCGTGCTCGACGAACAACCCGCCCGCGCCCTCGTGCAAGGCGATCCCGAAATCACCCTCACGCAACTGGACTTCCCGCCCGACCACTACGGCGTGGCCGTGCGCACCGGCCGCGCGGATTTGCTCACCACCGTCAATGCCGCGCTGGCCGCCGCCAAGGCCGATGGCCGCTACACCCGGTGGCTGAACCAGTGGCTGCTGCTGCGCGACTAAGCGCCCCCAAAAAACACACCTCAACCCCAAGGATCACATGACCTGCCGCCAAATCCTGCTTGCCACGCTGCTCACCTTGACCACCGGGACGGGCGCGCTGTGCGCCGGCGTGGAATGGGGCGGCTGCCTTGAACCCGGCCGCGACCAAAACCTGCGCCTCTCGTTCGGCGTGGTGTCCGAATTCGAGGGCATGATCGCCGAAACCCGCCGCAAGCTCTACGATGTCACCGGCAGCACCTGGAAGCAGGACGATGCCGAAATCTACAGCACCAGCGACTTCAACCTCGATGGCTCCTACCGCGCCATGGGCTTCTCGCTCGATATGGCCTGGGCCTTTGTGCAGCTCCAACTGGATTCCATTTTCCTGAACCCCACCACATCCGCCACCGCCCGGCGCGATTACTATATCGCCATCAGCGACAGCATCGAATATCGGGGCCAGAGCTACGACCACCTGATGATTCCCGCCGGCGCGCCCTTCCACGCCGAGTTGTTCGGCAACATGACCGAACTCAACTTCCTGCTCGTGCCCGTGGGCTTCAACATCGGCGACTTCGTGCGCATCAACCCCTCCTGGGCGTTCGGGCTGGTGCTGTTTGGCGGGCGCTATGAAATTGATGCCGGCGAACCCCGCGGCACCAAGACCTATCAAAACCCACCGGAAGAATTCGTGGTCGGCGGCCAAACCAGCGGCCTGACCATCCTGGGCGCCCCGCAGTGGGGCCCCGGCGTGGACCTGCACCTCGGCCAAACCGAGGGCGTGCAGGTGCGCCTGCGCGTGCAATACCTGTTTGCCAGCTATGACGGCGGCACCGGCTGGTTCACCACCGCCGACCACCGCGAAAAAAATCTGGATTTCAGCCACAAAAACCTGCGGATTCGCGGGCAGGTGGAAATCCCGCTCAACCGCGTGGCCTTGACCCTCGGGCTGCAAGCGCAGTTCATCGAGACCGACGGCACGGTGTCCTCCAGCGCCACCGACCCCGCGGATATCCTCGCCCGGCAGGAGCGCTTCGATAAGGAATTTTCCTTCCGCCTCCAATCGCTCCTCGGCACCATCGGCATCACTTTTTAGAATACTCGCGTCGCCTTGCGCCGCACCGGCCCCATGGTTATACTGGCCGCATGCAACTGAACCTCACGCCCTTGGAAGCGCGTATCCTCGGCGCGCTGGTGGAAAAAGAACTCTCCACCCCCGAATACTATCCGCTGACGCTCAACTCGCTTGTGGCCGCCTGCAACCAGAAAAACAACCGTGATCCCGTCCTGCAGCTCGCCACCAGCGAGATTGAAGCCGCCTTGGCCACGCTGCAATACGACAAGCAGCTCGTCGGCACCTTCAGCGGCGTTGGCTCGCGCGTGCTGAAGTACACCCACCGGCTGCTGGAAACCCTCGCCGTGGACACCCCCGAACTGGCCGTCCTGTGCGAGCTGCTCGTGCGCGGTCCGCAGACCCCCGGCGAGCTGCGCGGACGCACCGCGCGGCTGCATACCTTTGCTTCGCCCGCCGAGGTCCGCCGTGTGCTGGATGCCCTCGCCGCGCGCCGACCCGATCCCTACGTCGTTGAATTGCCCCGCGCCCCCGGCAGCAAGGAAAACCGCTTTGCCCACGCCCTGGGCGATGCCCCGCCGGCGACCGCGCCGCCCCCCCACAAAACTGCACCCTCGCCGATGGTTGCTGTCGTCGCCACGGCGGACAACCCCCGCATCCGCGAACTCGAACAACGCATCGCTGATCTCGAAGCCCAAATCGCCGCCCTCCGCAAAGACGGACCAGCCAGATAACGCAAACGACGCAACCGCCGCAAAAGATCGCAAACATGATCAAGATGTAGGCCGCCGTTATATCGGCGGCGGGATCAAAAAAACCCAAGCAGGAAATCAGGAAACACAGGAAAACAGGAAGGGAAAAAATCTCGCAAAGACGCAAAGCGCGCAAAGACAAACAATACAGTTCCTTGTTGGCTGTTTCTGTAGCCGGGGGCGGTGACCGCGGTAGGAGTGGTCAGGGTTCGGGGTTCAGAGGTCAGGTAAACACCATCTTCCCTTGGCGTTCTTAGCGTCTTGGCGAGAGATGCTGAAATGGTTTTTCCTGTTTTCCTGGGTTTCCTGCTTTCCTGCTCGGCTGTTACGGCTGTTCTCCTTCAACCTGCAACTTGTAACTTGCCACCATCTTCCCCTTGGCGTTCTTGGCGTCTTGGCGAGAAGATTTTAAACCGAAAACCCGTCAACGCAAACGACGCAACCGCCGCAAAAAAGCGCGAGCGTTTTCTTTTTGGCTGCCATGGCTGTTTCTGTAGCCGCGGGCGGTGACCGCG
>MWEZ01000058.1 GCA_002071335.1 Verrucomicrobia bacterium ADurb.Bin018
GGCTACATCACCGAGGGCCAGTTCTATCTGCGCAACGGCCGCATCGAGCCGTTCGGGTCGCTCTCGCGCCTGAAACAGCAGGTCAACGGCCGCACGCGTGAAGACCACCGCACCGTGATGAACACCATGATTCAGTTGTACGCCTCGTTCAAAGAGACCTTGGAAAAGCAGTCCATGGGCTTCCGCATGAGCGCGTGGGACAACCGCCTGTTGAAATATGGCGAACGCTTCGAGCGCGAGATGATGGACCTGTCCGTCAACATCCCGTTGGAAGCCGCGCTGGACCTCGGCTGGCAGATCATGGCCGACTGTTTCGAGCCGGAAGAAACCGGCATTTCCGCCAAGTTGATTGCGCAATTCTGGCCAAAGACGACGGCCTAGGACGCGGGCATGGGCAAGGTCAAAAATACCAAGACGGAATTGAAGGCGCAGCGTGACGCGCTCAAGCGCTATCGCCGCTATTTGCCGACGTTGCTGCTCAAGAAGCAGCAACTGCAAATGGAAATCCGGCAGGTGGAACAGCGCGTGACCGAAAAGCGGGCCGAAGAAGAAGCCGCCCGCGGCGCACTGGCCGACTGGGTCAAGCTCTACTCCGATCCGCTGGACTACCTGTCGTGGTTGAAGGTCGAAGCCATTGATGTCGAGCCGGGCAACATTGCCGGGGTGGCCGTGCGCACCCTGCGCGAAATCCGCTTCCAGCGCACCACGCCGGACCTATGGGCCACCCCCGCCTGGCTGGATGAGGGGCTGGCGACCCTGGAACAACTCTTCCGCCTGCGTATTGAACGCCGCCTGCTGGAAGAACAATTACGTCTCTTGGCCGAAGAACTGCGCACCACCAGCCAGCGCGTCAATTTGTTCGAGAAGGTCAAGATTCCGGAATGCGCGGAAAATATCCGGCGCATCCGGATTTTCCTCGGCGATGAAAACACCAGCGCGGTGGTGCGTTCGAAGATTGCCAAAGACAAATCCATCAAGAAGGCGGCCGCCCCGGCGGCGGCCGTGGCCGGAGGATCAGCCGCATGATCGTCCCAATGAAAAAATTGACGGTGTTGTGCGTGGCGCACGACCGCAAGGCCACATTGGATGCCCTCCGCGAACTTGGCGTGCTGCATGTGACGCCGGTGGTGCCGCCAGCAGGATCGGGGCTGGATGTGGCGCGCGAGAAAGCAACCGGCTTGCGCCGTTTGCTCGAAGCGTTGCCCATGGCCAAAGATGCCAAGCCCACCGGGCATACTTTTGGCGAAGTCGTGGCAGAAATCGGCTACTTGCTGGATATTCGCAAGGATTGCCAGGAGCGGCTGGAATATCTGCAAGCGGAAGTAGCGCGGCTGGAGCCGTTCGGCAATTTCGATCCGCTGCAAATCAAGCGATTGGCCGCGCAAAATGTGTGGCTCAAGTTGTACCGTGCGCCGGCCAAGGGCGCCCCGCCCATGCCGGAAGGCGTCACCGCGCAAAAAATGGGCATCCGCAAGAACGATGCATATTGGGCGTTGTTCGGATGCAAACCATTTGAATGGGCTGGCGCCGATGAACAACGTTTGCCGGAAGATTCGCTCACCGAATTGCGGGCGGAAATCGGCCGCTTGCAGGGCGCGCTCGAGGCCACCGCCAAGGAAATGCAGGCGCTCGCCGGTGACCGACCGTTGCTGGAGCGGCTGCTGAACGAAGCCGAAGCCGATGTGCAGCTCCAAGAAGTGCGCGCGGGCATGGGCACCGCGGAATCCGTGGCGTATGTCCAAGGATTTATTCCGGCGGAAGATGTGCCGCAGGTGAAAGCCGTGGCCGCGACGCGGGGGTGGGGGATGCTGGTGGTGGACCCCGGCCCGCAGGATGATGTTCCGGTCAAACTCAAGCCGCCGCGCTGGGCCGCGCCGATCAAGGCTGTCTTCCAGGGCATCAACATTTTGCCGGCCTATAACGAGGCGGATGTCAGCACGGTCTTCATGCTGTTTTTCTCGCTGTTCTTCGCCATGATTATTGGCGACGCGGGCTACGGGCTGATCTTCCTTGGCCTGACGCTCTGGGCGCGGAATAAGTTACCGCGCAATGCCGTTCACCTGTTGGTCGTCACCAGTGTGTGCACAATAATCTGGGGCCTGATTACCGGCACCATTTTCGGAATGTCGCCGGAAATCCTGGCCAAAGCGGGGCTGAACAAGATCCAAGTGCCGTTCCTGACGGATCCCGATAAGTCCGCGCAGAACATCATGGGGCTGTGCTTCCTGATCGGGACCATTCAACTGACCATTGGCCACTTGTGGAACGTGTGGGAGTTGGCGCGCAGCCGCCAATTCAAGGCGTTGGAGCAGTTCGGCTGGACGTTGACCACGTGGTTTATGTTTTTCCTGGCCGATGACATGGTGCTCAAGGGCCACATGCTGGGTTACCTGGGCCTGTCTGCCGAGACCACGGCCATGCTGTGGCGCGTGTTGGTCTATTCTCTTGTGGCCGGCATTGTGCTGATCGTTTTGTTCATGATGCCGCCGCGTGAAATCAAGGATGGCTGGTTCAACTTGGCGCTGCTGCCCTTGAGTCTGGTGAGCAATTTTACCGATGTGGTGTCGTATGTCCGGTTGTATGCGGTGGGCACGGCGGGGTTCGCGGTGGCCAATGCATTCAACAACATGATTTTTGGCGGCGACAAGCCTTGGTGGGGCCTGCTGCTCGGTGCGGTACTGGCGTTCCTGGCGCATACGCTCAACATCCTGTTGAGCACCATGGGCGTACTGGTGCACGGCATCCGGTTGAATACGCTGGAGTTTTCCAATCACAAGGGTATTTCGTGGAGCGGCTCGCCCTACAAGCCGTTCGCGAAACCGGAGATGGCAACCTAGACAAAAGAATGTAAAAAATGGGCGGCAACGCCCGGAAGCGAGGAGAGCAAACATGGATGCAGCAACAATTGAAGCATTGGGCAAGGCAGGCGGCGCAGCCGCGTTGGGTTTGGCGGCGGTGGGGTCGTCCATCGGCGCCGGGTTGGCTGGCGCTTCGGCCATTGGGGCGTGGAAAAAATGCTACGCCCAGAGCAAAGCCGCGCCGTTCATTTTGATTACCTTCATCGGTGCGCCGCTGTCGCAGACGATTTACGGCATGATCCTGATGGGCTGGATGGTGGAAGTGGCCAAGAGCGCCACCGCGGCCCAGAATTGGGCCACCATGCTCATCGGCGGCATCTTCGGCGGGCTGGGCATAGGCGTTTCCGCGTGGTTCCAAGGCTATGCCGGCGCGGCGGGCGCGGATGCCCTCGCGGAAACCGGTCAGGGCTTCGGCAACTACCTGATGACGCTCGGCGTCATTGAAACCGTGGCGCTGTTCGTGCTGGTATTCATCCGCTCGTCCTTCATGGGCTAGCCGCTGCTGCCGCCGGAGACACCATGAACACAAATAAACGCGCCGGCTTTACGCTGGTGGAACTGCTGACGGTGATTGCCATCATCGCTCTGCTGGCCGCGCTGATTTTGGGCTTGGCCGGCAATGCGCAGAAGAAAGCCGCCCGCGACAGAGCCAATGCCGAGATTACCCAACTCTCCTCGTTTGTTGGGGATTATCTCGCGCAGTATGGTCAGGTGCCACAAAATCTGGCCACGCTGTCCAATGCCTTGAAGGCGGCCAACCACTCGCTGACGAATCTGCAGGATCCGTGGGGCATGAGCTATAAATATGAAGCCAGCTCCAAAGTGACCTTCTATTTGTGGTCGCTGGGCGGCGACTTGAGCGCCACCGGGACCAACCGGGCGATGTGGATCGGCTCCGCGCCGTAGGCGCGGCGCGTTAGAACAGGTCTGCGAACGCCATCGCCATGACCTGCGTACCGGCATCGTTCGGATGCAGGCCGTCCGGCATGTAGAGCGACGGGTCCGGAATCGGGCGGGTGTGATTCGGGTCGCTATGGTCATAGCCCGTGGCAAACTCCCGCTCCAGATCCACGCACCGAATGTTCCGCGCCGCCGCCAAATCGCGAATAGCTTGATTCAGTCGCACCGTACTGCCGGCAAAAAACCGGTGGCCATGAATCGGCATGGGATAGGTGGCCAGCACTGGCACCACGTGGTTTTCCTGGCAAATAGTGACCATACGGTCCAGCGCACCAATAATTGCGTCGCGGCTGTAGCTGTGGATCACGTCATTGACCCCGTAGAGGATCAGCATAAACGCCGGGTGATACTTGTTGATGACCTGTTTGGTGCGTCCGACGCCACCGGTGGCGCGGCTGCCGCCGATACCCGCGTTGTGCACCACTTTGCCAGTCAAGGCCGCCAAACGGGGCGGATAGGCAGCGCAGGGGCATTCGCTGCCCTTAGTGATGCTGTCTCCAAATGCAACAATGACGTTGAGATCGTTGCTGCCAGGATCGGGATTGGAAATCTTGTCATCCCCGCCACCACAACCAATCAACAGCCCAGCCAACACCACGGCCAGAAGCATCGAGAACCAACCACGCAAGCCTTTCATGCCCACTCCATAATCTCTACTGGATATCTTCTTTGATGAAAAAGTTTACCGCAGGTTAAGTGCCTGTCCAGCGTAAAGATGCCGCAATTGGCCTTTTCAAGCTGAAAGGTGACTGCACTGGTTGAGTTTGCGGGAAAAGATGCGTGAAGTGGCTAATACTCATGATGTGGTGAGCGGCTTTTGTAATCCCAACGGATGGGCGGCGGCTGAAAAAGGTGGCGCGGGGCTAGCGGGGTGTGTTTAATGGCGCGCATGATAAATTGTGATGGTTCCTGGGTTGAAGTGGATTTGCGTGTCGTGCGCGACAATGTGGCTGCCATTCGCGCCGCCTTGGGGCCGACGCAGTTGATGGCGGTGATCAAATCGGATGCCTACGGGCACGGGCTGACGCCGCTGGCGGCGGCGCTGGCGGGCTGCGGCGTACGGCATTTTGCGGTGGCCTATGTGGCGGAAGCTGAAGCCGTGCGCGCGGTTGCACCGAATGCCGAAATGATTGTGGTGCTGGGTGCGACTTGGCCTGCCGATGTGCCACGGCTGTTGCGCTCCCGGATCACGCCAGCGGTGGTGTCCCAGGCCCACGGCGAGGCGCTGGCTGCGGCTGCCGTAGCAGCGGGCGGTGAGTTGCCGGTGCATCTCAAACTGGATACCGGCATGGGGCGCTTGGGATTTATCTGCCCCGATGAACTGCCGACGGCGGCGGCGTTGACGCAGCTCCCCGGGCTTTCCGTGCAGGGAGTCTGTACCCACTTTGCGATGGTGGAACCGGAACGCAAGCCAACCGCGGCCCGCAACCAGGTGGAAAAATTCAAACAGGCGGTGCCCATGCTGGAGGCAGCGGTGGGGCGACGGCTTTATCGCCACATGTCGAGCAGCCGCGCGGCGCTGCTTTTGCCGGAATGCGATCATGATGCCGTGCGCATTGGTATTGCGCTCTATGGCTACAGCGCGTCGGAAGCGGGCCGACGTTTTCAAACCCGCCCGATTTTGAGCTGGAAATCCCGCGTGATGCAGGTCAAGCGAGTGCCAGCGGGATTTCCGGTGGGTTATTACAGCAGCTATCGCACCAGTGCGCCCACCGATTTGGCGGTGATCAGTTGCGGCTATACCGATGGCTATCAGCGGCATCTGGGCAACCGGGGGCACGTGCTGATTGGCGGTCAACGCCGCCCCGTTGTGGGGCGTGTCAGCATGAACTGGGTTACCGCCGACTTGGGCGCGAATAGCGGTGTGCAACCCGGCGATGAAGTGGTCTTGATGGGCATTCAGGGAGACCAAGCCATCTGGGCGGATGAACTGGCCAAACATTGCAGCACTATTCCGTATGAAATCCTGACGGGCATTTCCCGCCAGATCGAACGCCGGTACATCGGCGGCTAAAATAAGGAACTCCCCGTGAAAATCTTGATTGCCTCGCACAACGCCCACAAAATCCAGGAAATCCGCGAAATCTTTGATCTGCCGCACGTGGAGTGGGTATCCACTGCCGCTTTCCCCGAGTTGGGCGAAGTGGTCGAGGATGGCGACACCTTCGAGGCCAACGCCACCAAGAAAGCGCGTGAACTGGCCCTGGCTACCGGTCTCTGGGCGTTGGCGGATGATTCCGGTTTGGAAGTGGCCGCGCTCGACAACCGGCCGGGAGTGTATTCCGCGCGCTATGCCGGCGAACCTGGCAATCATGCCCGCAACAACGCTCGGCTGCTGCAAGAATTGGCCGGCGTGAAAAACCGCGCGGCGCGTTTCCGTTGCGTGGCGGCGTTGAGCGACCCCACCGGTCGCGTGGAAACCGTCGCGGGTGCCTGTCCGGGGCGGATCATCGAAGAACTGCGGGGGGCGCAGGGGTTCGGCTATGACCCGCTATTCATTCCCGATGGCCACGACCGGACCTTTGCCGAGATGGGCAACGAAGAAAAAAACAAATTAAGCCATCGTGGTCGCGCCATGACGCTGGCCAAAGAAAAGTGGGGCGCGATCATTGCGGCTGAGTTGCCGCGTTTTCCAGAATAACACCGCGCCGGCAGGCGTCACGGGCTGTTCAAAACGCCGGCGCGCACGAGCGCCAGCAGCAGCGCCATATTGGCCGCGTTGAACAGCGCGTGCATCAGCACGGCTACCCACAACGACCCCGTGCGCGCGCAGGCCAACGTCAGCCCAACCGCAAAGATGGCCAGCGCCGGCAGCGAGCCGAGGTCTGCGTGCAACACCGCGAAGAGTAGCGCGCTCACCAGCAAGCCGGGCAGGGGGCCCCACCGGCGTACCAGCAGCGGCAACAGCAGGCCGCGGAAAAATAATTCTTCCGCCAGCGGCGCCAAACCCACCCCAAGGGCAAAAAAGAGCAGTTGTTGGCGCGGGTCATGGGTTTCTAAAAATATCTGAACGGCGGTTTGCAACTCCGTGGCGTGACCCAGCAGTTGGAGCAACCCCTGCCACATGAAAGCGCTGAACCACAGAATGGGCAGCAGGGCCAGCCAGCGCAGTGCGGCCTGCCAAAGCGCCGTACCGCACGTGATGGGTGCGCCGAACGGTTGTTTTTTGCGCACGGCTAGGGCCAAAACAACCGCCACGCCCACGCCTTGGAAACAGAGGACATCCAGCCAGACTCGCTCCGGCAAAAAATGACGAATGACTTGGGCGGCAGCCACCGCCAGAATGACGAGCAGCACATCCCGCCCACGCCACGGGCTGACGGCGGCGTAATGGGCCAGGGCATCGCTCCAAGATTGCGTGGCGCGTCTACGGCCATCTGCCAAATAAAAAAGTGCGGCCACGCCCAGTACTAGAAGGGCAATCAGCGCCGTCGCGATGGGAAGGAACAGGCGCAGATCGTCAAGCGGCAGCATCAGGCGGGCGGCGACTCAAACGTCTCGCGGATCGCATAAATGCGCTTGTCCTGCGATTCATGGTAGGTGCGAATCTGGACTTCCGCCAGCAGGCCCATCGAAATGAATTGCATACAAAAAGCCAACAGCATGAAGGGCGTGATGACCCAGAACGGCCGCTTGATCAGGTAGAGATGTTCCGCACCGCCACTGCCGAACAGGCGCTCCAGCAGCACGATCAGGAGCATGATGGCCGCGCCACCGCCGAACAAGAAGGCAATCTTCCCGAATAACTGCATGGGGCCGCCGGTGAAGCGCAGCAGGAACTTCACGGTGAACAAATCCAAAATCACGCGGAAGGTGCGCCCGATGCCATATTTGGATTTGCCGGCCACGCGCGGATGGTGGCTGACCACCACTTCAGCAATCTCACCGCCCACCCACGAACACAGCGCGGGGATAAACCGGTGCATTTCGCCATAGAGCCGGACGCCTTGCAGCACATTGCGGCGATAGGCCTTGAGAGTGCAGCCGTAATCGTGCAAATGCACGCCGGTGATGCGCGAAATCAGCCCGTTGGCCAAAATGGACGGCAGCCGTCGGTTGATGAAGGGGTCCTTGCGGTCTTTGCGCCAGCCGGATACCACGGCATAGTCATTGCGTTCCATTTCCGCCAGCAGCAGGGGAATGTCGGCCGGGTCGTTTTGCAGGTCGGCATCCAGGGTGACAATGACATCGTGCTTGGCGGCATCAATGCCGGCGGACATCGCTGCGGTTTGGCCAAAATTGCGCCGGAACCGGATCAGCCGGAAGTGAGGATACATCCGGGCGGCTTCGCACAGCCGCTCCCACGAGGCGTCGCGCGAACCGTCATCCACCAGAATGATTTCGTAGGTGCGACCAAACGCGGAAAGCGCGTCGTGCACTTTTTTGGCGAGGACGGCCACATTGGGCTCCTCATTATAAACCGGAATGACAACCGACAGGCTGAACGGAGTTGTAGTCATGCGCGCAGTATGAAACAGCCCCCGGGGTATTTCAAGCGGGCTTTGGCCGGGTTATTCACCGAGGGGCGGCAGGCTATGGGCTTGGCGCAGGGCTGCGATTTCCGCTTCGCGGCGCGCAACATCCCAGCCCAGTCGCCGAGCCATGGCATCCGCGCACGAAGTTACCGTAGCCTCATCCGGCAGGCCAAAGAACCCCAGATGCGAACGCCGCATGATGACATCTTCGAGCCGTACGGCCATTTCGGAATCCACCGCTTGGGCCACCAGGGCCGCCAAATCCTGTGGCGGCTCTCGCCACGGCAGCGGTTCATCCGCCGGCCGGCGGCGACCGCGCGCGAGGCGGTCGGCCACGTCATCGGCGGTTTCCAGCGCGGTGGTATATTTCACTCCCTGTACCACCCAGAGGCCGGGCGCCGCGCGCAATACCTGGGTTTGCGTGGCAGGCTCGGTATCCTGTTTGCCGGCGGCTTGCGCCCCGGAATGCACCCGGCAAATATCACCCGGCTGAATCGGCGGCAAGAAGCCGGTTTCATTGACCTGTTTCATCAACTCCAGGATTTCGCCAGCGGTGGCGGGCAAGGGATCCTTGGCGGGGTCATATGGCACATACAACGTGCCGACCATCGTGCCGCCCTGCCACGGCACCACAAAGAAGTTGCGGTGCCCGCGCTGGATCAGTGCGTTGGAGTCGCGATATTCACACTTGCTTTCGATGGCCAGCGCATAGTCCTGAACCAAGGGCTTTTTTAGCACGAGGTTAATGGCCTTGACCCAGCGTGGTGCGCCGGCGTTGGGCGAGAGCGCCAACGTGCCCGGCCCGGCAGAGCACACCACATGAGTGGCGCGCACCTCGTGCCGCAGGCCGGTCAGCGTGTCTTCCACTGCCGCGCCGACGACCTTGTCGCCATCGCGCAGCCATTGAGTGGCTTTGGCATAATTGGCGGTAACAGCGCCAAAGTTTGCCGCAGCCTCGACAAACGCCAGCGTCAGGCGGTCAATGTCCTGCGCAATCGCGTCATACCAGACCATGCCCGCCGATTCGTCGCGGAAAATGCCGAGCGGGAATGCCGCTTCCAGCGCGCGGCGCGAGATCAGCCGCCCTGCCGGCAAACGGCGATTGGCCGGCGCGCCCCGGTTGCGATCCGCGCTCAATACGGCGTTGGCCGTCAGCGCGGCCAGCAGCGCCAACGGATTGCGCAGGCCCCAGCCGCGCCCCGGCATGATGCAGGCGAGGGGTTCGACGGTGGCCGGCGCCAGTTGGATGATCCGACGCCGCGCGCGGATGGATTCGCGCATTCTCACCAAGTTGGCGTGCTGCAGATAGCGCAGGCCGCCGTGGATGATCTTCAAACTGTTGGCGCTGGCGCCCGCGCCCCAATCGGCCGTTTCCACCAAGGCCACGCGCAGCCCCCGCCGGGCTGTAGCCCACGCGATGGTGGCGCCCTGAATGCCACCACCCACCACAAGCACATCAAAGTTTTCCGTGCCCATTTGCGCCAAGTTGCGGGAACGGGCTGCCGCTGAAAAATTCTCGTTTATTTGCATCGTTTGCTTCATCCATGTTTTCGGGCCGGCGCGCGGGTTGTGCTCACGCGGGCGGCCCGATTTCGACTTGCTTTCAAGTGCCTGAACGGTAACTTGAACGGCATTGATTAGCTACCAAAAAATCCATGATGCCCGGCCTCGGGATGGCCGCCCGCCGACTTCCCCGGCGGTGCGCGGTCGCGCCGGGCGACGCGGGCCCCCGCCAGCCGGGAAAGAATAATGAAGATACTCCTGCTTGCTCCTCAACCTTTTTACGAAGAACGCGGCACGCCCATCGCGGTGAATCTGTTGCTGCGCGTGCTCTCCGCCCGCGGCGCGACCGTGGATGTACTGACGTATCCCGTGGGGGCCGACCGCGAGCACCCCGGCGTGACGATTCACCGGACGCGGCGCGTGCCGGGGATCAGGAAGATTCCCCCGGGCCTCTCGTTCGCCAAGTTGGTGTGCGACGCCTTCATGTTTTTCCAGGCGTGGGGCATGGTGCGTCGCCAGCGGTATGATGTGATCCACGCGGTGGAAGAATCCGCATTCATCGCGCGCTTTTTGCAACGGTGGTATCGCGTGCCGTTTATTTATGACATGGATTCATCGCTCTCGCGCCAGATTGTGGACAAGCATCCGTGGCTGGGCTGGCTGGGCCGCGCCATGCGGTGGGCGGAGGGCCGAATGATCCGCGCCGCCACGGCGGTGATCGCGGTCTGCCCGGCCTTGGTGGAAGAAGCCCAAAGCCACGGTGCGTGCCAAGTCTATTTGCTGACGGATATTTCGCTACTGCAAGAAGTCGAGCCCACGCCCGCGGAGCAAGCGCTGTTTCCGCCGACCGGCGCCGGTTGCCGTTTCGTCTATGTGGGCAATCTGGAATCTTATCAAGGCATTGATTTACTGGTGGCCGCATTCCACAAGTTGGTGACCGATCCGACCAGCTCGCCGGCGCAGTTGATCGTGGCCGGGGGTGTCCCAGGAGATATTGCCCGCTACGAAGCCATGTGCCGCCAGTTGGGGGTGGCCGACCGGGTGCGCTTCATCGGTCCGCAACCGGTGGACCGCCTTGGCGCCATGCTGGCGCTGGCTGATGTGCTTGTTTCCCCGCGCACGCAAGGCAACAACACGCCCATGAAGATCTATTCCTACATGGCTTCCGGCAAACCGCTGCTGGCCACGGCGCTGCCCACGCATACCCAGGTGCTGAACGACGAAACCGCCTGCCTGGCCGCGCCGGAACCCGCCGCGTTCGCAGAAGGAATGCGCCGTTTGGCAGTGGACCCTGAATTGCGCGCCCGGCTGGGCGCCGCGGCGCAAGCGCGCGCCGAAGCTGCACATTCCTGGCCGGCCTTCCAGCGCACGGTCAACCAAATCTATGACGATTTGGCTGCGCGCCTAACCCAGTAGGGGGCGGTTCGTTTAGATCAGGCCTTCCGCGCGATACCATTCGGCGGTACGGCGCAGGCCTTCATCGAGTCCCACCTTGGGCGCGTAGCCCAAATCCCGCTTGGCTTTGTCAATTTTGAAGGCGCGATTCTGGCGGAACCAATCCACGCGGCGCGGGAAAATCGGCGGCGTGATGCGCAGGGGCTTGCACACTTTTTCGCAAATATGCCCGGCAATAATCACGGGCCAAATCGGGTAGTGCGGAATCTGGACATCCACATTCAACGCCTTGCCGACGCGCTGCACAAGGTCCTTGATTTCCACGTATTCTTCGTCGGCGATCAGATAGGCCTCGCCGTTGCCCTTGTGCAAATCCATGGCCAACACGAAGGCATCGGTCAGATTGTCAATATATAGCGGGTGGTAGAGCGTCTTGCCGCTGCCGAACATGGGGAAGCGGCCGCGGTTGACGCGCTTGAAAATCATTTGGAAGCGCTCCGGGTCGCCGGGGCCGTAGATGGCTGCGGGGCGCAGGATAGTCACTGGCAGTCCGGTTTTCTTCATGAAGTCGAGGCACACCGGTTCGGCCTTGTACTTGGTACTCTGGTAATAATCGGCGGGGCCGATATTGTGCTCTTCGTCCGTGGGCGGATTTTTCACATTGCCGTGAATACCGCACGTGGAGCAGTAGATGAACTTTTTGACGCCGGCAGCGTGGGCCTCTTCCAGGCAGATGCGTGTGCCGTCCACGTTGACGTGGTCATAATAGCTTTCCGGAACGTTCAGTTCGCGAAATGCGGCGGCCAAGTGCTGCACAATTTCCACGCCCTGCATGCAGCGGCGTACGCAGTCGCGGTCGGTCACGGTGCCAATGACCACTTCCGCACCCCATTGGCGCAGTTCTTCGGTCTTGAGGCCTTCCTTGTAATCCAGCGCGACCACCTGATGTCCGTCATCCAGCAGCCGCCGCACCAGCGCTTTGCCCGTAAATCCCGTGCCGCCCGTCACCAAAATCTTCATTTCAGCCTCTCCTGTTGCCTTTGCGAATAATGGGCCGACTCTAGCGAACCCGCCACGGGCAACGCAAGGCTGCATTCCGGCCGGGCGCCGGTTTAATCCACGAAACAGGCCCGCAAATGCGGGTCATTCCGCAGATGGGCTTCCGCTTCGGGCAGGCAGTCGCGCGAACTCAAGACGGTATAAAAATCCTGCTTGATGGTCGGCGCGCGGCGGATGGCTTCCAACCATTCGCCACGGCGGAAGGGGTCCGCCGCCACCGTGCGCCAGAAGCCGGTTTTGCTGAACAAGTCGGCAATGGTGGTTGAATTCTGCTTTTGGAGCAGGCTGATGAGGTAGGTCGCCACGCCGACTTGCAGGCCGTGCATCCGCGGGCGTTCGCTCAATGAATCCAGCGCGTGCGAAATCAAATGTTCGCTGCCGCTGGCCGGCCGTGAGGAGCCGCACACCGCCATCGCAATGCCGTTCAACATGAGCGCCGTGCCCAGCAGGCGCACGCCTTCGAGGTCGTGCGTGGGCCGCGCAATAAACTGAAACACCGAGGCATCGGAAAGCAGCGCGGCAAAATCATCCACCAGCGTGCCCACTGCATGGAACGCCAACTTCCAATCCGCCACGGCGGTCAGTTTGGCTACCAGATCGCCCACGCCCGCGTGCCACAGGATGTCCGGCGCCGCCAGACAGACTTCCGTATCAATCACCACGCCGAACGGCATGGCCGAAGGCAGCGACTTGCGCCGGCCTTCCAGCGTCAAACTCGATTGCGGGCTGCAAAAGCCGTCGTTGGACAGCGAGGTCGGCACCGCCAAATACGGCAGCCGGGTCAGGAAGGCCACATACTTGGCCACATCCAGCGCCTTGCCGCC
>MWEZ01000059.1 GCA_002071335.1 Verrucomicrobia bacterium ADurb.Bin018
TACGTGCAAAACGTGCACAACATCAGCAGCGACATGGTCAAGGATTGCCCCACGTTTGCCGAGGTTTATCCCGAGTTTCTGGAGTTCATTGATGGCGCGGTGCTGATTGCCCACAACGCGCCGTTCGACATCCGCTTCATTGCCGCCGAAGCCGAGCGCAACCACATGCCCGCGCCGAAGAACGCCGTGCTCGACAGCCTGACGCTCTTCCGCAATTGGTACCCCAACCTGCCCTCGCACCGCGTTGAGGATTTGATCAACTTCTTCGATATTTCGACCGACGGCCTGCAAGCCCACCGCGCGACGGACGACTCGCTGTTCGTCTATTACGCCATTCAAAAGGAGATGGAACGCCGCAGCGCCGAACCGCGGTTCCAAGAATTGCTCCAGAGCGCGGGCAACGCGCTGCGCTTCACCGGCAACTGAATGTCGGTCCCGTGACCGCCCCCCTCCGCTTGGGCGCTCTGCTGACCATTCTGCTGGCCACGCTGGCCGTTTTGTGGCTGGTGGCCGATGCCCTTTATGCGCGGCACATTCGCGCCGGCGCCCAAGCGCCCAATGCCCCCCACGCGCCCGCCACGCCGTTCTTGCTGAATCCGACGGGAACCCCCGCCCTGCTGCTGATCCATGGCTTTGCCGATGGCCCCGCGGTCTATGCGAAGCTGGCGCCACCACTGGCGGAAGCCGGCTTCGCGGTGCGCGCCCTGCGGCTGCCGGGCTCCGGCGTGCCGCCCACCGGCATGAAGGGAATCACGCTGGCCGACTGGCGGCAGGCGATTGACGGCGAAATTGCCGACCTCCGTGCCGCGGAACCCGCCCGTCCCGTCTGGCTGGTGGGCCACTCGCTGGGCGGCGCGCTGGCCTTTGATGCCGCGCTGCGCCCGGCTAATTCGGTGGCGGGTCTGGTGATGATTGCGCCACTGGTCGAAGTCTCCCGCGCCCGCTCGCCCGTGCTGGCCCCCGAAACATGGTTCAACCTGCTGGATCACCTGCTGATTTTCACAGACGCCATTGCCTCGCGCCTGCCCAAAGACCTCCACGATCCCGACGCGCGCGCGACGTATCAAACGGACCGGTTTATCCACCGCGATATGTACCGCGCGCTGTTTGCCGCCACCGATGCAATCCGCCCGCGCGCCGCCGAATGGCACGGTCCGCTGGTCATGGCCATTGCCGCCAACGACCAAATTGTAGATTCGTCCGCCTCGCGCTTTTTCTTTGCCGCCACCAACGCCGCGCCCTCTGCGCTGGCGGAATATCACGCCGCGGGCCATGTGCTGCCCTTGGACTACGGCCACGACAAACTGGCCGCCAAAATCATCCGGTTCATTCAGGAGGCCCCCATGCCTGCACCCCCGCCCCCCGTTGAGCTGGCCACGTTTGCCGGCGGCTGCTTCTGGTGCATTGAAGAAATCTTCCGCCAGCAACCGGGGGTGCGCCGCGTGACCTCCGGCTATACCGGCGGTGAAACAACGAACCCAACCTACCGCGACGTCTGCTCCGGCGAGACCGGCCATGCCGAAGCCGTGCAAATCGAATTTGACCCTGCGCAGACCAGTTACGCCGCGCTGCTGGACTTGTTTCTGCGCGCGCACGATCCCACGCAGCTCAACCGCCAAGGGGCAGACGTGGGCACGCAATATCGGTCGGCCATTTTCACCCACGGCCCCGCGCAGGCGGAGGCCGCGCGAGCGGCGCTGGCCGCGGCCAATGCCTCCGGCCAGTTTACCGGGCCCATCGTCACCCAAATCGAGCCCGCCGGGCCGTTTTATCCCGCCGAGGCGGATCATCAGGAATACTATTTGCGCAACAAGAGCGCCCCGTATTGCCGGATGGTCATCCGGCCCAAGCTCAACACGTTGGGCCTGCAACAGTAGGCCAGCGGGAGCCGGCGCCCCCCCCCCCCCGCGGGGCGTTTTATTCATTTCGGGCTTGCGCTGGGAGGGGGCGCCTGCAAAAGATATGCGCACTATGTCGTCACGTCGTTGCAGGATTGCGGTTGGCGCCGATCACGGCGGCTTTGAAATGAAGTCGCAACTGGCGGCTTGGCTCAAGGAACAGGGCCATAATGTGACGGACGTGGGCACGCATTCAAAGGACGCGGTGGACTACCCGGTTTTTGCGGCGGCGGTGGCGCGGGCGGTGGCGGCGGGGCGGTGCGATCTGGGGATCATGGTGGATGGCGCGGGCATTGGATCGGCCATGACGGCCAACAAAATCCCCGGTGTGCGGGCGGCGGCGTGCTACAACGAGGCGCTGGCGAAAAATTCGCGGCAGCACAACGGGGCGAATGTGCTGACGCTTGGCTCGGGACAAATCAATTTGGAACAGGCGAAGGCCATTGCGGCGATGTTTATCGCCACTGACTGCACCGAAGAGAGGCACCTGCGGCGCGTTCAGATGATCAAGGACCTCGAAAGCGGCCGGGCGGGCACCCCGATCATGGCGGCTATAAAGGAGATGAAATTGGACTTATCTGCACAAGACATCGCGCGCATCGCCGAGCGCGTACGGCAAATCGTCGGCGGGGGCGGCACAGCCAGCACCACGGATATGCCCAATCTGGCGCCGGCCCAACTGGCGCGGTTGATTGACCACACGCTGCTGAAACCGGAGGCCACGCAGGCGGAGATCAAGCAACTGTGCGAGGGCGCGCTGAAGCATAATTTCTACAGTTGCTGCGTGAACTCGGTGTGGGTGCGTTATGTGGCGCAAATCCTGCGCGGCTCGTCCGTGAAGGTGTGCGCGGTGGTGGGCTTCCCCCTGGGCGCGGCGCCGCCGGAAATCAAGGCGCTGGAGGCCCGCCGGGCCATCCGCGAAGGGGCCAAGGAAATTGACATGGTGATGAATGTCGGCCTGGCCAAGGCGGGTGACTGGGACGCGGTGACGCGCGACATCCGCGCGGTGTCCGAGGCCTGCAAGGATGGCGGTGCGCTCCTGAAGGTGATCTTGGAAACCTGCCTGCTGACCAAGGACGAAATCGTCAAGGCGTGCGAAGCCTCCATGAAGGCGCGTGCGGACTACGTGAAGACCTCGACCGGGTTCAACAAGGGCGGCGCCACGGCGGAAGATATTGCGCTGATGGCCCGCACCGTGGCGCCGAAGCGCCTGGGCGTGAAAGCGTCCGGCGGCGTGCGCTCGTATGCCGACGCGATGCTGATGATCCGCAACGGGGCCACGCGCGTGGGCTCGTCGAACAGTGTAAAAATGATGGAAGAAGCCGCGGCGGCCTGCGGCGGAAAATAAAAAGGAGCTCCCATGGCTGAATTAAGGACCTACATATTCATTGATAGCCTGCAGCCGCAGTTTGCCTCGTTCTTGGCTACCGTGGCGCGCGGCTATCTGCCGGTGGCTGGCCAAGCCGCGCTGTTCGTGGAAATTTCCCCGGGCATCGCCATCAACCAGGTGACCGACGTGGCGCTGAAGTCCACGCGCGTGACCCCCGGCATGCAGATTGTCGAGCGCCTCTACGGCATGCTCGAAATCCACTCCGACTCGCAGGCGGATGTCCGCCAGGCGGGCGCGGCGATCCTGAAAGACCTCGATCTTTCCGAAGACCAGCGCATCAAGCCCAAGGTCTATTCGTCGCAAGTGATCCGGAACATTGATGACCACCAGACCATGCTGATCAACCGCATGCGCCATGGGAACATGATTACCCGCGGGCAGTCGCTGTTCATCATGGAAGTCGCGCCGGCGGGCTATGCCGCGCTGGCGGCCAACGAGGCCGAAAAAGCGGCAAACATCAACGTGCTGGAAGTGATTACGTTCGGCAGCTTTGGCCGGATCTGGCTGGGCGGTGAAGAGCGCGACATTGACGTGGCCTACCGGGCCGCGGAAGCCGCGATTGAAGCCGTCAGCGGGCGGGCCGAAGGCGCCGGCGGGCGTTCCTGATTTTAGAAAAAAACAACAACAATAAGAGGTACTAACATGGCAGATGCATTAGGCATGATTGAAACCCGTTCCTTCCCCGCCACCGTGGAGGCCGCGGACGCAATGGTCAAGGCCGCCAAGGTCGAATTGGTCGCGTATGAGCGCACCGGCGGAGGCTTCACCTCCGTGATCGTGCGCGGCGACGTCGCCGCCGTCAAGGCAGCGTGCGATGCCGGCCAAATCGCCGCCGGGCGCGTCGGCGAAGTGGTCGCTGTCCACGTGATTGCCCGCCCCCACGCCAACGTGGATGCGGTGCTGCCCCTCGGCCGCGTGGCCACCAAGCCGGCGAAGTAATTCGCGACCGGCCAACGGCTGGAGCCGCCCGCCCCGCGCGGGCGGCTTCCGCCCACCCTTTTTTGTTCGTTTGCAGTTCGTATCGTTCCCGGAGGCAGCATGAATCTCGGCAAAGTGGTCGGCACCGTCGTTTCAACCCGCAAGGAGTCCGTCTTGGATGGCATCCGCTTTCTGCTGGTGCGGCTGGTGGATACCGATGGCAAGGAAACCTCCTCATTCGTGGTCGCGGCCGATGCCATGGGCGCCGGCCCCGGCGAAATGGTGCTGACGGCCGCCGGTTCCTCCGCGCGCCAAACCACCATGACCCAGAACAAGCCGGTGGACAACGTCATCATGGCGATTGTGGACACCTGGGAAGTCAACGGCGTCACCAAATACACCAAGTAAAACCGGATTGCCGTGCGGCAGCCACTTTCGTTTTGTAACTTACGGGAGAAGCCATGAAACTTAGCGACCAAGACATCGAAGCCATTGCCCGTCGAATTGCCGGCGACCTGCGCGGCTCCCCCGCTCCGGCCGCTGCGGCCCCCGCCGCTGCACCAGCGCCCGCCGCGTTCGCCGATGGCGCCATGGGCGTCTTCCGCACTGTGGATGAAGCCGTGGCCGCCGCCAAGGCCGCGTTCCCCGTTTTTTCCAGTTTGTGCCTCTCCAAGCGTGGCGAAATTATCGCCAGTATCCGCGCGGTCATGCGCGAGAATGCCACCGCGCTGGCTAAGGCCGCATTTGACGAAACCGGCTACGGCCGCTTCGAGGATAAAATCCAGAAAAACCAGCTTGTTATCGAAAAAACTCCCGGCACTGAAGATCTGCTGCCCTCCGCTTGGACCGGCGACCACGGGTTGACGCTGATGGAGCCCGCGCCGTTCGGCATCATTGGCGCCATCACCCCCACCACCAATCCCACGTCCACCATCATTTGCAATGCCATCGGCATGTTGGCCGCGGGCAACGTTGTAGTGTTCAATGTGCACCCCTCCGCCCGGCAATGCTCCATCCAGACGGTGGCGCTGCTCAACAAAGCCATCACGGCCGCCGGTGGGCCACCCAACGCCGTGGTGTGCGTGGGTGAATCATCCATCGAATCCGCCGGGCAACTGATGAAGCACCCCGGCATTCGCGTGCTGGTGGTCACCGGCGGCGGCGGCGTGGTCAAGGCCGCCATGGCCAGCGGCAAGCGCGCCCTTTGCGCCGGCCCCGGCAATCCGCCGGTGGTGGTGGACGAAACCGCCGATATCGAAAAGGCGGCCTCCGACATCGTCTATGGCGCCTCGTTCGACAACAACATGATTTGCGTCGAGGAAAAAGAAACCGTGGTGGTGGCGTCCGTCGCGGACAAACTCATTCAGGCTATGCTGCGGAATAACGCGGTGTTGATTGACAAATCCAAAATCGCGGCCATGGAACAAACTATTTTCACCAAGATGGCCGGCCCGCGCGGCCATGCGGAAATCAACCGCAAATGGATTGGCCAAAATGCGGACAAGATTCTGGCGGCCATGGGCATTTCCGCCCCGGCCACCACGCGCCTGGCCATTGTGGAATTGCCGGAAGACCACCCGCTGTTCTGGACCGAGCAAATGATGCCCGTCATGCCCATTTGCCGCGTGCCGAACGTGGACTACGCCATTGACATCGCCCTGCAAATGGAAGGCCACAATTATCACACCGCGCTGATGCACTCGCGCAACATTGACAAGCTCTCGAAGATGGCGCGCCAGTGCAATTGCTCCATTTTCGTCAAGAACGGTCGCTCGCAGGCGGGCCTCGGCTTCGGCGGCGAAGGCTACACCTCGTTCACCATCGCCTCCCCCACCGGCGAAGGCCTCACCACGCCGCGCAGCTTCTCCCGCCTGCGCCGCTGCGCATTGATTGACCACTTCCGCATCGTCTAACCCGTCATGACCGCCCGCTCAACTTTGTAACCATGGATTTTTCGCCCGTCACCCGCCCCGAATGAAACCCCATCCCGCATTTGCCGTCATTGAATTCAATAGCGTGCCGGTCGGCTTGTTCGCCGCCGACGCACTGCTGAAAAAATCACCGATCTCCCTGATCCGTTCCGGCACCATCGGCGCCGGACGGTTCCTGATTCTGCTGGCCGGCACCACGGCCTCCGTGGCCGAAGCCCACGAGGAAGCCCTCTTCCACGGCGGCCTGCAAGTGGCCGATGACGTCTTTTTGCCGGACATCCACCCCGCCCTCTATGACGGCATTCTGGGCAACGTGCGCAACGTGGGCGACGGCCCCGTGCTGGTGCTGGAAACCCCGACGGTCTCCTGCAACATTCAGGCCGTCGAGCGCGCCATGAAGGGCGTGCCGGTGGATTTGCTGGAGTTCCGCGCGGGCGACCCGCGCATGGATGGCCGCGGGTTGGCCATTCTGCAGGGCGATCTCTACGACATTGAAGCCGCGCAGGAAATTGCGCTGGCCACGCTGGAAACCCGCGGCATCCCCGCCCAGCATCGCATCCTCACCGCGCCGCACGATGCCCTCCTTGCGCAACTGTCCGTCTCCACCCGCTTCGATTTGTCCAAGCCCCTCGCCCTGGAGGGAGAAACCGCATCCTGACGCGCCGAGGTACGCCTATGCTGATTGGAAAAGTCATTGGAACCGTGGTCTCCACCCAAGTCTATGAAGGCTTGGCCGGCGTCCCCATGCTGCTGGTGCAACCGCTGACCAAGGAAGGCGTGGCCAAGGGCGAGCCCATTGTGTGCGCCGACGGCACCCGCATGGCCGGCCCCGGCGAAACCGTCTATTACGAAGGCGGGCGCGAAGCGGCCATGACCCTCAACCCGTGGTTTGTGCCAGTGGATCATGCCATCGTGGGCATTGTGGATGGGGTGGATGCGCCCAACTGGAAAGGCGGCCCGACGTGATCATCGGCAAAGTCATCGGCAACCTCCACTCCACCATCAACCACCCGTTTTACGACGGTAAAAAAATCCTCGTGGTGGAACGCATTGAAACGGATGGCAAGCCCGCCGCCGGCTATCTGGTGGCGTTGGACCGCGCCGGCGCCGGCCCTGGCGAAACCGTCTTGATTCTGGATGAAGGCAACGGCGCGCGGCAGGTGTTTGAATCTGCCGATGGCCCCGTCCGTAGCGTCATTGTGGGCATCGTGGACGAAATCGCCACCACCCCCGCCTGAACCCACCCGCCCCCTAGCCCCCCGCCCGCGGCCACTGTATGCAGCGGGTTATTTCTCAAATACTGCCCGAGGCAACCCACTTTGTCGGATTATGGATTGCAAAGTGCCACGCTTGACTTCGCGGTGCAACGGGATTGGAACAGTACGCGTTTGGGCACCGATGTGCTTTTGCATTACGGCGTGACTGCCGCGTTGCCGAACAAGAACGAATCCCTCCCGCTCCAACAACCGACACAGTGCTTCGCCAGAAAAAATCCTGAGGCTAGGCATAAGCAGCCTCGAAGCGAGTGACGAACACCTCCTCACGCAGGCGTTCTTTTATCTCGGCTTCGCTGGCACATTCCAGAAAAAGCTCCACGGCTTCGCGTAGATTGGCCAGTGCCTCTTCCACCGAATCTCCCTGACTGGCCACATCCAACTCAGGGCACAAGGCGGTATAGCCACTGGCTTCTTTTTCTAAAAGAGCTGTAAATGTCATGCGCTTCATGCCGGTAACCTACGCCCGCTTCCCTTAATGGACAAGATGAAAACCGGCTGGACAGGATTGGCATACGCTGAAAGTGGCAAAACCATTCGCGACAAAAGCATCTGGTGCTACCCAAAAAAGTTCGAGTTTGGGTGCGCCGGGGTTGGACATTTCCGGGCAAATGTTGGATAGTTGAAAGAACGACCATGAGCATCGGATTCGCCCCCGCGGGCAGAAAGTGAGCACACCATGAAAGCCATCCTCATCATCC
This sequence comes from Verrucomicrobia bacterium ADurb.Bin018, assembly GCA_002071335.1. Classification (GTDB taxonomy): domain Bacteria; phylum Verrucomicrobiota; class Kiritimatiellia; order CAIQIC01; family Lenti-01; genus CAZNGD01. The sequence continues at coordinate 8,113 of MWEZ01000059.1, forward strand.
TGGATTCCGTCGGCATCGGCGCCGCGCCCGACGCGGCCGAATACGGCGATGCCGGCTCCGCCACCCTCCCCCACCTGGCCGCTGCCGTAGGCGGCGTCAACCTGCCCACCATGCAGAAAATGGGCTTGGGCAACATTCCTCCGTTGCTGCACCACCGTCCGCCATTGACGATTGCCGGTGTGCCGCCCGTCGAAAAACCCATTGCCTCCTATGGCGCCATGCGCGAGATGTCCGATGGCAAAGACACCATCACCGGCCACTGGGAAATTGCCGGCCTCGAAGTGGATCCCGGCTTCCACAACTTCCCGTTTGAAAATTCTTTCCCGCCCGATTTGATTGCCGCGTTTGAAAAGGAAACCGGCCGCAAATTGATCGGCAACAAGGCCGCCAGCGGTACGGAAATCATCAAGGAACTCGGCGAGGAACACCTGCAAACCGGCGCGCTGATTTGCTACACCTCGGCCGACAGCGTCTTCCAGATTGCCGCGCACGAGGAAATCGTGCCGGTTCCCGAACTCTATCGCTATTGTGAAATTGCCCGCCGCCTGTGCGACCCGCTGCGCGTGGGCCGCGTCATCGCGCGCCCGTTCATTGGGCAGCCCGGCTCATTCAAGCGCACGGAAAACCGCAAGGATTTTGCCTATCTTCCCGACGAAAAGACCATTCTGGAACGCCTGACCGAAAAAGGCATTCCGGTCTATGCCGTCGGCAAAATCGAGGACATCTACGCCCATCGCGGCATCACCGAATCCGTCCACACTGGCAACAACGCCGACTCGCAGGCGTTGGTTGAAAAATGGACCAAGGAAAAAGATAACGGCCTGATCATCGCCAACTTCATTGACTACGACATGCTCTACGGCCACCGCCGCGACGCGAAGGGCTACGCCGACAGCCTCGAAAAAACCGACCAGTGGCTGGCGAATTATCTGCCCCTGCTTGGCGCTGACGACATGCTCATCGTCACTGCCGATCACGGCAACGACCCCACCTTTCAAGGCACGGACCACACCCGCGAGTATGTGCCGCTGCTGGTGTATCAGCCCGGCGAACCAGTCGAGAATCTGGGCGTGCGCAAGGGGTTTTACGACATTGCCCAATCCCTCGCGCGTTATTTCTCCATTCCGGCGCTGCCGCGGGGCGCTTCGTTCGTCTGAAGCAACTCCCGTCGAATGGCCGGTCGCGTTTCCCGCGGCCGGCTCTTTTTGTGACCGCGCGGCGGCGCTTATTCAGACGCTTCCGCCAGTTGGCGAATGCGGCTCATCACGAGCGCGCCAACGGCTTCGTAGGCGCCCTTGCCGGGCATGGCGGCAAGGATTTCATCCGGCTGGATGGCCGGGCCCAAGCGCGCGGTAATGCGGGCAGGCCGGAACTTGCTGGCACCTTTTGGGAAGGCTGCAAACGTGCCGGAGATATACAGCGGCACCACCGGCACCGCAGCCTTGGCAATCAAAAATCCAATGCCACCCTTGGCCTCGCGCATTTGGCCATCGGGCGAGCGGGTGCCCTCGGGAAAAAGGCCAATCACCCGGTTTTCCTTGAGCATGGCCAGCGCCTTTTTCAGCGCGCCCAGATCGCCGCGGGTGCGGTCCAACGGAATCACCCCCACGCGCGGAAAAAACCAGCGCGCCATGGCGTTGGAATACAGCGTATCGCGCGCCATGAAATGCACAATGCGCCGCGCGCTGCAGGCCGCCATCACCGGCGGGTCGAGATAGCTGCAATGGTTGGCGGCAATCACCGCCCCGCCTTTGGCCGGCACATACTGCCGCCCAGTCACCCGTAGCCGAAATTTGATGCGCAGCGCCAGGGCCACGAAATCCCGAGCAACCCAGAACAAGGGCTTTTGAAAGACCCCTTCGCGCATGGAATCAGGAGCCGACCACGCCGGCCTGCTTGAGGTCGGTCACAATCGTGTCCACCACCTGCTCGATGGTCATGCCGGTGCTATTGATGATTTTGGCGCCCAGCGCAATTTGCAGCGGCGCGGTGGCGCGGCTGGAATCCTTCTGGTCACGGCGCTTCAGCGAAGACAGCACGGCAGCCACGTCATCGGTGCCCTCCGCCTGCTTGATTTCCGCCGCGCGGCGACGGGCGCGCTCTTCGGGATCCGCATCGAGGTAATATTTGAAAGGCGTATCAGGAAACACCACGGTGCCGATGTCGCGCCCTTCCATCACGAGATTGCCAAACTTGGTCATCAGGCGCAGTTTGGCCACAATATACACCCGCACCACCTGCTGCGCGGCGATGTCCGCCACGCGCTCGCGGACGGGCTCCGCGCGGATTTCCTGGCCGGGGTCCTCGCCATCAATCAGGTAGCCTACGGCGTTGTCGCGCAGGACCAGTTCCATGTTCATCCGGATCAGCAGGTCGGTCACGGCCTGCGTGTCCTTGACATCAATGCCTTCCTTCACGCACTTCCACGTGATGCCACGGTACAGCGCGCCGGAATCCACATAAATGAACCCCACGGCCTGCGCCGTGCGCCGCGAGACGGTTGATTTCCCGGACGCCGAGGGGCCGTCCACTGCCACAATGATGCTTTGCTTATTCAACTTTCACTCCCAGTTTCGCGAGTTGCTCCCAAAATTCCGGATACGACGTATCCACACAAGCCACATTGGCAATCGTGACGGGCTGATCCGCAAAAATGGCCAGGATGGACATGCTCATGGCGATGCGGTGATCGCCATAGCTGCGGACGCTCTTGATGGGCGAGACCTTGGTGGGGCCTTCGATGATCATCCCATCTTCCTGCTCGGTGGCATGCGCGCCGAGGTTGGTCAGATTTTCGACCATCACCGCCACGCGGTCGGACTCCTTCACACGGAGTTCGCCGGCATCGCGGATGACGGTGCGCCCCTTGGCCAACGCGCCCAGCACGGCCACCAACGGCAGCTCGTCAATCAGGTTGGGGATTTCCGCGCCGCCGACCTCGGTGCCCTTGAGTTCCGCGCCATACACCGTGACATTGCCATACACTTCCGGATCGGTCGGCGCCGAGGTACGCTCGATTTCCACCCGCGCGCCCATGCGCCGCAGCACATCCAGCAGCGCGGTGCGCCGCAGGTTCAGGCCGATGCCCTCCGCGCGCACGGTAATCCCCGGAATGGCCGCCGCCGCTGCCAGCCAGTAGGCCGCCGACGAAAAATCACCCGGCACCACGTAGGGGCGCGCCAGAAACTTGGGCCCTTTCGGCCCGTAGCCATCCACGGAAATCCGCTGGCCTTCCACGCGAATCGGCGCGCCCACCGCGCGCAGCATCCGCTCCGTATGGTCGCGGGTGGGGATGGGTTCCACCACCGTGGTGCTGCCGTTGGCATACAGCCCCGCCAAAATGCAGCAACTCTTGACCTGCGCGGAAGCCGTCGGCAGGCAGTATTCAATACCGTGCAGGTTGCCGCCATGGATCGTCATCGGCGCGGTGCCTTGCGGCGTCAGCTCCACCGTGGCGCCCATGAGTTCCAGCGGCTCCTTGATCCGCCGCATGGGCCGCCCGCTCAGCGAGGCATCCCCCGTGAGCGTCACGGTAATCGGCGAGCCGGCGCACAGCCCGGCCAGCAACCGCATTCCGGTGCCCGAGTTGCCCACATCCAACGGCCCGACGGGCTCAATCATCTTGCCCCCGGTGCCCTGAATGACCAGCACACCCTCTTCATCCACCCACGAACGCGCCCCGAAGGATTCCATCGCCTTGAGGGTGTTCAGGCAATCCTCCGCCTGTAAAAATCCACGAATTTCCGATGTGCCCGACGAGATGCCTGCCAGCAGCGCCGTGCGGTGGGAAATGCTCTTGTCGCCCGGCACCCGCACCACCCCGCCGTCGAAGCCGCCGGGATAAACGATTTTGGTTTGTTTTGGAATGGCCATGTTTTGTTGTGTAGTTGTCTGGTTTTTATGCAGGCGCGGCTTACCGGCCACGCCCCTTTAATAGTTCGGCGCGGGCCACGCGCGCCCGCTCCAAAAAAGCCGCCACGTCGCCAAAGCGACCGGCTTGAAGATCATCATATACCTGCTCGACCTCGATTTTGAAAGCCCGCAATTCCTCGGCCACCGCCGCGGCGTTGGTCAGCAAAATATCGTGCCACATGTCAATGGACCCTGACGCCACGCGGGTGGAGTCATAGAAGCCGGTGCCACAGAAAGCGCCCACCTGCTCCGCGCAGTCGCGGCCGATGGCCTTGGCCAGCGCGGCGGCGGCCACGTGCGGCAGGTGGCTGGTCCGCGCCAGCAACCGGTCGTGCTCATCGGGCTCCATCCGGCACGTACGCGCGCCCGCGGCCTGCCACAGCGCCGCCACGCGCGCCACCGCCGGCTCCGGCGCATCCAAATGGCTGCACAGCACCGTCAGCGCGTTGGCATACAAATCCGCCGATGCCGCCTGCAAACCCTGCTTCTCCGACCCCGCGATGGGGTGGCT
>MWEZ01000060.1 GCA_002071335.1 Verrucomicrobia bacterium ADurb.Bin018
CTCAACTTGATTTTGCATTCGTCCTGTGTACGATACTGCGTAAAAGCAGCGTTACACTGTAAGCAGGCATCATCCAGCGCTGGCTTGGGCAACCAGCGCATCCTCCTCCTAGAGGGAGTGGGTGGTCAGATCACCCACTCCCACCCTTCACAATCTGACTGTGAGGTGAACAAATGAAGAAGATCGAATTGGTGAACGGCGGGCACGCGCTAGTAGATGACGCAGATTGGGAGCTGGTATCGCAGCACCAATGGCGATGTCATGAGCCGGTCAAGGGATATCCATACGCCTTTTACGGAGAGCATCGCAGGACAGTGTTTCTGCATCGGTTGATTATGGGCGCTGCTGCCGGGCAACAGGTGGATCATATCAACGGTAATGGCCTTGATTGTCGCCGCGCCAATCTGCGGATTTGTGATGCCGCACAGAACCAGTGGAATAGCAAGTTGCGGTCAGATAACCGCAGCGGATTCAAGGGAGTGCATGCTCAATCTCCCGATGGCAAGTGGACTGTGACGATCAAGGTACGCGGCAGGCTTATCTATTTGGGTCACTATGACAATGTAGACGACGCGGCGCGCGCCTATGACAGAGCGGCGCGCGCCTATCACGGCGAGTTTGCTCTATGTAATCAAGACCTACATAGCAGTACGCGCCACCGGCGATAAACGGGGGTTCGGGATACCGACCACTGGCGTTACGGCGGCCAGCGCCACTTCGGGGGATATGAGCTACTCGGAAGAGCTGTTGTATCGGACGATCTGCAATACGCAATTGCCGCTCCCTGTGCGTGAGTATGTCTTTGCCAACCCCCGACGCTGGAGATTCGACCTGGCCTGGCCTGAGCGCAAGATTGCCGTCGAGATCGAGGGCGGCGTTTGGATTCTAGGCCGTCACCAAAGGCCAGACGGATTCAGGCGAGACATCGACAAGTACAACCGCGCAACGCTCCTGGGCTGGCGCGTGCTGCGCGTGACCCCCGACATGATCGTGAGCGGCGAGGCACTGGACCTGGTGAGGGAAGCGCTTGGATAACATCGACCATATAGGGCAGCTCAAGCCCGATCCCCGCAACGCACGCAAGCACAACCCGCGCAACGTCGGCATGATAGAAAAGGCGCTGGGCGAGGTTGGCGCGGCGCGTTCCATTGTCATTGACGAAGAGGGCGTGGTGCTGGCAGGCAACGGCGTCCTGGAGGCGGCTGGCAACGCGGGCATCGAGCGCGTGCAGGTCGTGGACGCAGACGGCGAGACGATTGTGGCCGTGCGGCGCAAAGGCCTGACGCCTGAGCAAAAGGCCAAGCTGGCACTGTACGACAACCGCACCGCAGAGCTAGCCGAGTGGGATACCGAAGTGCTGGCAGATATCGGCAAGGACATCGACCTGGGGGAGATGTGGACGGCTGACGAGCTGCGCGATATCGGAGTGGCACAGGACGAGCCAACCGAAGACCCAGGACCGCAGATTGACCGAGCCGAAGAGCTGCAGGAGAAGTGGCAGGTCAAGCGCGGCGACGTGTGGGAGATTGGCAAGCATCGGCTGATGTGCGGGGATAGTACAAGCGCGGAGGATGTAGGGCGGTTGATGGCAGGGCAGAAGGCGGGGGCGGTTGTGACAGACCCGCCTTATGGCATAAACCGCGAGGGGATTGCGAATGACGATCCTGAAGGATTGCGTGCGTTATTCGATGGGTGTTTGGCGGTCATGCCGATTGATAACGCGGTTGTAATTGCGTTTCAGTCGCCACGCCTGTTTCCAGTATGGCTGGATGCGGCACGGCAGGCGGGGCATAGATTTGAGCGGGCGTTGTGGATGCATAAGCTGAACGGCGCCACAACCTTCCCTTGGCGTGGTTGGCTCATGGTTGGTGAGATTCTAATCGTTTCCTCTTTTGGAAGCCCACAATGGCACAAACCGAGGGAGTATAGCCACGATTGCTACGTGGTTGAACTTGGTAAACAAAAAGATGTTCAGGGATTGCACTCTACGCCGAAACCACCAGAAGTGGTGCGGAATATTCTTGATAATACCATAGGCACTATTTACGAACCCTTTCTTGGCAGTGGCACAACCCTAGTCGCTGCCGAGCAGACTGGCCGCATCTGCTACGGGATGGAGATCGAGCCGAAGTACTGCGCGGTGACGCTGGAGCGCCTTGCGGGGATGGGCCTAGAGCCGTTGCGGATTTTGACCAATGGGTAGACAGTACAACGCCAAGCAATTCATAGACGCGATACCGGCCAGCGCGGGGATCATCACGACCATCGCCAAGCGTGTCGGCTGTTCCTGGCACACGGCCAAGAAATACATCGAGGCGATGCCGACGCTGAGGCAAGCGTACCAGGATGAGTGCGAGGCGATTCTGGACATGGCCGAGTCGAAGCTATACAAGGCGGTCCAGGACGGCGACCTGCAAGCGGTCAAGTACATTCTGGCGACGAAGGGCAAGAAGCGCGGCTACACGGAGCGTCTGGAGCTAGGCGGCGCTGACGGCGACCCTATCCGCGTGGTGCTGGATGAATGATGTTCGATTCTCAGCATTGGCACACCTCACTGACAAGCAGCGGCTGGCTATGGAGCGAGCCGACAGTCACCGCTACCTGCTCTATGGCGGGGCAAGAGGACCAGGCAAGTCATACTGGCTGCGCTGGTACTCCCTGCGGTTCTTACTTCGATGCGCCGAGCGTGGCTTGCGGGGCGTGCGCACGATGCTGGCCTGTGAGGACTACCCGTCGCTCAGGGACAGGCAGGTCAGCAAGATCATGGTTGAGTTTCCGGCCTGGCTTGGCGAGTGGCAGGCGTCGCACTCGGAGTATCTGCTGCGCCCCGAGTTCGGATCCGGGGCGCTCTGCCTGCGCAACCTTGACGACGCATCGAAATACCAGTCAGCGGAGTTCGCATTGATTGCCGTTGACGAGCTGACCAAAGACACCGAAAGCACTTTCAACATGCTCCGCGGCAGCTTGCGCTGGACTGGCATTGACAGGCCGCAGTTCATAGCCGCAACGAACCCAAACGGCATCGGCGCAGCCTGGGTGCGGGCGCTGTGGATCGAGCGCCGCTTCCCGAAGCACCTGCAAGACCTGTCGGGCGAGTTCGCTTTTGTGCCTGGGCTGCCGGGAGACAATCCGTACCTGTCCCCGGCCTACATCGAAGAGCTGAAGGCCCAGCCGGACGCCGTGCGCAAGGCGTGGCTCGAGGGCGACTGGTACGCCGGTGTCGAGGGGCTGGTCTATTCCGAGTTCACCGCTGACAACATCGTGGATACCGAGCCGGACAAGGCGCTGCCGGTAGAGATTGCCTTCGATGCTGGCTACATCGACCCCTGCGCGGTGCTGTTCATTCAGCGCACGGGTGAGGGCGCTTTGGTCTTTGACGAGCTGTACCAGACCAAGACGCTGGCCGAGCAGACCGTAGCCGACGCGGTGGACAAGTGCCACGAGTACGGGCTGGCGCTGCCTGAGATCGCCGTGGGATCTCCAGAGGCCAAAGAGATGCAAGAGCGTTGGCGCATGGCGAACATCGCCGTGCGTCACCACACGCACGAGGTAGTAGACGGCATCAACCTGGTCCGCACCCTGTTCTGTGACAGCAAGGGCGTGAGGTCAATCAAAGTGCATCGGCGCTGTGTCAACCTGATCCGCGAGTTGACCGAGGGCTATGTCTACGCCGAGGGAACAAAGGGCGTACACGAAAAGCCGGTCAAGGCCAATGACCACGCCTCCGACGCCCTGCGGTACTGGGCTTACGCGAGGATGCGCTAGATGGTCATCTTCGGCGGTCGGCAGATCATCATCCCATCCGACTTCATGCGCGTCACGTCGCCCAAGACGGCTGCTGCGGCTGGCAACGGCCTGCTCAACAACCTCATCGCCTACTGGCCTGGCAACGAGGCCAGCGGCGACGCGCTAGACCTGCACACCAATGCGCTGACGCTGACCAGCGCCACTATCGCGTTCACCGTCAAGCGCAACGGCGTGACGCTCATCTCTACCGCTGGCTCAGTCATCACGGCGACAGGCGCAACGAAGCACGTGCATGTGGAGCTAACTGCTGCGCAGACCGGCCTATTGCCGGTAGGCGTCAAGAGCTGCCAATACGACGTACAGGCCACGCTTGCCACGAGCAACCGCATCGTGACCCTGGCCCGTGGGGACGTGACTGTACTAGAGGACTATACATGATGAAACTACTCGACCGGCTGCGCTTCGTCATGGGCCGCAAGTCGCTCTACGACATCTACCCGGAGCTTGCCACGCGCATTCCTATCTTGCGGAGCGCATCGGACAGCGAGGGCGCGTCACCTAGCGGCAGCACGGCAGGCACGGACTACGCTCAGCACGTGTGGGTTCACAAGGCCGTGTCAATCATCGCCCAGAACATCGCGCCGCTGCGCATTCAGGTGCTAGATGCCGAGGGCGAGCCGATAGAGAAGCATCCTATCACCGACCTGTACGAGTACCTGAACCCGTCGATGTGCTCGGCTGACGCCTGGCAGCAGTGGGCGATTGACATGCTTCTGTGGGGCGAGCACGGGCAGGAGTTCGTCAAGTCTGCTGGCGGCAAGTACGCCGAGGTCTGGCCGCGCACCAGCACCGACTTTGCGGTCAAGATCGACAAGTCGCGGCGCAACTACGGCGGCATCACCGGCTACCGCATCCAGGCCGCAGGCGACAGCTATGAGCTAGAGCCGGACGAGTTCATACACTACAAGTTTTTCAATCCTGAGAACGCCTACCGCGGCCTTGCGCCGTCACGCGCCGCGGCACTGTCAACGCTCCTGGACAAGCACGCCTTGACCAGCCAGCTCAACTTCTTTCAGCGCGGCATGAGGCCCGACTATGCGGTCATCAGCGAGCAGGGACTGACCCAGCGTGAAAAGACCGAGATCATGAGCACGCTGGAGCAGAAACACCGCGGGCCGTCGAGCGAGTTCGCGCCGGTCATCCTGGATGGGCCGATCACCGGCATCGAGCCGCTGGGCTTCCCGCCCAAGGACGCCGAGTGGGTAGAGCTGCGCAACATGACCCGCGAGGAGATCGGGGCGCTGTACGGCGTGCCAGACGAGATCATGGGCTGGGGCCGGGACACCTACGAGAACTTTGGCATGGCCTGGAAAGTGTTTTGGACCCTGACCCTGATCCCGCTGATTCGGGTGCGTGACAACACCATGTCCGAGTTCTTTGCCACGACATCGCTGCTCCAGGCCGGGCAACGCATCGTCACTGACCTGTCAGAAGTGGACGCGCTGCAAGAGGACAAGGCAAACAAGATAGCCGCGGGCGTGCAGCTCTGGAATACCGGCATACCGTGGAAGAACATTGACGAAATGCTGGGCATCGGCCTGGGCGACTTCCCCGGCAAAGACGTTGGCTACTTGCAAGGCTCTATGCTGCCTGTCGGGGCAGAGAAGCCAGCGTATATGCAGCCATCGGGTGAGGCGGCAAAGCCGGAAGAGCCAGCCAAAGCCGTGACGAAGGCCATGCGCATAGAGCGTGACGGCGAGGTCCACAAGGCCATGTGGATGCTATTCAAGCAGGGCACGGAGACACGCGAAAAGGGACTGGCGCGGATCATCAAGAAGCTATTCCAGACTGAGCAGCAGATTGTGGCCGGGATGATACGCGACGGCAAGACCGATCCAGACAAGGTATTCAACCAGCCCGCAGCCGTGGCCCGCTGGGTAGCAGGAACGAAGGCGTACTGGACAGAGACCGCACTGGCCGGGGCAAAGCACGCCGCGGAGCAGCTTGGCGTGGGCGTGTCCTGGACCGTCACCAACCCGAAGGTCAGAGAGGCCATCGCGAAGCTGGTCTTTGACTTCTCCAAGACGGTGGTGGATTACAGCGCCGACAAGCTGGCCGCACTGCTGCGCCAATCGGTTGACGAGGGCTGGGGCATCCCGCAACTGAGCGACGAGCTGGGAGAGCTGTACGACGAATTCAAGGGGGCGCGTTCTGAGCGCATCGCCCGCACCGAGACGGTCAAGGCGTACAACTACGGCGCTGTGGAGCAGTACAAAGAAGAGGGCGTGGAGAAGAAGGGCTGGCTGTCGGCACTAGACGAGCGCACCAGGCAGCCGCCAGAATCCGAGTTTGACCACTGGGCAGCGCATGGTGAGGAAGTGGCGATTGACGAACCATTTACGCAGACAGGCGAACCGCTGATGTTCCCTGGCGACCCTGACGGCGACCCTGGCAACATCATCAACTGCCGCTGCGCCGTGTATCCGATTGTGGAGGTCTAGCGATGCCGTACACGATTGACGAGGTTGACGGTGAGTTCTGTGTGTTCCGCGCCGATGAACAGGGCGAGCCGACAGGCGACACTTTGGGCTGTCACCCGACCCAGGACGAGGCCGCGGCTCAAATCGGGGCGATAGAGGAGAACGAAGGCAAGGCGGTTGGTCAGGTGCTGCGCAAGCTGTACCAGACGCGGGTCAAGGAACTCGATGACGTGACATTCGAGGCCACGATCACCACGGCAGCGGTTGACCGCGACATGCAGATTGTGCGGCCCGAGGGCATCGACAGCACCAACTACATGAAGAACCCCGTGGTGATGTACGCGCACGACTACTCCACGCTGCCGGTAGCCAAGACGCTGGAGCTGAGGGCAGACGGTGACGCACTGGTCGCCCGTTTCCAGTTCCCGCCTGACGGCACGTATGAGTTCGCAGATACCGTGCGGCGCATGTGGGCAGGCGGGTTTCTCAATGCCACGAGCATCGGCTTCATTCCCAAGTCGATGGTGGACGATCACGGCGAGCCGATCAAGCCGGGCGCGAATGCCTGGCGCAAGGCGAACGCCACGATTGACAAGTGCGAGTTGCTGGAGTTCAGCATTGTGCCGATTCCAGCCAACCAGGAAGCGCTCAGGCGTGCGCTCGATGTCGCGGAGGTCAAGACCATGACAGTCAAGGAAGGCCGAGTACTGAGTGCGAAGGATCACGAGATGTTCACCGGGATTGCCAAAGACCTGCGAGCTGCGGTCAAGGCAATAGAAGCGTACCTGAATGCAAACGCGCCCGCGCCGAAAGCGATTGACGCCAGTGCCAGTGACAACGAACCCCACAACGATCCCGGCGCTGTCAACGGCCAATGGCTGACGGACGAGGACGCTGAGAAGTTGCAGAAACTCTTGAACGAGATCAAGGAGATGATCTAATGGCAGACGAGAAGTTTGATGCTTTGGTGAAGACCCTGGCCGATGTCAAGACGCTGGTGGAGAACCACGTCAAGGACTCGGCAACCCTTGACATGCCGAAGGTCGAAAAGGTAGTCAAGGACGCTATCGAGGCCGAGCGCAACGAGCGTGTCGTGCGCAAGGGCGAGCCGGAATACGTCAGCCCGGTCAACAGCCCCATCGTCAAGGGCGGCGTGCTGACTTCCGGCAAGTACGAGGGCAAGAACGTGCGCGACGTGGCACTGGCCGCGTGGCTCATGACTCGCGCCCACTCGATCATGCCTGACAAGTACCGCAAGCCGAGCGACGAGCTGGTCAAGGCGGCACTGACCGCAACCGGCGCAGGCACAGGCGACGAGCTGGTGCTGCACGGCCTTTCCCCGAACCTCTGGGAAGACGTGCTGCTGGACAGCCAGATTGCCAGCAACCTGCCGAACAAGATCAACATGCCGACTGACCCCTTTGTGCTCCCGATGGGTCTGGGCGACCTGACCTGGTACAAGGGCGTCAGCGTCACCGCGACCACGGCGACCCAGCTCTCTACCGGCAAGTCCACCCTGACCTGCACCGAGCAGATTGGCGAAGTGGACTGGGAGTACGACCTGGAGGAAGACGCGATCATGGCCGTCAGGCCGATCATCGAGGCGCGAATCAGGAAGAGCGCAGCCGAGCAGATCGACTACTTCATCCTGAACGCCGACTCGACCGACGCCAACAACATCAACAGCCATGACAAAGCCAACGCTACGGACACCAAGCCGTTCCTGAGCAAAGGCGAAGACGGCATCCGGCACATGTTCCAGGTTGACAACTCTGCCATGACCGTAGACGCGGCTGGCGCTGCACTGTCCGACACTCACGTGCTGAGTGCTCTGGCGCTCATGGGCAAGTACGCGGTCAATCCCCGCGACCTGCTCATGATTATGGACGTTGCCACCTATTTCAAGGGGCTGTCCAATCTGGACGGCATTCAGACCCTGGACAAGATCGGCAACAGCGCCGTGCTCCTGACCGGCCAGGTCGCCGCTTACCGCGGCATTCCTGTCGTGGTCAGCTCAGCGATGCACAAGACCGAAGCCGACCACTTCGTTGACGATGCCGACACCGGCACGTTCGGGATGATTGCCATTCCGAACCGCAACATGTGGACCGTCGGTTTCAAGCGCGGGATTACCGTCGAGGCAGACCGCGACATCCAGAAGCGGCAGGTCATGATGGTCATCTCGTTCCGAATCGCTGTCGCCTCTCACGGCGGCGCGACCAAGAGCGCCCTGACCCACACGGCTGGCATCGCGCACATCCTGGTAGCGTAACGACTACGGGGGCGGCGCAAGTCGCCCCCAAGGAGAATGAACATGGACAAGAAGAAACTGTTGCGAGCTTTGGCAGTTGTGCTCGTAGTCGTTGCGGCGGGGGTCTGGGTCAGGTCAGACGTAGCCAAGCAGGTGCAGGTGGGCGTTGCGGCCATTCGGGAGCGCATCGCCATCGACACCCGCGACGATAGCTACATCTGGAACGGCGCAGACGTCATCGTGTACAGCGACAATCACAGCACACAAAAGATACGCCTGATCGGTGAAAGCGGCGACATCGACGCAACCGGCGTTATCACCGCGGGCGGCGGGCTTGTTATCACCGGCAACCTGTCCGATGAGAACGGCAGCTTCCGTATCAATGACAACGTACTGGTGACCGGCACTCTAGGCGTGTCTAGTCAGGTCAACGCAGCTAACGGCGTAGCGGTCACTGGCGGGATCACCGCGACCGGGGCGCTCACCGTCACGTCATGGGGGCGCTTCTACGGGCTAGTCCTACAGCCAGCGTTGGCGCAAGTAGTCACGGCGGGCTACGGGATCACGCCTGGCAACTACTCGCTGCTGTTCCTGGCCGATGACGGCGGGCAGGCCAGCGGCCAGATTCTGCTTGACGGCACTGTGGGCATTGTGGATGGAACTTACCAGGGGCAAATCCTGGTCATCGTCTGGACTGACGCGGATGGAGCATCGCTCAAAATCAGCGACAACTCCAACGTCCAATTCCCGGCGAACAAGTACCTCACCCTGGCAGCGTTTGACGCGGCTCAGTTCCTGTGGCACGGCACGGACTGGGTATATCTCGGCGGCGGTACTCTGAACTAACTGACGAACGGGGAGCCGGGGCGACTCGGCTCCCCAACTCACGGAGGCACAATGTTCAATTTCAAGAAGATGGCAGCACTGCTCGGCGTGGTGATCGTGCTGTTCCTGCTGCTCGCCCACGTCGAGAGCATGAGCAAGCGCCTGGGCCCGGCTGGAGGCGTAGTCGCACCGCAATCGCTCAGCAACAACGAGCTGAGCGTGGAGGTCGTGCCGCTTGCGGCAAGAGGCACAACGGGCGAGTGCGGCGGCTACATGACCACCACCAACTCGCTAGTCGGTGAGCTGGTCGCCGTCTACGTTGACCTGTCGGCCGTGGGCGAAGTCAGCACTACGGCAGACCTCACCATCAGCTACCTGTCACCGCTGTCGGGCGACCTGTTCGTGTGGTCAAACATCGCCGCGGATGCAATCACCTATCCTATGGCAAGCGTCGTGCATGGCGTGGGCGCACCGGCCAGTGGCAGCTACGTGCCGCATATCCTCATGGGCAAGCTGCAACTGCGGGTCAGTCAGACCGTCAGCGGCGCGATAGGCACGGCCTACATCTTCCATCGGAGGCCGTGACATGAAACTCAAGGCATTGTTTGACTTTGACCCCTGGCTGAAGGGCGAAGAGTTTGTAGTAGATGACGCCATCGGTCAGGCGTTGATTGACAGCAACTTCCGGCACTTTGAGGTCATCGAAGAGCCGCAGGCCGAGGCCGTAGACGCGCCGCCTGTGGACAAGATGGTTCGCAAACCGAGGCGGCAAAAATGAGCATCGCCTACTGCACGGCTGAAGAGGTCAAGCGCATGGTCCCGGACGCCTTTGGCGGCGGGTCATCGTATGACAACGCGCTCAAGCACAACTGCGACCGTGCCAGTCGGCTGATTGACCAGCTCACCAATCGGCAGTTCTGGCCGGAAACGGCCACGCGCTACTACGACGGCAACGGCACGGTGGATCTGTGGATTGACGACCTGCTGGCCGTGACCAGCGTCAACATCAGCGAGGACCAGGGCGCAACCTGGACAGCGATGGATACCACCGACTACCTGGCCCTGGGCGGCGAGAACCTGCGCTACGACGCCACACCCTACGCGCTCCTGAGAATAGACGCCTACAACGGCGACTACGGGAGCTGGTATCTCGGACCGCGCACGGCGAAAGTTGTTGGCATCTGGGGCTGGCATGACAACTACACCGCCGCCTGGGAGAACAGTCAGGACACGGTAGAGGACGCTTCGGGCATGCTGGCAAACGCCACGACCATCACCATCAACGACCGAGACGGCGCGGACCTGCAAGGCATGACGCCGCGGTTTCAGGCCGGGCAGTTGCTCAAGATCGACAATGAGCAGTTTATCGTCAGGGCTGCCGTCACCAATACGCTAACCGTGGCAGGGGCGCAGCACGGCACAACCGCAGCCACGCACGCCAAAGGGTCGGTCATCTACATCTGGCGGCCAGCGGACATCATCCGACAGGCGGCAACGGTGCAGGCCGTGCGCTGGTTCAAACGCGGGCAGCAGGGATTCCAGGACACGGGCGCGGTAGCCGAGCTGGGCCAGATCACCTACACACAGAAGCTAGACCCTGACATCGCCACCATGCTCATGCACGTCAGGCGCGGGGGGCACTAGAGTGCCAGAGCTGACTATCGAGAATCTGGACAAGGCACTGGCGGCGCTTGACCCGAAGATGCTAGATGCGCCGCTGCGAGAGCTGCTGACCAAAGCGGCCCTGCGAATCGAGGCAGACGCCAAAGCCAACGCGCCTGCTGATTCCGGGCAACTGCGGCGCACGATCACGCACCAGGTAGACCAATCAGAGCCGCCGCTAGAGGCGGTAGTCGGCACGAATCTATCCTACGCGCCTTACATGGAATACGGCACGGGGCTGCTGGCCGAGGGCGACCCGGCATTCAAGCAAGGCAGCGGGCCGCACTATCCGCCCGGCAACGCGCTCAACGTCTGGGCCGAGCGGCACGGCTTTGAGAGTGGCGGGCAAGTGGCGACGGCCATCGGGCGGCGCGGGGGACTGGAGCCGAGGCGCTTCTTGCGCAACGCTTTCGAGGGCAACCAGGGGTTCATCGCCCAGCTAGTTGCCAAGTGCATGGACCGAATCGCCGCAATCTGGAGCAAGAATGGCTAACGAGCTGTACGAGGCGGTCAAGCGGGTGCAGGTCATCGTGCGCGATGTTCCGGGCATCAAGCTCGCGCCGGAAGACCCGACCGAGAGCGCATCAGAGTTCCCGTTTGCGTTCACCTACCTGAGCAGCGAGGAACGCATGTCGGACAGCTACGGCGCGGTGCGGTCAGACGCGACGCTGGTCTGCGACGTGGTGATCCCGCGCACGAATCTGGCGGTCAACCTCCAGACGCTGATGCCTTACGCCGACAGCATTCAGAACGCGCTTTACAAGGACTGGATTGACAACCAGTGGGGCAGCACCATCACCGAGCTAAAGAAGACCCGCTGCAAGCTGGTCAACCTGGACATAGCCAAGCAGCAGATGATCGGGCTGCGCTTTGAGATTGACGTCAAGATACGCGATACCATCACGTGAGGCGAGATGAAAGTACGAATCCTGCTGGAATACAAGACGGACACGGCGCACTACAAACCGGGACAAATCATCGAAGGGGGAGAATGTCTGCCAGAGTGGGTTCGCGAGGTAGTCGATGACGCCGGAAGAGCTGAGCCAAGCGTATCGGGAATACCTGGCGGCGGGGGCAGCGCCGGAACACGCGCTGAGCTTGCAGACAGCAACGTACCTGAACAACCTCATAGACGAGCTAGGGGCAAAGCGCGTTCTTGACATCGGCAGCGGCTTCTCTACCTTTGTCACGCGCTCGCATGAGGGCGTGGACTGTTGGACGGTCGAGGAAGACGACAAGTGGCGCGAAGTCACCAAGTCCTACCTGGCGCGGCGCGGCCTGGACACCGGCCACATCTTCACCGGCCTGGACTTCCGGGGCGTAGACGTTGGCAAGTTTGACCTGGTACTGCACGATTGCAAGGGCGAGATTGGCCGGATGCAACTGCTCAGGCGGGCCGCGGCGCTGGTCGCACCGGGCGGCGTGCTGCTAGTCGATGACGGGCACTTCCCAGCCCTGCA
>MWEZ01000061.1 GCA_002071335.1 Verrucomicrobia bacterium ADurb.Bin018
TGCACCACCGCGCCCACATACATCACGAAGGTCAAGACCACCAGCGTGATGACGAAACTTTTGACGAAGTCGCCGAGCAGGTAGCGATTGACAACGCGGATCATGCAGGAGGGTGACGTTGGCGGCGCGCGGCCTCAACGGTGTTGCGCAGCAGCATGGCGATGGTCAGCGGGCCTACGCCGCCGGGCACGGGGGTGATGGCCGCCGCTTTGGCCGCCACGGGTTCAAAATCCACATCGCCCACCAACCGGTAGCCGGTGGCGCGGGTCGAATCCGGTACGCGGTTGACGCCCACATCCACCACCACTGCACCGGGACGAATCATCTCTGCACGCAGCGTGTTGGGCCGGCCGGCGGCCACAATCACGATATCCGCCTGTTGGGTGAACCGCGCCACGTCAGGAGTGCGCGTATGGCAGAGGGTCACCGTGGCATCCACTCCTTTTTGCGAGAGGAGAATGGATAGCGGCCGCCCCACGATGGAGCTACGGCCAATCACCACCACGTGGGCGCCCGCCAACGGAATTGCCGCGCGGCGCAGCAACTCCACGATGCCTTGCGGAGTACACGGCACAAAGGTCGGCAAACCCAGCACCAATTTGCCCACATTCACCGGATGGAACCCGTCCACATCCTTGGCGGGATCAATGGCTTCGATGACCTCGCGCTCGCTGGCGGCATCCGGCAACGGGAGTTGGACCAAAATGCCATCGCAGGTGGCATCTTGGTTGAGGTCGCGAACGGCAGCCAAAATATCCTGCCGGCTGGCGTGGGCGGGCAAGGTCAGCTCGCGCGAGCGAATGCCGGCGGCCGCGCAGGCTTTTTCCTTGGCGGTGACGTACGAGCGCGAGGCTGGGTGGTCGCCAACCAGCACCACGCCCAGTCCCGGTGCGAGGCCAGTGGCTGCGTGCAGCTTGGCGGCATCGTCCGCAATCTCGCGCCGGATATCGGCCGCAAGGCTTTTACCGTCGAGAATGCGGGCGCTCATGGCGAAACATCCTAAAAACGATACGTGACGGATAAATCGAAGCTGGTGCCATCGAACCACGCCGCGCTGGCTCCAAAGCACAGATTTTCCAGCAGCCAGAGATTGGCGCCGCCCACCACGCCGTAGTCCTGCGATTCTTCAAAGTCACGCTGCCAGTCGCCCACGGTCCATGTGCCATCCAGTTTGGAAAAGGCGGGTCCCGCAAAGATTTCCAGACTGTGGAACTCGCCAGCAAACACGTTGCGCGCACTGCGGGCCAGGGTGAGGTGATAATTCAACGGCAGCATGATGGTGGCCTCGCCCCACGACAGCTTGCCTTCGCCGGCGTCGGAGCTGGTGCGGTAGGCGTAGTATCCCGCGAGTTGCAAACGCACCCGCCATGCCGCGCGCGCCAGGCCCTCGTTGATCTGCCACAGATTGGCCTTCACTCCCAGCAGGCCGCCCGCGCCGGCATCCGCGTTTTCCCGCATGCGCTCGGCCAAACGGGCCTCGTTGGCGCTGACCTGCCCATAAACGAGCAGCCACGGCCACGGGCGGACGCCGACTTCGCCGGCCACGGACTGGCCTTTCAGCTTCCATTCCGCGCCGCTCAGGTCCACCGGACGGGCGTGGTTTTGATAGGCCACCCCCACCTGCCACGGAAACGGGTTGGCCCACGTCAGCAGCGCTTCATCCGCGCTGCGGTCTTCCACGCTATTATCCCGGGCCCACGACGCCGGCAGGGCCAGCAGCACGAGCAACAATCCGCCGACAATCTTGTTCATCCGCTCTCCTTCAGGAGGTTGGTTCCTGTTCCGCCGGTGGCGCCGCCGGGGCCGCTTGGCCGTTTTCATCCTCCGGCTCCACTGGTGTGGCACTCATTACCACATCCTCCTCGCTCAAATCGATAAGTTTTACGCCTTGGGCGGAGCGACCGGTCACGCGCACGCCATCCACGGGCATTCGGATCATGGTGCCCTTGCGGGTTACAATCATGATGGCTTCATGGTCATGCACGCTCAGCGCGGTGACCAATTCACCGGTCTTGGCGGTGAGTTCGTTGGCGATGAGGCCCTTGCCGCCGCGCTTTTGCACGCGGTATTCGCTGAATGGCGTGCGTTTGCCGAAACCGTTTTCGGTCACGGTCAGCAGCATGGCGTCTTCGTGGACCACCTCGATGCCCTCGACCACGTCACCCTTGCCCAGCGAGATTCCGCGCACACCGCCGGTGGCACGGCCCATGGGGCGCGCATCGGTTTCCTTGAAACGGATGCCCTGCCCCTTGCGCGTCACCAGCAGCAGGTCATCCTGCCCGCTGGTCAACTCCACGCCGATCAGCCGGTCATCTTCCGCGATGTTCATGGCGATGATGCCTGCCGCCCGCACATTCTGGTAGGCCGCCAGCGGTGTCTTTTTGACAATGCCGCGCTCGGTGGCAAAGAACAGATGCTTGTCGGTATCAAAACCGCGCACCGGGATGATCGCCGCGATTTTCTCGGAGCCCTGGATATCCAGCAGGTTGACCAGCGCCTTGCCGCGGGAATCGCGGGCACTCTCGGGAATCTCGTAGGCCATCTTGAAATACATCCGGCCTTTTTCGGTGAAGAACAACATCCAGTCGTGGGCGGAACAGTTGAACACGTGCTCCACATAATCCTCATCTTTGGTATCCATGCCCACCACCCCCTTGCCGCCGCGTTTTTGCTCGCGGTACACACTGGTGGGGGTGCGCTTGATGTAGCCCGAGTGGGAGAGCGAAATCACGCAGTCTTCGTCGGCGACCAAGTCCTTGATGTCAATGTCGCCCTCGTCCACCACGATCTCGGTACGCCGCGGGTCGGCATATTCCTTGCGAATGGCCAGCAGGTCATCCTTCATCACGCCGAACAGCTTGCGGGCATCGGCGAGCAGCTCCTTCAGGTAGGCAATGCGCTCTTGCAAAGCCTTATATTCTGCCTCCAGTTTGCTGCGTTCCAACCCGGTCAGTTGGTAGAGGCGCATATCAAGGATGGCGTTGGCTTGGATTTCCGTAAAGCCAAACGTGGCCATCAATTGAATTTTGGCGGCCTCGCGGTTTTCCGCGGCGCGGATGATGCGCACCACGTCATCGAGGTGATCCAGCGCCTTCAGCAATCCTTCCAGAATGTGGGCGCGGGCTTCGGCCTCGCGCAGTTCAAACTGCGTACGGCGGGTCAGCACCTCGAAGCGGTGGTCAATGAAGCACTGCAAAAGCTCCTTGAGGTCCATGACCCGCGGGCGTCCGTGGTCAATGGCCAGCATGATGGCGCCAAACGTGCCGCCCAGTTGCGTTTGCTTGTACAGGTTGTTCAGCACCACCTGCCCGATTTCGCCCTTCTTGAGCTCCACCACCACGCGGATGCCGTCCTTGTCGGACTCGTCGCGCAGGTCGCTGATACCTTCGATTTTCTTCTCATGGACTAGATCGGCGATTTTTTCGATCAGGGTGGCCTTGTTTACCGCGTAAGGGATTTCGGTGATGATGATGCGCTCACGGTCGGCTTTCCACGGCTCCACGGTGGCCTTGCCGCGCAGGCGCAGATGGCCGCGACCGGTCAGGTACATCTCGCGGATTGGTGCCAGGCCGTAGAGCGTGCCGCCAGTCGGAAAATCCGGCCCCTTCACAAACTGCATCAGGTCAGCAACCGTTGCCGTTGGGTGGTCAATCAGGTGGACGGTGCCGTCAATGATTTCGCCCAGGTTGTGCGGCGGGATATTGGTGGCCATGCCGACCGCGATGCCGGTGGAGCCATTGACCAGCAGGTTGGGAATCCGCGCGGGCAAGACTTTGGGCTCCAGCAGCTTTTCGTCGTAATTCGGCTGCATTTCGACGGTGTCTTTGTCAATGTCCGCCAGCATTTCTTCAGCAGTGCGCTTGAGGCGGCACTCGGTATACCGGTAGGCGGCGGCGGGATCGCCATCAATGCTGCCGAAGTTGCCCTGCCCGTCAATCAGCAGGTAGCGCGTGGAAAAATCCTGCGCCATGCGCACGAGGGTGTCATAGACCGCGGCGTCGCCGTGGGGATGGTATTTACCGATGACATCACCCACCACGCGCGCGCATTTGACGTAAGGCCGCGAGTGGGTGTAGTTGCCCTCGCGCATGGCAAACAGGATGCGTCGGTTGCCGGGCTTGAGGCCGTCACGAGCGTCGGGCAACGCCCGGCCAATGATGACCGACATCGAGTAATCAATGTAGGCCTTCTGCATCTCATCTTCGATGTTGATGCGTTCGATGCGGTCCGGCGCGTTTTGCGGCGCGGCGGCGGCGCGGGTTTCGCCGGCGAACTCATCGCCGGGCGCGGGGGTGACTTCATCGCTCATGGACTATCCTTTTTCGGTCAACTTTCGGCACGGTGGCGTTCCCGCCGCGACTACACATCCAAATTCCGCACATTGAGGGCGTTTTCCTCGATGAATGCGCGGCGGGGTTCAACTTCATCGCCCATCAGGATGGTAAAGGTCTGGTCGGCGCGCACGGCGTCGTCCAGTTGCACTTGCAGCAGTTTACGCTTGGTGGGTTCGAGGGTAGTTTCCCAAAGCTGTTCGGGATTCATTTCGCCCAAGCCCTTGTAGCGCTGGATGCTTAGGCCGCGGCGGCCCACCTCGCGCACCAGGTTGAGCAAATCGCCCAACGCGTGGAGCGACACTTTTTTGCCGTCCACCTCGGCTTCATAGATGGGGTTGTCGCTGCGCAGCAGCGCGTCAATGCCCAGCCCGCGCGCCTGCAACTGAGCAAACTGCTTGACCAGGCCGGGGGCCTGATGCAACTCATCCCACTTGAACTGGGCAGGGTCCAACGGCCCCATGCGTTGCTCCGCGTCCTCGCGGATTTTGCGCATTTCTTCATCGCTGAACGCCAGATGGATTTCCTGATTTTCGATGTCGCCGCCCGGCGGAATCACCCGCACGCGGTAGAGCGGCAAGCGGTTCTGCGCGGAGTCATAGCGCTTCACATACTCGTCAAAATCCACGCTCTTGCGCGCGAGAGAACCGGCCAAATGCTCGATTTCTTCGAGGATTTTGAGGACTTCGGCCATTTTACCGTCGTCCAGCACTGTGCCCCCGGCGAGGTCGAGCATCCGCACATCTTCGATGCCCAGCTCGATCAGCACGCGCGAGAGATGGCGATCGTTGTCAATGTAGCGCTCCTGTTTCTTGCGCTTGATTTTGTAGAGCGGCGGCTGCGCAATGTACACATAGCCGCGCTCGATCAACTGCGGCATCTGGCGGTAGAAAAACGTCAGCAGCAGCGTGCGAATGTGCGAGCCGTCCACGTCGGCATCGGTCATAATGATGATTTTGTGATAGCGCACTTTGGCCACATCGAACTCGTCATGGCCGATGCCTGCGCCGATCGCGGTGATCATGGTGCGGATTTCCTGATTATTGAGCATCCGGTCCAGCCGCGCCTTTTCCACGTTGAGGATTTTGCCGCGCAGCGGCAGGATGGCTTGGAAGCGGCGGTCGCGCCCCTGCTTGGCAGAGCCGCCGGCGGAATCGCCTTCCACCAGAAACAGCTCGCATAGCGCCGGGTCGCGTTCGGAGCAATCTGCCAGCTTGCCGGGCAACGATCCCGAATCCAGCGCCCCTTTGCGGCGGGTCAGGTCGCGCGCCTTGCGCGCGGCTTCGCGGGCGCGGGCGGCCAGCACGCCTTTTTCCACCACCTTGCGGGCCACTGCCGGCGTTTCCTCGAAAAAGTTTGCCAACTGCTCATTGACGATGGACGACACAATGCCCTCGACCTCGCTGTTGCCCAGCTTGGTCTTGGTTTGGCCCTCAAACTGCGGATCGGGCACCTTCACGCTCACCACGGCCACAAGGCCCTCGCGGATATCCTCGCCGGACATGGTGTCTTCTTCCTTCAGCAGCTTGTTGTTGCGGCCGTAGGTATTTACCACGCGCGTCAACGCGCCACGGAAGCCGGTCAGGTGCGTGCCGCCCTCGATGGTGTTGATGTTGTTGGCGTAGCTCAACACATTCTCGGCGTAGCCGTCGTTGTACTGCATGGCAATTTCGACCGCCACGCCATCCTGCTCCTTCTCGAAATAAATCACCTCGGGATGCAGGGTCACCTTGTTCTTGTTGAGGTGCTGAATGAACTCGCGGATGCCGCCGTCATAGCGGAAGGTTTCGGTGCGCATGGCGCCATCATGCTGTTCCTGCTGGAACACGATCTCGATGCCCTTGTTCAGGAACGCCAGCTCGCGCAGGCGCGCCGCCAGAATGTCCCACGAGAACTCCAGCGTGGAGAAAATCTGGTCGTCGGGATACCACGTCACCTTGGTGCCCTGATCGGTGCAGGAGCCGATGATCTCCAGCGGCGACTTCGTCACGCCGCGCTCGAAGCGCATCCGGTAGATCTTGCCGTTGCGCCGGACTTCCACTTCCATCCATTCGCTCAGCGCGTTCACGCAGCTCACGCCCACGCCGTGCAAGCCGCCGGAGACCTTGTAGCTGCCGTGATCGAACTTGCCGCCGGCGTGCAGCACCGTCAGCGCCACTTCCACGGCGGGCTTTTTCAGCTTCGGGTGCGGGTCCACGGGAATGCCGCGCCCGTTGTCGGACACGGAAACCGAGCCATCCGCGGCCAGATGAACCAGAATGCGCGTACAATAGCCGGCCAGCGCTTCATCAATGGAGTTGTCCACCACTTCGTACACGCAGTGGTGCAGGCCGCGTTGAAACGTATCGCCAATATACATCGCCGGGCGCTTGCGCACGGCCTCCAGCCCTTCCAAGACCTGGATTTTCGACCCATCATACGCTTCGGGCTTGGCGACTGGGGCTGCCCCGGTATCCGGCTTCAATTCTTCTTCTGACATAAATCTAATTTCTCTCTATTCAAATAATAGGAACAGTCTACCAAACCAGTGCGCAAACGCAATAAAAACCTAACCAAACCCCGCCGATTTCTCGACGAGTAAACCGTTTCAATTCAAAACCGTTTTTGAGGGCCTAACGGCCTATTAACTAGTTTATGACTGGAATATGAGGTTTTCCTCTCTATCGGGGTGCTTTCGAGTAGAACCCATATCAATCGCTGTTTTCAGTGGCTTGTAGTCGGGTTTGGCATGCGGAAACAACCGTTGTCAGCCACCTTCTTTTTCCCATTTGAACCATGCTGTCCAGAGTTTATAAACTCTGGACAGTTTTTATATTATTCATATCCCAATCATATACAATTTGTTATGTATATATTTTGGGTATTTTTTAATCGTCCATTTTCAGGGGATTGTCCACACTTTATAAACTCTGGGCATATTTAAGGTGCGTGATTTTTGTGTTTTTATCTGCGCGGTTCGGTCCTGCATGGCAGTTGCCGACCGCAATAACCCCACTAAAATCAGCAAATAACCCCTCCCTCCCCCGCGCCCTTGGCCCGTGGGGCGTGTGGGTATCAGGGTTCGGGATCGGAATAGGTGCTGCGGGCAGGGCGCGGCGGGAGGGCACGACCGAGAGCCTGAGCGTGTTGCAGGTCGGCAACGGCATCGGGGTCATACCACCAATAACTCGCGGCGGCGCGTTCGCTGCCATACTTGCCCAGCGGCGCATCGGGCATGCCAAACTTGTTCCACCAGAGCAGCCGGGTGTAGTTCAGGTTCCACAGCAAAATGTAGGGCACATCGCGCGTGACGAGCCCGTCAATCTGCCGCACTAACCCGGCGCGCTTTTGCACGTCAAATTCGGCGCGCTGCGCAATGATCAGCTCATCCACCGCCGGATTCTTGTAGCCGGTGATGTTCTGCCCGGCGGGGCGGTCGGCCTCGCTCGAAAGCCACATGCTTTCCGGATCGGGATAAAGCCCCCCACTCCACGCGGCCCAAGTCATGTCGTAGTTGTAGTGATCCATGTCCTTGGCCCACGCCGCCCAATCTTTTTTGTCCACGCTCAAGGAAATGCCGACATCCTTCAAGTCTTCCTGAAAGATGGCGATAAACTTGTCATCGGTGCCGCCACGCGAGAGATATTGCAGGCGCAGCGGCCGGCCATCCTTCATCAGCAACCCGGTGGTTGGATCAGCACGCCAGCCGGCTTCGGCCAGCAAGGCGCGGGCGCGTTCCTTGTCAAAATGAAACTCCTCGTTGGGGCACGGGTGCGCGTCGTCGTAGAGGGTTTCATAGTAGGACTTGTGCAAAAAGTAGGCGTTGAACATCAGCGTGGCGTTCATTTTTTCGCGGTTAAACAAGTGGGCCAGCGCGCGGCGCACACGCGGATCATCCAGCGGCGGGCGGCGCATGTTGAGCGCAATGCCCTGGAAACCCACCGGATTGAGGTTGACCACCTCCTGCTTCACGATCCAGTTGCGATCGTATTTTTCGCCACTGGTCTGGTTGGCCCAGCGGTGCGCCGCATAGATGGGGCATAGGTCAATCTCGCCCTTTTTGAACGCCTCAAACGCGTTCTCCGCTTCTTCGAAAAACCGGTAGCGGAGCGTCGCGAAGTTGGCCACGTGTTGGAAGCGCGGCAGCCCCGCCGCCCACCAATCGGCGCGGCGCTCGAGGTTGGCGTAGAGGCCCTCCTTGATAACGCCCAGCCGGTACGGGCCTGATACCACGGGAAACTCAAAGTTCTGCAAATTGAAATCCTGCCCCGCCCACGCGTGTTTGGGCAGCACCTGCAAACCGGCCAGCACCAGCAGATTCACCCAGTGCACCTCGTTGGCCACAAACCGGATGGTACGCTCATCCAGCACCTCCGGCGGCGCAAACCGGCCCAGACCGATTTTATGCGGGCCGGTCAGGTGGCGCGGGTCCATCACGGCATCGAACGTCCAGCGCACATCCTCGGCGGTGACGGGTTGGCCATCGCTCCAACGCGCGCGCGGGTCCAGATAAAAGGTGAAAGTCTTGCGGTCGTCACCCAGCGTGCACCGGGCGGCCAGCAGCGGTTCCAATTCCAGCGTCACCGGATTTTCGGTCAGCAGCGTCTCGTACAACTGGCCAAACAACTCGGCGGAAAACACATTTTGGTCGAGGTAATAGTTGAAACTCTTGGGGTATGGCCCGGCATACACCGTCAACTGGCCGCCCTTCACGGCCCACTCGTCCGCCAACGGGTTCGGCGCCTCGTGCCACCCCGGACGCGGAAACATCTCTTCGGCCAGTGCCGCCTGGCCCACCACCCAAACCGCCAGCCACCATGCCAATTTTCTCATGCGGGCATTATCCGCAAATACCGCCCGCAGGAAAGCCGGAAAGTCCGTGTCGCCGCCTCGCACCTCGACAAAACGCGGGCGGCTCTCTATACTCCCCGGCGTGATGAATACGAATAGCCCGGCCCTCGATTCCGCCAGCCCGCAACCGGATGACTTGGTCGCCGCCCGCTATGAAATCCGCCGCTCGCTCGGCTCCGGCGGTTCCGGCACCGTCTTCCTGGCGTGGGACGTGCAATTAAAGCGGCAGGTCGCCATCAAGCGCTGGAATCCGCTGGAGCCCATGCTTGACGATCCCGCCGGCACCGAACGCCTCTGGCGCGAAGCCATGACGCTGGCCGCCATCCAGCATCCCAACATCCTCACCATCCACGATTTTGGCGTGGACGCGAAGGGCCCCTACGTCGTCATGGAGTTCATTGACGGCGAGACGCTCAACCAAGCCGTACATCGCGCACCGTTCAGTTTGGAAGAATTTACGGAAGCCGCCCAACAGGTGTTGGAGGCGCTGGCCGCCGCGCATCAGGCCGGCATGATCCACCGCGATCTCAAGCCGCAAAACATCATGCGCATGCGGCTGCCCAGCGGCGCGTGGCAATACAAGGTGCTGGATTTTGGCCTCGCGCGGTTTGTCCAACAGCCCACGGTGCAGAGCATGGAAGGCAACACGTCCATCTATGGCTCCATCCTCTACATCGCGCCTGAGCAGTTGCGCCACCTGCCGCTCGACGCGCGCACGGACATCTACGCCATCGGCTGCGTGTTCTACTACCTGCTCTCCGGCCAGAATGCCATCATCGGCGACACCATCCCCGCGCTGATCACCAGCCGACTGGAAAATCGCGTCAAATCGCTGGCCGAATGGCGGCCCGACCTGCCCAAGGCGCTGTGCGATTGGGTCATGAAGGCCATGGCCTACGATCCCGATGACCGCTTCCCTTCCGCTGTTGCTGCGCTGGGCGCACTGCGGAAAATTTTGCCCAACACCGGCCGGCCATCCTCCATCCGCGTCACATCCACGCCCGCCGGCGCGGCCGGCATCCGGATCATGACGCCGCCGCCTGCGGCGCACAAAACCGGACCGCTTACGCCAACGGCCTCATTTGCCATCCCTACCGCGCCATTGCCTGCTGGCGGCGGAATTGCCGCCACCGCACCACTCCCCGCCGCCCCCCCCGCCCCGCGCGCGTCGCGCCAATGGCCCCTCGTGGCCGCCGTTAGCGGTTTGGCGTTGCTGGTGGCGTTTGCCCTCTTCTTACATTTCCGCCCCGCGCGCCACGCGGCCGAACCCGAGCCGCCCACCGCGGCGGCCACGACCGCCCCGCAGGCGCCCGTAGTCGTGTCCTGGCGTGACGAATCCATGCCCGTCGAAGACAAAATTTCGTCATGGCCGGCCTCCATCGCCGAAGCGCGCCGCCCGCTGATCCAGAAATACTTTGAGCAGTTGCGCGATTTGCAAGACCCCAAGTGGGGCAGCATCGGCACCGTGCTCGAATGCCTTGCGGCCATCCAGTACAACTCACGGCACGATCCCAAGAAAACCAAGGCGCTGTGCAATTTCACCTATCACGACGAAACCGGTCGCACACTGGGCGAAATTGACGTGGTGATTTGGAACGTGCAGGAAAATCGCGCCGAGGTCATGTATGAAGCCGCGGTGTCCGACCAACTCCACCGCAAGGCCGTGCCCAGCCGCAACCAGCTCCAGCGCTTCCCGGATTCCATCCGCGCCGGCAAAGTCGCCAAGGTGCTCTATCCTTACGACTCTTCGCTGCATTTTGAACCGTCGCAATTTGTGGACGCCAAGGTGTGCATCATGGGCAACCAGGGCGCACTGGCTGCCGGATTCGATTACGAAGTGGATATCACCCGCTTCGAGAACGACTATCTCCAACGCCGGCTGATTGACTGGCGCAAGGCGCACCAGCCCGCCAAAAAGAAAAAAGGCGCGCCGCCTTCCGAACCGGCTCCATGAAGCACGCCCACGCGCGCCGCGCCGATTTCGATTTTCGCTGGCCCGAACCACCGCTGAATGTGGTGCTGGTCAGCCCGGAAATTCCGCCCAATACCGGCAACATCGCGCGGCTCTGCGCGGCCACTGGCACGCGGCTGCATCTGGTGGAGCCGCTGGGTTTCCAGATCACCAACGCCCAACTGCGCCGCGCGGGGCTGGACTATTGGGATGACGTGAATGTGCGAGTCCACGCCTCGTGGCCGGCCTTCCTCGCTGCCGCGCAACCCGACCGCCTGTTTCTGTATAGCACCGGCAGCGCGCGTCGCTATGACCGCGTGGCCTACCGCCCCGGCGACACGCTCGTCTTCGGCTGCGAAACCAAGGGCCTGCCGGATGAGCTATTGGCCGCGCACGCGGAATCAGTATGCGGCATCCCCATCCAGACCCGCCATGTCCGTTCGCTCAATCTGTCCAGCGCGGTGGCGGTGGTGGTGTATGAAGCGCTGCGGCAGCTCAACGCACCGTAAGCGGGCTCACGCCCAGTCGGCGGTGTCCAGCAGCAGTGTCACGGGGCCGTCGTTGACCAGTTCCACCTGCATCATGGTGCGGAACACGCCTGTCTCCACGCCGAACCCCAGCCCGCGCAAGTGGGCCACAAACAATTCGTAGAGCGCCTCGGCTTGTTCCGGCGGCGCGGCTTCGATGTAGCTGGGCCGATTGCCGCGCTCGGTATTCCCCAGCAAGGTGAACTGGCTCACCACTATGAACTTGCCGTCCGGCACCGCCGCGATGGATAGATTCATCTTGCCGTCGGCATCGTCGAAGATGCGCAGCTTGGCCACCTTGTCGGCCAGCTTGGCGGCTTCCGCGGCGGTATCCGTGCGGCCCACGCCCAGCAGCACCACCGCGCCGGGGCCGATGCGCCCCGTCACGCGCCCCTCGCTGCGCACTTCCGCGCGCGCCACCCGTTGCACCACCGCCCGCATCGCCGGTTATTGCACCGGGCCGACCAGCAGCTCAATGGTTTCGGACTGGATCAGCGCGCCCGACAGGTGCCGCACAATCCGCGCCTCGTTGCGGAATTGGCGGAACAAATTGATCTGCGTATTCGCGTAGGCGCGGCCGAGAATGCCCGGCAATGGCAAGTGGCCCAGCTTGGCGCCGGTCACCACCAGTTG
>MWEZ01000062.1 GCA_002071335.1 Verrucomicrobia bacterium ADurb.Bin018
CTGCTGGTGGCCCTGTGGCGCTACGGCGCACATGGGGTGATCCCCCAAGGGGTGCTGATCAAAGCCGCCTAAACGAGGCCAAGAAAAGGGAAACACAACGGAGAAGCTTTGGATGTTCGAGAAACCGGCACAGCCCTGGGTCGCGCACATGCCGACCGTTTTGTAGATGGGTTCTTCTCGATATAGATTTGAGTCTGAGCATGAACATGCGCAAGCAGCAACAGGTGTTCCACTTCGGTGGGCACGGATAGAAGGTGGTAAGCAAGGGCGGTGTTACTGCCGCCGACGTACCTATCTCAAATCGCATCCAGATCCGATCCGCTTGGAATAAAAAATAAAGGACAGTAAGACAATAAAGCCATCGCCATGACTTGACGGCCCCCATAGAAGGGCTGGAACGGTCGCAGACCTTCCAGCCTTTACCGGCGGGAAGGTTTCGTTCCTCACCCATTCCCGCCCTACAAAAAGACCGTTGGCAAACTGAGCCGCGCGTTTAGTACTTGGCGCCGTTGAGAGTCAGCACCTGATAGACGATCAGGCCAATGACCACCAGCATGGAGAGGAGTGAAATCACCGACCACGCCGCGCCGGGGCCTTCATCCGCTTCGATGGTGAACATCGGCTCGGATGGCACGGAGGGGGCTGTGGTGCCACCGGAAATAGTGATGGAACTGGCGCCGCCGGGACGTTTGAGTTTGATGGTGGGGCGGCCGCCGGAACTTTCGGCGGGCGCGGCTTCTTCGCTGCGGCCGGGCGAGAACGTTGAGGGCGTGGCGGTGCTGGCGACGCGCACGGTCGGGCGGCTGCCGATGCGGATCGTCCGCGGCTGCGGAGCGGGCGTGGTGGCCAAGGGGATGTTGCTGGTATCCAGCAGCGCGGTCCGGCGTTTGAAAGCTTCGTCATCCGCGGGCGGCATGGCGCCGAGACCCACGCGGGAGGTTTGCGCTTTGGTCGCGCCCGGAATCGCGTTGATATCAATGCGGGAGGTGGCCTTCTTGGGATTGGCGCCAATGCGGATGCCGCTGGTGGCCGGCGATGTGGGAATCGTGGCTTTGCTCAAATCAATGCGCGATGTGGATGATTTGATTGCGCTGATATCCAAGGGCTTCAGTTCGTTTTCGCCGGGCATGGAAGTTCCTCCGTACTATCTGCCGAGCATCATAGGCTCGCGTGCCGTGTGGCGTCAACCTCTATTGCCGGCGCGCGCGGCGGCAGCCGTGTGGCCGGCAGCAAGGCACATCACAACGCCTTAACGGCGGTGATGGCGGACGGTACATCAATGCCGAAATATTGCCACAGTTCCAGATGGCCTTCAGACGGCGCCACGCGCGGATCGGTGATGCCCAAATGCTGCAGCGGGATGGTGCGGCCGTAGGCGGCGCCGCGGACCAAACCCGCAAAGCCGCGCAGGCCCTGTTCCGGCGTGCCAATCAGGCCGTCCTCGATGGTGACAATGCCATCGGGATATTGCGCAAAAAATTGCTCCAACCGGCCGGCATCCAGCGGCAGGCCGTTGACCACCCAGGCGTCCACCGCAATGTTTTCGGCGGCCAGCTTGGCGGCGGCTTCCGCCGCGACAAATGCCGTGGCGCCAAAGCCCAGAATGGCTTTCTTGGCGTTCGGGGCGGCGCGCAGTTGGGTCACATCCGTCCACGGGCTGTCCACGGTCCAGAGCGGCGCGGCGGAGTCCGGTTGGGTCAGGATGGGCAGGTTGTCACGCGGAATGCCCAGAATGTGGCCGCCGCTGCGCGAGGCCAGGTCACAAATGGCGACAAAGGCAGCACGGGCATCGGCGGGGGCGTAGAATCGGTCGAGATAGGGCAGGTAGCCGATGGCGAGGTTGATCCAGTCCAACGACCAGCCGGAGAAGTGGTCGCGCCCAGTGCAGGAACCCACGTGCGAGAGGTGGAAGGTGACGTTCAAACCTTCGTTCGCGCCGGTGAGGTTGCGCTGATAGCGCCACATCTCGAAGCCCTCGCGCGCGATGCCTTCAAAGAAGGCCGCAAAGGTGGCAAACACCACCAGCTTGGGGTCCGGCGAGGACATCGCGAGGCCGTTGGCCATCATGGTGGCGATTTGTTCTTCGATGGAGAGCTGGAACTGGTGATTGGCATCGAGCACCTTGAGTGCGAGGTCCACCTTGGTGGAGGGCGCAAGGTCGCAATCAATCACAAACATGGCGTCGGGGTGGGTCTTGGCCACCAGCTCATAAGCCGTGGCCACGCCGGCGCGCGGCGAGGTCCACTTGCCGCCAGCCGCGGGCAGGGTGGCTTCCGCCTTGGCGAGGGCTTCGGCAGGAATCACGAGGTTCTCGCTGCCGGGGGCGGGGCGGGCGGTGGTGGTCACCGAGATGGGCGCCAGCGCACGCCAGCGTTCCAGCGCGGCTTGCTGTTTCTTGCTGAACTGCAGCATGGGATTGGCCAGCAGCGCATCCAGATCGCGGCCCTTCATGTGGCCGTCGTGATGCGCCTTGCCGCCGGGCAGGCCATTGACGAGGAACAGGCACTCCATCATGGACGGCAAATCGCGGTAGCTCATCAGGCAACCGGGCAGCCAGATGGCGCGGTCCATTTCCACGCCGTTTTTGGCGGCAAAAGCCGACAGTTCGGTGGTGATGCCGAAGCGTTCGCCCACCTGGGTCAGCGTGACGTTTTTCTTGCCGGTGGGGATGATCATGGTGGGCACGCCTTCGCGGGCGAGGCTGCGCGCTTCGCGCAGGGTTTTCCAGAGCGTGGCCACGTCATAGAGCGAGGGCGTTTCCAGCACTTGCACGCCGAGCGCCTCGATGATGGGGCGCGGGTCGCGGCCGGTCAGCGTGTCCGTGGTGCCGGACAACTGAATGCCGTTGCGGTGCATGATGAACGTGACGGGCGCCTTGTGGATGTGCGCCGCGTGGAAACCGTTGAGCGCGTGGCCGGCGATCCAGCCGGCATCGCCAGTGTGGCAGAGCACCCACGCATCGGCGCCGTAGGCCGCGCGCTTGCCGAGGGCCTGGCCCACGGCGGTGGGGATCATGACGCCGAGGCGCCCGCCGTTGAGCTGCGTGCCGCCGGGCACCCACGCCACGTGGCCGGGAATGTCCAGCCCGCGGCGGAATGTGTCGCATACGCGTTGCCGGTCCAGATAGCCCAGCGTGGCCAGCGCCGCGAAATAGCCCACCGAGGTATGCGCGTTTTCGATGGTGAACTCGCGCTCGGCCTGGTTCACCAGCGCCAGCGTCAGCAACAGGGGCGGAATCATGTCCAGCCCGCCGCCCATGTGGTCCACCTCGTTGATCTTGGAGAGCGAGGCCACCGCTTCGATGGCCAGCCGCGCGGCATCAATCTGGAGGGCTTCAAACAGGTGGACGTCTTCCGCGGACAGGCGCGCGACTTGGTCAATATCCACTTGCAGCGGCGGCACGGAGGAGACGACTTCGCGGCGCAGGTAGCGGGCATCGGCCAGCAGGGCTTGGTTGCGGGTTTGTTGGAGGGCATCAGGAGAATAGGCTGTAGTCATAGTGCGGGGGATTCTGCCCCATGCCGCGCGGCTCGTCAACCCGCCGCGGATTAGGGCAGGAAAACAATTGCCGAGGGCGGTGGGGTTGGCTATGTTCACTTAAATATGTCCAAGGAACAATCCCAGGCGACGATGCGCATTGACATCACGCCGGCGATGTTGGAGCAGCTCCAGCAGGCTCCTGCGCCGGGCGGGGTGCGTTTGGGCCGGCATGCGCCGACGCATTCCGGCGGGACCGGGGTCATCCGCATTCCGGCCGGCCCTGCCGCGCGCCCGCAGGGCGGCGAGGACTTCCAAACGCTGCTGCAAAGCATCTATGACGCGGTGCTCATCACGGATCCGCACGGGGGCATTGTCAGCGTCAATGTGCGCGCCGAGCAATTCTTCGCGGGGACGCGCGCGGATCTCTGCCGACAAAACGTGCTGGATGTGCTTTGTGGCGCGGAACGCACGCTGCTGGACACCATTTTGGGCTCGCTGCAGAACAACCGTTTTGTGCTGATCCAGGCACTGTGCCAGCGGCTGGATGGCACCATGTTCCCCGCCGAGATTTCGGTGAACCGCCTGCCGTTGGGCGGCAAGATGCACTTGAGCTTTTTCATCCGCGACATCACGCTGCGCAAGGAAACCGAAGAGCGCCTGAAAACCGGCTATAACGCGCTGCAAAACTCCGGCAGCGGTATCGCTGTGGCCGATGTGGAGCTGGCGCTGGCCGGCTACGCGAACCCCTCCATGTTGACGCTGCTGGGCCTTGGCTCGGTGGAGGAAGCCTACGCCAGCAATTTTCGCCAGTTTCTGAAGGACCCCGCGTTGGCCGGCGACATGCTCGCCGCCGTGACCGCTGGCGAAACCTGGACCGGCGAACTGGAAATGCAGCGCAAGGATGGCGCCCCCTTCTATGCGCAGGCCTCGCTGGAGCCCAACTTGAATCCCGATGGCGCCATGACCGGCATTGTGATCTCGCTGCTGGACGTGACCCCGCAGCGCCTCGCCCAGCAGCAACTGGAATCCTATGCCGCCCAGTTGCGCCAGAAAAACCAGGAGATGGAAGCCGACCTGCGCCTCGCCCGCGAACTGCAATATGCGTTCCTGCCGGCGGAATATCCCCAGGTGACCACGCAGGCCACCGGCCGCGCCGGGCGTCTGGATTTTGCGCATGTGTATCACCCCAGCGGCTTGGTCGGCGGCGATTTCTTCGATATCCTGCCAGTATCCGCCAGTCGCGTGCTGGTGTTCATGGCCGACGTCATGGGCCACGGCGCGCGCGCCGCCCTCGTGGTGGCCACCCTGCGCGGCCTGCTCGAACAGCTTTCCAAGGAAACCCACGATCCCGGCGAATTCATGACGCGCCTTAACGCCGCCTATTGCCGGATTTTCAGCAGCTCGGGCGACCTGATGTTCGCCACTGCCTGCTGTGTGTGCTTCGATCTCGACAGCGGCCGAATCCTCCACGCCAATGCCGGCCACCCCCTGCCGCTGGTAATTGAGCCTGACGGCACCGTGCGCGGCGCGCGCGTGGCAGAGGAAGCCCTCGGCCCCGCCCTCGGTCTCTTTCCCGATGCGCAATACGGCCACTCGCGCGCGGACCTGCTGCCCGGCAAGCGCGTCATCTTTTATACGGACGGCCTCTCGGAAGCCCGCAACGCCGCCCAGGAAGAATTTGAAACCACTGGCATGACCCGCACCCTCCAGCAGCAAGCCGGCGCGCCGCTGCCGGAACTGCTGGCCGCGCTGGTGCGCGACGTCGTGGCCTTCACCGGCGAAACCGTCTTCGAAGACGATGTGTGCCTCCTGGGCGTTGGCTACGTCCAGGATTGAGTCCCACCAAACTTTTAAAAGCAACCCAAGGAGCAACTACATGAGGAAGACGACCACCCAAATCTGGCTGGCCATCATCGCGACAGGACTGATTTGCAACGCGGCGCAAGCCCAAACCTACGGCGTGCAACCCTCGCCGGCATATCACCAGGCACAGCCCACGTATTTCATGCCGGCCCCCTCGGCGCGCCCCGCCGTGGAAACCGATGACGACTACGCCGACGAAGAGGGTATCTATTGGTTCTGGGGCCAGAAGTGGCCCGGCCTGTCGTTGGGGCCCAAGTTCGGCACCACCGGCATCGGCGCGGACCTGACCTTCGGCATCAACCAATATCTGAACCTGCGCGGCGGCTTCAACTACGGCGCCTTCACGTGGAAAACCAAGCTCGGTTCCACCAAATATGACATGGATGTGGACATGGTGACTGCGCCGATCCTGCTGGACATCCATCCGCTGGGCGGCCACTTCCACCTGACGGCGGGGCTCTACATCCAGCCTGATGTCGCCGCGGATATCAAAGCCACGCCCACCAGCAACAAGCAAATCGGCGAACACACCTATCCGCCGGAAGTCATCGGCACCCTGCGCGGCGAGGTGGAAGCCAAGAACGCAGTGGCCCCGTATCTGGGCATCGGTTTCGGCAATACCGTCGGCGAGGATCAACTCCTCACCCTGCACCTCGACATTGGCGTGATTTTCCAATCCTATGACGCGTCGCTCACTGCCGACGGCGAGGGCATGACTGCCAAGCTCGACACCTTCCGCGAAGACTTGAAGAAAGAGGAAAGTAATATCCAGCACGACCTGAACAAGCTGGGTATTTTCCCGGTGGTGACCCTCGGCATTGCGTGGCACTTTTAGGGCGTTTGCAGTAGACAAAACAGCCTGATTCCGCGCGATGGAGTAGCCGCGCGGGGCGGGAGGTGCTATCATCCGGAGTGAACCGCCCACACTGCCCGCCGGCAGTGGGCGCGGAATTGCGACTCGGCCATGAAACATTCGTTGACCATGTTGCTTTTGGGACTGGCGCTGGCCTCCGGGGCCCGCGCCCAGTCCGAAGGAATCTTCGCGGATTTCGTCACCTCGCACGGCAACTTCACGGTCTGGCTGGATATGGACCGCGCCCCGCGCGCCGTCGCCAGCTTCGTTGGCCTGGCCACGGGCGAAGGCGGCTGGGTGGACCTGCAAACCAACGTCTGGCACCGCCCCTTCTACGATGGCTCGCTCATTCACCGCATCGTCAAAGATGTGGTGACCAACCCGCCGCCAACGGTCACCAACGACATCGCTATCCAAGGCGGTGGGTTGCCGTTGGAAGAGCCCTCACTGCGCGAGCAGATCCACTCCGTTTACACCAACACCTATTCCGGCAGCGTGGTATCCTCCAATGCGCCGGGGATCACGACCAACCTGCTGAATTTGCCGGTGGTGATCACCAATCCGCCGGCCATCGCCACCAACTATGTGTGGAAAGGCGAAACCGTCACCACTGTTGCGCCGCGGGTGGTCCGCGGACAAATCACGGCCTCGGTGGTCTCCAGCAACGAGAGCTCTGGCGATTGGGTCACCAGCCGCACCCCCGTGGATTTCGGCTATACCAACGCCACCGCCGCCACCATCGTCACCACCGGCATTGTGCAAGTGGCGGTGCTGGTCACCAATGGCGGCAGCAACGCGCTGGCCACCACCCACACGGCCCACGTGACCAATCAGGCCGCCGAACGGCTGCAAGTGCCCATTGTGCTCACCAACTTCGTCAACGCCGGCTACACCATGCTCGACAACGTCACCAACGGCCTGCTGCATTCCAACGGCGTGATTGCCATGGCCAACTCTGGCCCCAACACCGACTGCTCGCAGTTTTTCATCACCGTCACCAACGCCCCATACTGGGATGGCGGCTACTCCGTCTTTGGCCACGTGACCGACGGCATGGCCACCGTGCGGGCCATCGCCGCCGAACCGGTGCAAGCCGGCGGCAGCCGGCCCATCGCCGATATTGTCGTCAGCAACGTCACCATCCGCCGCGTCGGCGTCGCCGCGGAAGCCTTCGACATCACCGCACACGGCGTTCCCAGTCCCGAATCGGTGCCCATGGACATCGCCATGCAAGGTGTGAACGTGCAACTCCGCATGGAACTGGCCAGCCAGACCAAGCCGCTGCTGTTCAGCGACTCCACCAGCATGGCCCCCTTCGCCGCGTGGGATCACCAGGAGACGTTCACGAACCTGGTGTTTTATACCAATGCCACCCAAACCCTCACCATGCTATTGCCCGTCGCCGAGCTGGGCCCGCGCCATTTTTTCCATGCGGCGCGCATCCGCTACCCGATCCCGCTCTCCACGCCCGAAACCCACTGGCGGCGCACCTTCACCTTCCGCTCCGAACAATTGGATTTGACCTACTCCGCCACATTCCCCACCAACGTCATGCAGCAGGGCACCGGCTGGTCCAAGCAGAGCACCAACGATCCCGTCGCCCGCACCATCTTTGCCGGCAGTTTCTGGACCCGCGATGCCTACATGGCCCGGCTCAACTTCATTGACAACTCCGGGCAGGAATACAACTACACCCTCGGCTTTACCCCCGGCGCCGTCACCAACCGCTTCACGGGAACCTACGGCCTGTTCATTAGCCCCGTGCGCTACAACATCTCCGGCACGTTCACGATGGATTGACCCGCGCTCGCCCCGCGGGGGGGGGGGCAAATAAAGCGTTTTTTCTTGCCGTTTTTTGCTTGCTCGCCACAGGCCCGCTGTGGCAGAATGAAGTGGTTGATAGTCGTTTTGGGTACCAAACCATCCGGAGGGTAAGATGAAACAAAAATGGTTTCTGAGTCTGTTGATCGGTCTTCTTGCGTGCAGCGTAAGCGCGTTCGCGCAGGATTCGCGCGATGTCACCTTCTCGGTGAACATGACGGTGCAGATTGAGAAGAATAATTTCAATCCTGCTACAGATACCGTGTACGTGCGCGGAGAACTGAATGAGTGGGGGCAGACTGCCATGTCCCGCGAAGGGATCACCGACATCTGGAGCGTTACGGCCCCGGTAGTGGGTGCCGCCAATACAACGTCACAATACAAGTTCTGCATCGGTGATGAGGGATGGGAAAGCCGCGGCAACCGCACCTTCCAACTGGGCCCGGCGAACACCCCTCAAACACTTGATATTGTGTTCTTCAACGATGAAGAGCCGGTGGGCGATGAAGTGCAAGCGGCGGTCACCTTCTCCGTGGATATGAGCGTGGAAATTGCTGAAAATCGCTTTGATCCGGAAGGCGGTCAGGACGTCTTGGTTCGCGGCAGCTTCAACGGATGGGCAGGCAACGCGGCCGAGCTGGATCGTGAAGACAACACCAGTGTTTACTCCGGCACATTCAACATCACGACCCAAGAGAACGCCCTCGTTCTATACAAATTTGTGTACACGACCAGCGGCGATGATGCATGGGAAGGCAAGATCGACAACCGCTCTTTCCGGATGGGCGACGGCTCGCCGCAAACCCTCCCCACCGTGGTGTTCAACAACGAAACCCCGGTTCAACCCAAGGATTTGCAATTCACTGCCGGCACATGGAACCCTGCCGCGACGGGCAATTATGAGTTCGAACTGACCCGCGTGGACGACCCGATGGACCCGGGCCAAATTGCCTTGAGCAGCGACAACGAAGATGCGGTTACTGTCCCCTTGAGTGTCACGTTTGACACGGGCAGCAACACGGTCACCTTCCTCGCCAACGTGGTCAGCCTGACGAATGGCGATGCGACGATCACGGCCAGCAACACGACCTCCGGCGCGTGGGACACCTACACCGTGCGCGCGCCGACCCTCGCCATCAATGGCCCGTGGGAAATTTATGCCGCCGGCCCCGTCAGCTACGTGTTGACCCGCTTCGCGGGCATCGGCGACAACATCGCCCTCGAAAGCTCCGATACGGACGTCCTCACCGTGCCTGCCAGCGTGACGTTTGGCGGCGATAGCAACGAAGTGGCGTTCGCCGCCACCGCAATTGCCGTCGGCCAAGCCACCATCACCGCCACCGCGGCCAATGGCATCAAGGCTGAATTCAATGTGACCTTCGGCGCCCCGCGCCTTGAACTGAATGGGCCGGTGTCGGTCACCGCCGGCGATTCCAAGACCTACACGCTGACTCGCTACGGCCCCGTCGGCGATGAGGTCAACCTCGCCAGCGATGACACGGATGTCATGACCGTTCCCGCCTCCGTCACCTTCGGCTATGAACAGGACAGCGTCACCTTCCAAGCCACCGCCGTGGCCCCCGGCACCACCGTGCTGCGCGCGGGGAATGATGATGCCACCGCCACGCCACTGAACGTCACCGTCAATGCCGGCGGCAACGTCATCGCCAACGACCACGCGGGCAATTACACCATTGCCACCTTCACCAACGGCGCCAACCAAGGCTTTGGTTTTGGCCCGTGGGACTTCTGGAACGTTCCCGCAACGCTGGGCGATTCGACCGAAGGTGGCGGCGGCGACCTGAACTCTTCGAACGGCCTCTCCTTCAAGTTCGCCGGCGATAACAACAATGGCTGGTGCAACGCCCGCCGCAACTTTGATGGCGCATTGGGCGTCGGCAGCGTGCTGAGCTTCACCTTCACCTATAACTGGGATGGTGGGAACCGAGGCGTGGATATCTTTTGCTCAACTGGGCAATTCGCCAACCTGATCAATGTGGTACATCCCGATACGTTCCAAGTGAATGGGCAGACTATTTCGACTAACTATTCACCGGGCGCGGTGGTCGAAGTAGAAATCACGCAGGAGGCGGACGGCATCGCCATGACGCTGACCCGCTCCGTTGGCGGCACACCCAACCTGACCTACACCACCAACATTGCCAATGCCCTCCCCGCGACGGGTTTCTCCATGTACTGCGGCGGGTATGACTATAGCGTGGATGACGAAGCCAAATATGCGATTTACATGAACGACCTGCGGATTGTCAGCCAGTCCGGCCCAGTGGCCAAATTGGTGCTTTCCGGCCCCACCAAGATCTGGCTGGGCGAGGAACTCCTGCCGCTCTATACCCTGACCCGTTCGGGCGAGGTGGCGGACTTGGTGAACCTGACCAGCTCCGATACCGGTGTCATGACGGTTCCGGCCACGGTCACCTTCGCCAGCGAAGAGAACACCGTGACCTTTACCGGCGCAGTCGTGGCGGTCGGCGCGACGGCGCTGACGGCCGAGAACGACGATGCCACCAGCGCCCCGCTGAACGTGCTGGTTGCCGAGCGCCCGGACTACGTGATGTATGACGACGCCTCGCTCTATGCCGGCGGCGCATGGACCGCCACCCCGGCCCACCAGACGGGCTTCTCCGACTGGACCGTCACGACCTCGCCAGAAATGGAAGGCTCCCACCGCGGCGTCTTCATCGGTTCCTCGCCCATCGAGGGCATGGATGAAGACGGCGTCTCGTTCGGCCTCTACGCCAATTGGGACAGCGTGGTCGAACCCGATCCGCTGCCGGAAATCAAAGTATCGCGCACCTTCCCCGCCTTGGCGGTCGGCCAGACCTTCTCGGTGGATGTGGGCTACAACTGGAGCGGCGGCGCCAAGGGGCTGAAGCTCAAGGGCACCTACGAAGGCAACACCTTCGATCGCATCGAGCTGTTCAACTCTGGCAACGACACCTGGTCCTACAAGCTCGACGGCGACGATCAAACCATCACGGTTGTCTGGGATGGGTATGTCAATGGCGGCTTTGTCGGCACGGTTCAGGTCACCTGCACCGCGGAAAACACCTATGACCTCTCCTTCCAGCGCGCTCGGGAGGTGGCCTTCGTCGTGACCAATGTCACCCTGCCGGGCGGCATTGACACCGTCGAGTTCTACAACTGGAACGGCGGCAGCGGCAGCGAGCAGGATTTCTTCTTCAACCGCATGGGCATCATCGGCGAGGCCGCGCCCTCGCTCGCATTCATCGCCGGCACGTGGAACCCCTCCGCGCTGGGCGACTACCAGTTCACCCTCCGCCGCACCGGCTCCACGGGCAACGAAATGATTGTCCTGGAAAGCGACAACACCAACTCTGTCACCGTGCCGGCGTTCGTTTGGTTCGATGACGACGATGCCACTACGTCCTTCAACGCGACCGTCGTAAGCCTGACCGAGGGTGATGCCAAAATCATCGCCAGCAATACGCTCAGCGGCGTGTGGGCGGAATATACCGTGAAGCCTTGGCAGGGCGGGCTGCTGCCCTCGATTGACACCATCACCTTTGTGGCCGGCAGCGGTCAAATGAAGTTCCAGGTTCCCACCGGCTACTCGTTGATCGCTGTGGAAGGCGCGGACTGCGTGGTGGTCAATGGTGGCCTCGTCTGGGAGCCGCTGGAGGAGGACGAGGACTTCACCTACGTCTACCCCGAAGTGACCATCCTGACCGATGCCGCCGCGCGCAAGATGATTCGTATCCGCCTTGCCCTGCAGGTGATCGGGCCATAATCAACGCAACATGACGTTGCCACGCCGGCCCCGCCCCGCGGGGCCGGCTTTTTCATGGCCTTGCCCTGCTTTTTCCACACTGTGGAAAAATCACCTCAAAGTTCGTCCATTGTGTGGAAAAGTGGGGGCAAAGTTGTTCCATTGCGTGGAAAAATCAGCCCCATTTTTCCACAGCGTGGAAAATATTTATCCCGCGTGCGCGGGATTTTTCCACAGCGTGGAAAAAATCGGACCTCCAGCCTTGGATTTTTCCACAGATAGGATGAGAAGGCAAAAGAGGATCGGTTTCCTTTGGGCGTTGATTTAAACACCTATCTCAAACG
>MWEZ01000063.1 GCA_002071335.1 Verrucomicrobia bacterium ADurb.Bin018
CTTCCGAATTGGCGTGCACCGTGACCAGCGGCTGGCCCTTCTCCACCTTGTCGCCGATCTTGGCGAGGCCGGAAGTGCCCACGCCGTAATCAATGCGGTCGTCAGTCTTTTGGCGACCGCCGCCCAGCACCAATACCGCGCGGCCGATGGACTCCGCATCCACCTTGGCCAGATAACCGGCCGACGGCGCGAGATACGGCTTGATGATGCGGGCCTTGGGCAGCTTGCTCAAATCGTCGAGCGTACTGACATCCGCGCCATGCAGCACGGCCATTTCCTTGAACTTGGCGAATGCCGCCCCGGACACAATGTGCCCGCGCAGAATCTCCAGCGCGGCCACGGTATTTTCCGCTTTCTTGCCCAGCACCAGCATTTCCGCGGTGAGCGCCAGCGTAATATTCATCAGGTCTTCGCCGGCGTGCTGGCCTTGCAGGCATTCCATGGATTCAATGATCTCCAGCGCGTTGCCGGCCGTACGGCCCAGCGGCTGGTTCATATCCGTCAGCAAAGCCACCATCCCCTTGTTCATGGCCTTGCCCACGCGCACCATGGACTTGGCCAGGGTGGTGGCGTCCTCGATGGTCTTCATGAACGCGCCCGTGCCCCACTTGACGTCCAACACCAGCGAGTCAATCCCTTCGGCCATCTTTTTGCACATGATCGAAGCGGTGATCAGCGGAATGGAAGCCACCGTGCCGGTGACGTCCCGCAGCGCGTACAACTTTTTGTCGGCGGGCGCAATCTCACCCGTTTGGCCGATCATGGAGAATCCACACTTGTGGATGGTTTCAATGAATTGCTTTTCCGTCAGATTAACGTTGAACCCCGGGATGGATTCCAACTTGTCGAGCGTGCCGCCGGTGATGCCCAGCCCGCGGCCGGAAATCATCGGCACGGCCAACCCCGCGCACGCGGCCAGCGGCGCCAGAATCAGTGAGACTTTGTCGCCGATGCCCCCGGTGGAATGCTTGTCCACCAGCGGCAGCTTGATGGAAGAAGTGTCTACCATCGCGCCCGAGCGCATCATGGAGTCGGTCAGGATCGCCGTCTCTTCGGGAGTCATTCCCTTGAGATAAATCGCCATGGCCATGGCTGCCATCTGGTAATCGGGAATGGAGCCTTGGGTGAATCCATTGATGAAAAACCGGATTTCTTCGGCGCTCAAAATGTGTCCGTCGCGCTTCTTTTCAATAATCCATTGGGGAACCATGGCAACTCCTTATGACTTGATTTGGCCGCAGCATGGCCAGCAACCATTTCCGGCGCAAGCCATTTTTCGGGGAAACCAAGCCGGCCGCGGCGGATTGCGCACGGGGCCGGTGGGGTGTTGACGCGGCGTGGCCGCAGGTCAGTGGATCCAGCGGGCGCCCACCGCCACAAAGAGGTTATCCACGTGGGCCATTTCGCCGTAGAGGGCAAAGTCCGTGGTGAGCTTCACAATGAGACCAGCCGCCAGGGCCAAGTCCGTCTCATCTTCCGTGGCCTTGTAGCCGTGGGATTTCGCAGTCACATCCGCAAAATTGAGGCCCAGGAAAACATAGGGGCTGATGTGGTTCAAATCGCGGCTGACCAGAACACCCGCATTGAGAGTGTTCATCGTGAGATCGCCACCGGGGATATCAAACGCCGCGTAGGCCGCCGTTGCGCGCAGCCCGACATC
Organism: Verrucomicrobia bacterium ADurb.Bin018; assembly: GCA_002071335.1. Lineage (GTDB taxonomy): Bacteria > Verrucomicrobiota > Kiritimatiellia > CAIQIC01 > Lenti-01 > CAZNGD01. Next base: position 1,661 of record MWEZ01000063.1, read on the forward strand.
CACGGGGAGGTCGCGGATCGGCAAGGTCAGCAGGCCGCCGCCTTGCGCGGCAAATCCGGTTTTGCCCTCGTCGGGATCAATCAGGCCGAGGTCGCCAAAAATCGCCAGAATGTCCACCGGCGAAAACGAAATGCGTCCGCCATATAAGTTGAGATCATCGCCCAGCACAATACCGCCGGAAGCCGCCACCGTGCCCAGCGGCTGGGAACTGGCCGTGGTCGCAATCGGCAGGCCGATCACTTGCGCCATGCTGGTTGTGGCCAACAACACCAGTGCAATCATCAGAATCGCTTTTTTCATTTTGTCCCTTTCGCTTGGTGGAGGTTCTGCTTTCGCTTTTTCTTCGTGCAAGCTGGCATTCTGTTTCTTTCACCCTCGAAAAGAAAGCCTTTTGTGACCGCCGCCGGTCGCGTGAAAGCGACGCACCGGCCACCGCGATTGTGGGCTTGCGGCGTTGTCGTGCCGTCCAAAAATGCTGGCTGGAAAGCGGGGTGGGGGTGGGGCATAGTCGTGGGCCTCATGACGGATTCGTGGAAAAAGCAAATGGCCTTGGTGTGGGCATCGCAATTCTTGTCCATCATGGGATTTTCGTTTGCGCTGCCGTTTGCGCCGTACTTTTTGCAGCAGGAACTGGGGGTGATTACCCACGCGGCCTTGCAGATGTGGGTGGCGTTGTTTTCGTCGTCTGCGGCGGTGACAATGGCGATTGCCGCGCCGTTGTGGGGGGTGCTGGCGGATCGCTACGGCAAGCGCATCATGCTGATTCGCGCCAATCTGGCGGGGGCGGTGGTAATGTCGCTAATGGGCACGGTGCACACGCCATTGATGCTGATTGTACTGCGGCTGATGCAGGGCGCGCTGACCGGCACCATGACGGCGGCGCAGGCGTTCCTGGCCGGCGAAATGCCGCGCGAGCGGCGCGGCCTGGCGGTAGGCGGACTGAGCGCGGCGGTGTTTTCGGGGAGCATGGCGGGGGCCTTTTGCGGCGGTTTTGTGGCGCATTGGGCCGGTTACCGGGCCGCGTTTGGGTTATCGGGAATCTTGCTGTTGCTGGCGGGTTTGCTGGTGCTGTGCTGCACGCGTGAAACCGTGGTGCCTGCGGCGCGCGCCGGCAGACTGGCAGGGCAACAACCCGCTGCGCCGCGCCGCGCGCCGCTGCCGGCCATGCTCTACGGTGTCTTGGGCATGATTGGCGCAATCGCGTTTGTGCGGCAGTTCGATTTGGCCTTTGTGCCACTCCTCGTGCAGGACATCCACGGCTCGCTGGAGGGGGTGTCCCTGTGGAGCGGGGCATTGAATGCCTGCGGCAGTGTGGCCGGGCTGCTGGCCGGCCTCGCCACCGGCTGGCTGGCCGACCGGGTAAACCCGCTGCGGGTGGTCATCGTGGCCGCCATGGTGGCGGCGGTGTTTAGCGGCTGGCAAATGGTGGTGCATTCATTCGTGGTGTTGTTTCCGATCCGCTTCGGCAACGTCTTTTTTGCGGGCGCGTTGGAGCCGGCGCTAAACGCGTGGCTGGCCAAGCACGTGCCGGAATCGCGGCAGGGCGTGATCTTCGGTTTGGCCAGCACCACGCGCTCGATTGGGTGGACCATCGGCCCGCTGGTGGCGGGCAGCGTGGCGCTGGTGAGCCTGCGCGGCGTGTTTGGTTTTTCGGCACTGGGGTTTCTGGTCCTCGCGCTGCTGTTCGCGGTGGGATTGCGCCGGCGCGACGAAACCGCTACAAAGGCCCCATGAGCGTGACGGATCCAGATTGCCCGTTTCCCGAGACGGCGGACATTCATACCTCGGCGGATGAATACGCGGCGCGTTTTGCCGGGCCGGTGGGGGAGTGGATGCTTGCGGTGCAGGAGCGCATTACCCGGCGGCAATTGCAGGTGGCGGCAGGCGGCACGGTGTTGGATGTCGGCGGCGGGCATGGGCAGTTGGCGGTGCCGCTGTGTCGTGATGGCTGGCGCGTGACGGTGCTGGGGAGCGCGGAATCGTGTCGGCACCGCGTGCGGGAGGTGGTGGATTCCGGCGCCTGCGAGTTTGTGGTGGGCAATGTGCTGGCGTTGCCATTTCCAGATAAGTCATTCGATGTGGTGCTGTGCTTCCGGCTGTTGACGCATTGCGAACGGTGGCCCGAGCTGGTGCGCGAGCTATGCCGCGTGGCACGCCGCGCGGTGATTGTGGATTACCCCACGGGCCAGAGCTTGAACGCCATCGCGCCGGCGCTCTTTGGCGCCAAGCAAAAATATGAACGCAACACGCGCCATTGGATGCTGTTCCGCCACCGCCAGATTCGGGATGAATTCGCCCGGCACGGTTATGCCCTCACCGCGCAAACCAAGCAGTTCTTCCTGCCGATGGTGCTGCACCGGATGCTGAAAAGCCGCGCGCTGTCGCGCGGGGCGGAAGCGGTTTGCCGTGCGTTGGGGCTGACGCGGCTGTGGGGCTCGCCGGTGATTGCGCGTTTTTCGCCGCGCGACTAAACCGTTAGGAAGATAACCACGCCTGCCACTCGGCCATGCCTTGGCCGGTACGGGCAGACACTTCCAGAATCTGCGCCCGTGGCGCCACCTGTCGGATGATGGTTAGCGCTTTGTCGCGATCAAAGCCCACGGCCTCGGCCAAGTCGCACTTGGTGATCAGCACGAGATCGGCGTTGTGGAAAATGACCGGATATTTTTGCGGCTTGTCCTCGCCCTCGGTCACGGAGAGCAGGACCACGCGGCGGTTTTCGCCCAAGTCATAGGATGCCGGGCAAACCAAGTTGCCAACGTTTTCGATGAATAGCCGGGTCACGCCGTCGAGGTTCAACTTGGGCAGGGCGTGGGCCACCATGTGGGCATCGAGATGGCAGGTGGCGCCGGTGGTGATCTGCACGGCGGGCGCGCCGGTGGCGCGCAGGCGGTTGGCGTCATTCTCCGTTTGCAAGTCGCCCACCACGGCCGCGCAGCCGGGCACGGCGCGCAGCGTGTGCTCCAAGAGCGTGGTTTTGCCAGAGCCGGGGGAGGAGAGCAGGTTGAACACGGTGAGCCCCTTGGCGCGGAACCAGCCACGGTTTTGGTCGGCATAGCGCTGATTCAGGGCCAGCGCGGGTTTTTGCACTTCGATGGTGCGGGCCGGGGGGTGTGCGTGGCCATGGGCATGATCATGGACGTGGTCATGGGAATGGCCGTGCCCATGCTCATGGTGGTGGGTGTGGTCATGCGCATGGTCGTGCGCGTGGTCGTGGGGATGAAGATGGGGGTCGCCGCAGCCGCAAGTGTCACACATGGTCAGGTACCTCGATGGAGATGAGTTCCAGTTCGTTGCCGCCACGCAGCTCGCTATCGGTCGCGCCGCACTGGGGGCAATTATACAGGCCAAGGGGTGTAGCGTAATCCGCGTGGCAACGCAAGCAATGGAAGCGGAGGGGCGTTTCTTCCAAATCCAGCCGCGCGTTGGCGGCCGGGGTGCCGGGGATCAGCGATTCAAACGCAAAGCGCAACGCTTCCGGCACCACGCCGGAGAGCGGCCCCACGCGCACCTTCAGCGCATGGATCGGCGCGCCTTCGGCCGCCGCCGTGGCATCGGCCAGCAGTTGGGACATGAGACTCAATTCATGCATGGCCGGGCACTCTACCACACCGCGTCAACCGGCGCTCGAAAAACCTGCGAAAAATCCCAATTTTGAGCCCGCCTGCGCGCGCCATTCACAGCCCAAAATCGTGCGATTCTCCGCGAAAAATCTGGAGATTATGAGCAGCGAAAAAATCGGCTGTGGATAACATGTGGATATTCCACGAAAACCCGGCGGCAATCGTAGTTCTTACTGCTTGCAGGAGAGCAAGATAAATAAAGATAAAAAATATCACATTTTTCTGTTGACGGTTGGTGGGTCAAAGTGGGATAAAGTGCATCGAAAGAACAGCCAAATGGAGCGTCGTGTCACAACCGAATTTGACGAGCTGCTGAACGCCGGGGCGTTCGTGGGCAGCTATACCCACTCGCTCGATGGCAAAAAGCGCGTGACCATCCCCGCCGATTGGCGTGACGCCGCAGGCAATCCCGTGCTGTTCGTTCTGCCGGGGGTGGGCTTCAAGTGCCTCTACGTGGTGACCGCGCGCGAGATGGCCCAGCGCATGGAAAAAGCGCGTGCATCCTCCGTGGCCAATGTGCAGGCGCAAAAGTTCATGCGCGACTTTTTCGCGCGCGCGGACCGCGTGACGCTGGACGCCCAGGGCCGCATCCGCGTCAAAGATGAATTGTTGGAATACGCTGGAATCGTCAACCAGATGGTGCTGATCGGAACCGGTATCCGGTTCGAATTATGGAGTCCGGAATCATGGCAGGAGCAGAGTTCGCAACTGGATCAATCGAAGTTCGCCGAAGCAGCCCAATACATCGGCTTCTAAACTTCCTCGGCGCCTTCTTCCTCGGCATCGGGCCGGCTGCCGCGCCGACGCGTTCCACCGAGAATTGGTGGGAGCGCGAACCCACCGATACGCCCATGACGCTGGGCCGGCAGGCGGAGATGTTCGACGAGGCCGGGCAGGTGACCATTGCCGCCAAGCCCGCGCCGGCCGTCAAGCCTGCCGCCAGCCGCGCGATTGTCTCGGTGCAGTCACGTTCGCGCACCACGGCGCGCGTGGTGGCCACCACGCGCGTACAGGCCGCCACCCGCGTCATGGCTGCGCCGCAAGCCGCGGCGCGCGGCGAAGTGGCTCGCCACCTGTTCATGAGCAAATCACTTTCCAGCGGCAAGGAGGGATCGCGTTGGTTCTCCGTTCCCCAACGCGTCCTCCTGCCGCGTTATCAGTTGTTCGAAGGCGCGGATGCGGTGATCGAAGAGCGGCCGGGCCAATGGCGCATTGGGTCGCCCAGCCTGCGCCAGCAGCGCGGCCAAGTCTGGTTTGTCTAACGCACAATGAGGTGAGGCATGCTCCATATGCCGGTTTTGCTTGCGGAAACCGTTGCCCACGTGGTGACGGAACCCGGCGGCTGGTACGTGGATGCCACCGTGGGGGCAGGGGGGCACGCCACTGCGCTCCTTGCCGCCGCCGGGCTGGATGCCCGCCTGCTGGCGCTGGATCGTGATGCCGAGGCTCTGGAACTGGCGCGCGCGGCGTTGGCGCCGTTCGGTGCGCGGGTGGTGCTGGAGCAGGCCAACTTCGCGGACCTCGCGCCGGTGGCCGCCCGCCACGGCATCCGCGATGTCCGCGGCATCGTGATGGATTTGGGTGTGTCCTCCATGCAGTTGGACCGGCCGGAACGCGGCTTCAGCTTCCTGCGCGACGCCCCGCTGGATATGCGGATGGATGCGCGGCAGGAGTTGACCGCCGCGCAATTGCTGGCCCAAGCGCCGGAAGTCGAGCTGGCGGACATCCTGCGACGCTATGGCGAGGAAACCATGGCGCGGCGGATTGCGCGCGCGCTGGTGCAGGCGCGGGAGGAGGGCCGGCTGCCGGCCACCACCACGCAACTGGCCGAGCTGGTGGCGCAGGCCAAGGGTGGCCGGCGCGGCCGGACGCATCCCGCCACGCAGGTGTTCCAGGCGCTGCGGATCGCGGTGAATGGCGAGTTGTCCGCGCTGGCGCGGGCGCTGCCGGCGGCGCTGGATTTGCTGGCGCCCGGCGGCCGGCTGGCGGTGATTAGTTTTCACAGTTTGGAAGATCGAATGGTCAAACAGTTCATGGTGGCTCACGAAGGCCGCATGGAGGCGCTCGCCAAGGGCGGCGCGCGCTGGCAGGGGCAACTGCCGCGCGCGCGCCGGGTGGTGCGCAAGGCCGTGGCGGCCGCGGCGGAGGAAGTGGCGCGCAACCCGCGCGCGCGGTCGGCCAAATTGCGGGTGTTGGAAAGGATGGCGTGACATGGCAAGGCGTAATCGCAAAAACGAGCAACGGGGCAACCGGTTCGCGGTGTGGGGCATTGGCATCATTACGATCCTGGCCGTCATGATGGGCCTCTACCTGCGGCTGTGCAGCACGTGCGAGCAACTGGGGCGGAAAATCAAGGAGCAGGAATACCTGCGCGCCGAAATGCACAAGCAAGTGGTGAACGAGCAGCGCAATTGGTCCATGGCCTGTTCCATCATCAACATGGAGCGCATGCTGGCCGCGCAGGGCATCGCCATGACTTTTCCCGAACAGAAAAACATCATCCGCCTGAAGCCGTTGGAGCCGGCGGATCCGTTGCAATACGCCCAGCGCAACAGCGCGCGTGATTGACCGTCAATACATCTGGCGAACGACGCTCGTCGTAGTGCTGCTGCTGGCGGCCTGGAGCGGCCTGGCCGTGCGGCTGGGCATGTTGCACCTCAACGATAACGTCAAGCTGCGCGACCGCATTCAACGAATGCGCATCGTGAAGGAAGAACTGCGCGTGGGTCGCGGACGCGTGCTGGACCGCAACGAGAACATCCTGGCGCTGGACTTGCCGGTCAAGGATATCCGTGTGGACCCCGTCGTGGTGCTCAGTAACGGGCAGGCGCGCGTCATCAGCCAGGTGCTCGCCCGTACGCTGGACCTGCCCTATAAGCAGGTTTATGACCGCGTCAACCGCCCCGGCCGCCGCGATGAGCCCATTATGCGCTTCGCCACCGAGGAAGTCGCCGACCGTGTTGCCCGCCTCAAAATGCCCGGTGTGTTTTTCCGGTCGCAAACCATGCGGTTTTATCCGCACACCACCCTGGCCTGCCATGTGCTGGGTTTTTCCAACATGGAAGGCGTGGGCAGCGCCGGCATCGAGCAGCGGCTGGATTCCTACCTCAAAGGGCGCAGCGGATTCCGCGAAAGCTTGCGCGACGGCAAACGCCACGAGCTGCCCGATCGGCGCAAGATCGTCATCGCCGCCGAGGAGGGGGCCGATGTTCATCTGACATTGGACATGAATGTCCAGTATTACCTCGAAAAGGCGCTGGATGCCGCCATGACCAACTTCAACCCCGAGGCCGCCTGGGCCATCGTGCAAGATGTGCGCACCGGCTTCATTTTGGGCATGGCCTCGCGCCCGGCCTACGACCTCAATATCTTCAATGAAACCGGGCCGGATATCCGGCTCAACCGCGCCATTGGCGTGAACTATGAGCCGGGCTCTGTGTTCAAAATTGGCGTGGTGGCCGCGGCCATCAATGAAGGCCTCATTGCCACCAACGACCTCTTCGATTGCGAAAACGGCATGTGGTTCTATGCCGGCCGCCCGCTGAAGGATTTTCACCCCTACGGCATTTTGGATGTGACCGGCATCTTGCGCAAATCCAGCAATATCGGCGCGGCCAAAATCGCCGTGATGCTCGGTCCGGAGCGGCTGTACCGCTACTTGAAAGAGTACGGCCTTGGCCGCACCACCGGCATTGAATTGCCCGGCGAGGAAACTGGCATCCTCAACCCCGTGGGCAAATGGGCCAAGGTGGACATCACGCGCATCGCCATGGGGCACACGGTGGCGGTCACCGCGCTGCAAATGCTCAACATGATTTGCTGCATCGGGAATGATGGTTTTCTGATGAAAAACCACATTGTGCGCAAAGTGGTGGACAAGGATGGCGTGGTGCTGTTCGAGAACAAGCCCGAAGCCGTGGCGCGGCCCATCACCGAGCGCACCGCGGCGCTCATGCGGCAAATGTTGATGGAAGTCACCCGCGAGGGCGGCACCGGCACCCGCGCGGCCATTCCCGGCTTCAATGTCGCCGGTAAAACCGGCACCGCCGAAAAAATCCAGGACGGGCGCTACGTCCATAATGCCAATGTATCCTCGTTCATGGGCATTTTCCCTGCCGAGCGCCCGGAAATCGGGATTGTCGTCGTGCTGGATAATCCGCAGCCGCTGCGCACCGGCGGCGTGACGGCCGGCCCGGTCTTCGCGCAAATCGCTGAACCCGTCGCCCGTTACTTGGATATCCAGCCCGTCAATGCCACCGAAATGGGCTATTACCAGCGCATGCTGGAGGATGAACCTTGAACCGCCCCGGTAATGGCAAGGCCGCGCGCCCCGTCAAACTGAACCGACTGCTGGCGGCGAGTCCCGAGGCCAAATTGCAGGCCGGTGCCGCCTCCACGGAAATCACCGGGCTGGCTTACGATTCCCGCGCGGTGCAACCGGGCTTCTTGTTCCTGGCCCTGCGCGGCGAGAAAACCAATGGCGCATTGTTCGCCGAAGACGCCATCCGGCGCGGCGCCGTCGCCGTGTTGCACGATCAGGATTTGCGCCTGCCGCGTGGAGTTGCCGCCATCCAAGTGCCCGATGCCCGCCTTGCGCTGGCCGATCTGGCTGCGGAGTTCTATGCCCACCCCTCGCGGCAACTGCGTGTGCTGGGCGTCACCGGCACCAACGGCAAAACCACCACCACCTTTATGATTCGCGATATCCTGCAAGCCGCCGGGCAATCCTGCGGGCTGCTGGGCACCGTGCAATATGAGTATGGCGGGCGGCGTCTCGCTGCCGGGCGCACCACGCCGGAAGCCCTCGACCTGCAACGAATGCTGGCCGAAGCCCTGCATGCCGGTTGCCAGGCCGTGGCCATGGAAGTGTCGTCGCAAGGCCTGGCCGCGGAACGCCTGCGCGGAGTCCGCTTTGCCGCTGCCGTGTTCACCAACTTGAGCGTTGACCACCTCGACTTCCATCACACCATGGAGGCCTATTTTCTCGCCAAAAAGCGGCTGTTCGACACCATCGCCGCTCAAGGCGGTGCGCCCGCCGTCATCAATGCCGATGACCCCCACGGACGGCAACTGGCCGCCGATCCCGCGTTGGCCGGGCACGTCGTCACGTTTGGCGGCGATCCGGCCGCGCAGGTCCGCGCGGTGGATATTCAGTTGACGGAAACGTCTTCCACGTTTCGCGTTATCACGCCGTGGGGCGAGGCGGCCATTGCAACCGGTTTCGCCGGCCGCTTCAATGTGTATAATGCGCTAGCGGCCATTGCCACCTGCGGCACGTTGGGCGTGCCGCTGCCCGTTATGGCCGCCACCCTCGCCGCCATGCCGGCGGTGCCCGGTCGCATGGAGCGCATCGCCGATCCCCATGGTCGCCACATTTTCGTGGACTATGCCCACACCGAGGATGCCCTGCGCAACGTGTTGCAAACCCTGCGCGAAAATGCGCCCGGCCACCTGTTGTGTGTCTTTGGCTGCGGGGGCAACCGCGACCGCGGCAAACGCCCGCGCATGGGCGCTGCCGTGGCGGAATATGCCGACCTCGCCATCGTCACCAGCGACAACCCCCGCCACGAGGAACCGCAAGCCATCATTGACGATATCCTCGCCGGCATGGACCCCGCCAAGCCGCATCTGGTTGAGCCCGACCGGGCCGCCGCCATCGCCACCGCACTGCGTGCCGCGCGCGCGGGCGACACCATTCTCATCGCCGGCAAAGGCCACGAGCCCTATCAGGAAATCGCCGGGCGCATGGCGCACTTCGATGACCGCGAAACCGTGCGCGCCCTGCTCGCAACCATTCCGCCGGCCACCTGATCCCTACCGATTGATTTTTACTCCGCCAACAGTTCCTGCAACCGGGCCATCATGCGCGCGGCCCGGCGTTGAATCAGCTCCGTAGCCACGGTCAGATAATGCTCCGCCGCCGCCAAATAATCCTCGCGGCTTTGCGTAGCAAAATGCGCGTTGGGGGAATAAAGCGGCAGCGGCAGGCCTGTAGCAGCATCCAGGTAATCATCCAAATCCAGCCGCTGCGCGAATTCCGCCAAACCATCCGGCCCGCGGAACTCGCTGAATGCAGCCGCATTCCGCGCCACCAACCGGCACAATGTCGGGTCCGCCGCGGGGTCGTCCAGCAAGGCCAGCCGCAAGTTTTGCAAAAAGATGGGAAACGCGTCGCGCCAACCCGGATGGGTTCCGCGGTACGTGTTGAACGTCATTCGCTCCAGCGACAAATTGGGGAGGGGAGCCAGATTGCCCAGCGTGTGATAGGTATGGTGAAACTCCGCCGCCCGCGCACGCAGATCATCGGTGGGGGCATAGCGCTCCAAGCCGGCAAACCGGCCGGGCTGATCCGGAATGGGCCGGCCAAACAGCGTGTTGAAACTGTTGAGTGTGTCGCCCCGATAGGCGCGCCCTGTGCCGAGCGTTTCCAAATTCAAGCCCGGCAGCGCATCGGCGTACAGCACCGCGAAAATTGCCCGCACCAGATCACAGTCATCGGTGTCGAACGTGCGCCCCGGTGCGCCGAAGAGCGCATGCCCCTCCAACGTGCTCAAATCGTACGTCGCCAGCGCTGCGAAGTCTCCGTGGAGTTCCTCCTCCACGAACCGGCGCACCAGCCCCAACGCCTCCGCCTCCGGCGCGGCAACCCCCACCAACGGCCC
>MWEZ01000064.1 GCA_002071335.1 Verrucomicrobia bacterium ADurb.Bin018
CGCGCCAGACCCCGCGAATTTACCAAGAATTTAGCAGGTCAATGCTTCATAACCTGCTTCTATGGGATGATAGTGGTTTTGTTTCATGTCTTCTGGTCCCTTTCTTGTGGTTGATCCACATCACCATGATGCATGAACGAAACCCCATAGCATCTACAATTCAGCCGGAATCAGCTTTTTGGGCCGGGACACCCCAAAACGAAATCGTCCGGTTGCAATGCAACGAGTGACAACGAGATTTTCGGGGTACGCGGAACTCAAGAGAACTTTCCTCGGGGTTTGAAGCGATTTTTTGGGGGGGAAGCATTGAGATGGGGGGAGCTGGGTTTGAGTTGCTAGGCCCAGCCGCGGAGGCGGTAGTAGAGGAGGGCGGTGGCTTCGCGGAGAGAGTCGAGGGTGTAGCGCAGGTTGCTCCAGAGTTGGTAGCGCAGGTGGAGGGAGGAGCCGAGGTCAGGGACGGCGGCTTGGATGAGCGGGGCGGTGGCAGGGGTATCGAGGTCTTGGGCGCGCCACGGGAGGGGGTCTTCAAGGGATAACGGGAAGGCGGGGAGAGCGCCCAAGACGACGTCCAGTCGGGCGGTGGCGAAGACTTTGTGCAGAGCGGCGGCGGTGCGGCGGATATGTTCGGGGCTGCTGACGATCAGCACATGGCGCTGGTCAGGATGATTGCGGAGATATTCGGCCATCCGGATGGCTTGTTCGCGGGTGTTGCGGCCATCGGGCAGAATGTGCAATCGCTCAGGGGCAACGCCGCGCAGTCGTAATTCATCCAAATAGGCCTGTGATGCGGGGGATTGGGGGGCATCCAACGGCATGGCGATGAGCACTTGGGCGGCGGGGAATTGGTGTGCGGCTTCGGCGGCGTAGAAGGTGCGCATGAGACCGGAGTCGCCGGGGATGCCGCTGCCGCCCATCACCAGAATGAGGGCGGGTGGCTCGGCGCTCAAGCCGGGTGCGCTGGAAAGGTGCTTGTAGGCGCGCCAAGGCAGGTCGGTGAATTCAACGGCCGCAGCGAGCAACGCGGCGAAGCCGGCGAGCAGCAGGAGGAGGTGCACGGAGCGGCGAATGGTGCGCAACGAGATTTTCATGTCGGCATGTTTCCCGAAAAAACGGGCGAGGGGAAGGCTATTTGTATCGGCGCGGGAAGCAAGTAGTGGGGCAGGATTTACGGGGTAGCATAAATGGCGGGTTGTATTATGATGGCGCCATGAAAAAATGGGTGCGAGCGTTGGTGTCGGTGGGCGTTTCCGCCGGCATTGTGGTTTTGGTGTTGTGCGCGGCGGGCACATCCGCGGGCGAAGTTTTGCTGGCGGTGGCGAATCTGGGGCTGGTGACGTGGGGGCTGTATATTGCCGCGCAACTAGGGCAGGGGTGGTTGCGGGCGGTACGGTATCGCTTGTTGCTGGGGGGGGCGGGGGTGGAGCCGCCAGGTGCGGCCCGGATGTTTGGTGTGGCGTTGGCGCGCAATATGTTTGTGGACATGTTGCCGGCGCGCGCGGGCGAACTGATGTACTGGGCGTTGCTGAATCGCGGCGAGGGGGTGCGCAACGAGGCTTGTGTGTCATCCATGACCATCAGCGTGCTGTTTGATTTTGTGGCGTTGGCGCTGGTGTTGGCGGGAGTTTTGGTGGCGCCGCTGGCGACGGCGGGCGGGCGCGGTATCTTGGTCTGGAGCATGGGGGGCGTGCTGCTGGTGGTGCTGGTGGGGGCGGTGGCGTTGAGCATAGGGCCAGCGTGGGCGGCCGCGGTATTCCGCCGGCTGCCAGCGCGCTGGCAGCAGTGGCGGGCGGTGGCATGGGTGGAGGAGTTCATGGATAAACTGACCGATTCATTCCGGCAGGTGGGGCGGTCGGGGGTGCTTTGGCGGGCGGCAGGGCTGTCGGTGGGGATTCGCGCGGTGAAATACCTCGGCTTGCTGGCGGCGTTTGTTGGGGTGGCGGGCATATTGCGCCCGGCGTTGGCCGGGTTGCCAGTGTGGCAGGTGTTGGTGGGATTGATTAGCGGGGAGGGGGGGGCGGCGCTGCCGGTGCCCACTTTCCTGAGCATGGGGAGCTATGAAGCGGCGGGCGCGGGCGCGTTGCGGTTGACGGGGGTGTCGGCTGCGGATGCGGCGCTTGTGCTGCTGGGAACCCACGTGGCAAGCCAAGTGGTGGATTATGCGTTGGGCGGGCTGGGTTTGCTGGGGCTGCTTTGGGGCGGGCGAAAGCGAGTGGCGTGGGCGGCGGGAATCGCGCTGCTGCTTTTGGTGTTGGCGGCCGGCGGGGCGGTGAAGTGGCGCGCGCAGCAGAAGGCAGGCGCGCGAGAGGCTCCACCGGCGGGGGAGGTGCTCCCCATGGAGCCGGAGGCGCGGGCAGCATTGGAACGGGCGTGGGGCGGGCGGACGGGTTTCATTGTGTGGAGTTCGACGATGTTCGGCAATCATGAGTTGGTGCGGTTGGATTGGCCGTCGGGCCAAATCACGCGGCTGACGCAAAACGGGGTGGTGGACAGCACCCCCAAGATTTCGCCGGACGGCCGGCAGGTGGTTTTTGCGCGGTCGCGCCGGGAGTGGGTGTCGTGCCGCAATTTTACGGACTGGGATATCTGGGTGTTGGATTTGGCCAGTGGCAAGGAGCACCGGGTGGCTGAGTTTGGCGTGGAGCCCAGTTGGACGGGGGATGGGCGGGCGGTGGTGTTTCAGCGCGGAGGGCAGAGCGTGTTGCAAGTGGATTTGCAAACCGGCAAAGAGGCTGTGCTGCTCGCCCCGCAAGGCAAATTACAATGGACCGGGCCGTCAATGGACCCGCGGGGCGGACGGGTAGCCGTGACAGTGCGCGGCGGGCGTCGCGGCACATCGCTCTTCAGTGTGCCGGATGGCCATGAAACACGTGTGGCGGGGGGGTGCCAACTGGCGTTTGTGCCGGGTGGCGAATGGCTGGTGTTGGTGGAAGATGGCGGGCGATTGAAAAACCGGATTTGCCGGGTGGACCGCGACGGTCGCAACGTACAGACGCTGCTGGATATGCCCGGGGAGTGGAGCCACGAATACTTCCCGCGCGTATCCAACGATGGCGGGCTGCTCGTTTTTGGTGCGTCGCGCGGCGATCACGAACACGACACGGCCGATTATGAGATTTTCCTGTGGCCGCTGGGCGCGCTGCCGGAGCAAGCGGCCCGGGTATCCTTCCACACTGGCAATGACCAATGGCCGGATATCTGGGTGCAGCCAGCCGCCCAGCCATGACAAAATGGACCGTATTTTACGGATTTGATTGTCCGCAGCGCGGGAAAATGACAGTACTGGGCTGATCATGACCACACAGACGACCAGGATTGTTCCGGAACGGGAGCCCTCTCTGGCCGCAGAACAGCAGCCGCGCGTGATGCGGGTGGGCACGATGCTGCTGGATCGCTACGAAGTTCTGGCGGTGCTCGGGTCGAGTCAGTTGGGAGAAGTGTGGCAGTGCTTTGACCGCCATGAGTCGCGCCATGTGGCCATCCGCTGGCTGCCGACAGACTTGCAGCGTTCCAAGCGGCTTTTGAATGCCATCCATGAGGGCATTCGCCGGCTTTCGGACAAAACGCACGACAACATTGCGGTGATTCGGCGTTTGATGCACGTGGGCGAGCAGACCTATGTGGTGGGTGATTACGCGCCGGGGATGGACATCGGAATGTGGAGTCGCGCGGGCACCGATGGCCGGCGCACGTTGACAGAAGCGTTGCCGATACTGGGGCAGATCGCGGCAGGGCTCGATTTTGTACACCAGCAGCGCGTGGTGCATGGAAACCTCAAGCCAAGCAATGTGTTCCTTGGGCCGGATGGCGTGGTGCGGATTACGGATTTCGGGCTGACCCCGCGCGGGCACCTAGTTTTTGTACGCGGCGAAATCCAGCGGACCGGCTCTACCGGCGCGTATTTGGCCCCAGAAATTCGAACGGCCGACGACGAGCCCGATGCGGGCAGTGACCAGTATGCGCTGGCCGTGTTGGCCTGCGAAATGCTCGGCGGGCCGGAACTTAATCCTACCAAGCTGGTGCCGGGCGACTTGCCGGCCACGGCCCGCGCCGCGTTGGCCCGGGCATTGTCCAGGAAGCCGCGCAACCGCTTTGCCTCGTGCGATGATTTTGTGCGCGCGCTGGGTGGCGAACGAATTGCGCGGCGGCGCGGACGCAGCGCAGCCGAATGGCAACGCATCAAGAACCATTTGATTCTGTCCGCCTCGACCGTGGCCATGGCCGCGGTACTGGGAGTGATTGGTTACATTACCGTGGAAGTCATGAAGCGGCCCAAGCCGGAGCCCGCGCCCATCAAACTATCCGCACCCGCCCCTTTGCCGGCCAAGAAAGCCGAACCGGCCGGCCCGACTGTTCCGCGCGTGCCGCCGCTGGTCATCACCACGGAGATGCCGACGCCAGGCCAGCCGTGGGCCACGCAAACCGGCAACATGGAGTTTGTGTGGGTGCCGGGATTAAGCATGTGGGTGGGGCGCTTTGAAGTGACCAACGACCAATACAAACTCAAGGACCCCGAACATGACAGCGGCGATTTCCGCGAATTGCCGTTGACGGGGCCCCGCCAGCCGGTGGTGCGCATTAATTTTGAGGATTGCGTGGAGTATGCCGCCTGGCTCACTGAGCAGGAGCAAGCGGCCGGCAAGTTGCCGGAAGGCTGGCGCTACCGCCTGCCTTCGCGCACGGAAGCCATCGCCTATACGCGTGCGGGAATGGCGGGGGCTTACCCATGGGGCGATGGCTGGCCGCCGCGACGCGGCAACTATGGCGACGAAACCCTTGCGGCCACATTCCGCGATTTGCAGTACGTGGCGGAATATACCGACGGCTTTGCGGTGACTGCACCGGTCGAGGCCAGCGGCGAAAATGCCATGGGGCTCTTTGGCGCCGGGGGCAACGTGTGGGAAACCACATCCAAGGTGCCGGGCGGCAAGGAGTTTGGCGGCTGGCAGGGGGGGGGTGGGATGATCACCTCCCTTCGCGGATGGGCTGCGAAGTGACCTACGGCTTCCTGGGCAACGCACGGGGGGCGGTAAATGGTCTACGGTTGGTGCTGGCGCCTATTGCTGACGAAGCACCGCCGCCGCCCGCTGCACAGGCACCTGCCACGGCTGCCGTCACGCCGACATCGGGATAATTCCGACTACCTCGTTGCGTCAAATGAAAACGACATCGAAATATACGCCGCAGGGGTAGATTCGTGAGAAGGGTCACGTTTCTTACTCCTCTTGCCGCCCCTGTCAGCTTGAGCCCTTTCTGAACCCGTCCACGCGGGGGCGGTTGCCAATTTTCTAGTGGTCCCCTCGAGCTCTTTGGACACAAGGCGTACACTAGGAATGTAGAGAGTTTTGATGAAACCATCCAAGGCATTGATCTCATTCAAGAGGTCAATCAGTCCGGGAACTACGATCCGGCCATGGCCGGACAACGTGCGCGCTCTGGCTCCGTTCTTTTGCTCAACATGGGTGTTGTCGCTCTTGCAATAACCGCATGACCGGGAACGGCAGACTTGCCGCACGTGCTCCACTCAGTGCTGTGCGATATGAGTATAGAGTACTTCCCCGGTGTTGTCTGAGTTTAGGAAGAGCGAGGGGAACGGCATGGCGCTGCTCATGCACCATGTTTGGCCGTGGCCGACCTGAATTTGCAGGACGCCGTAAGATGCGCTACGGTGTGGGCGTGGTTTGCCACGATGGGCAACGCATAAAACAAGGAGAAGGCCATGCAAGAAAAGGGATTCTTTGAACTTCTGTTTGATTTTTCATTCAGCGAGTTCGTCACCACCAAGATCATCAAGGTTCTGTATGTTCTGGCGATCATCGGTGCAGGCATTGCGGCTTTGACGACATTATTCAGCGGCTTTGCCACGAAGTCTTTTTCTGGCGTGCTGTATGGCTTGGTGATGACCCCCATCGTATTTTTGTTGGGCACCTTGGTGGCGCGTATTTGGCTGGAAACGCTGATTGTGTTGTTCCGCATTGCGGAAAACACCACGAAGCTAGTGCGCGGCAACGAACCGCCGACCAGCTAGTATTTGCTCACCGGCGCGATTGCGTCCATCCTAGTCAAGCGCGGGGTGGTTCCTTCCCGAGGCGGGCGAGAACCGCTTTGAGATCAGCCCAACACAATCCTTTTTTGGAGGGATCGCGCAGGAGATAGGCGGGGTGAAAAGTCAGCATGACGGGCACGCCTTCAAACTCCCGCCACTGGCCGCGCGCCTTGCCGATGGGTAGGACTTCTTCTACTAAGCCGCGCGCGGCCGTCGCGCCGAGGCACACAATGACCTTGGGTTTGATGATGGCGATTTGGCGTTTGAGATAGGGGATGCAGCCCGCCATTTCTTCCGGGGTGGGCACGCGGTTGCCGGGAGGGCGGCACTTGACGATGTTGCCGATGAACACCTGATCGCGGGTGTAGCCCATGGCGGCAATCATTTTAGTGAGCAGTTGACCGGCGCGGCCCACGAAAGCGCGGCCTTGCGCATCTTCATCGGCGCCGGGGCCTTCACCGATAAACATGATGTCGGGATGCAACGCGCCCTGGCCGGGAACGGTGTTGAGACGGGTGGCTGCCAAGGGGCAGCGCTGGCACGCGGCAATTTCCGCCGTAATGGCATCAAGTTCGGGCGAGCCGCTTTGCACCAGTGGGGCCAGCGCACCGGTGCGCGGAGTGGCCGGCGGCACACTCGCGGAGATCGGAGACGAGCGGCCAGACGTGGCGGCCGCGGGGGGGCGTGGCCTCCATGCCCGCGTGGTGGGGATATGCGTGATGCCCTGCTCCTTTTGGTAACGCAAATATTCAATGGCCTGTTCGCGCAGGGGCTTTTTCATGGGACAGCATTTTAGGCCAGTGGCGCGAAATAACGAATGAAAAAATGGGGTGCAACAAATGCGTATCTTACCGGGCGCGGAGATGGTAGGCTTTCTGGAGTAAGCCCCATGAATCACAACTCACCACGCGGCCATTTCTCATGATTTCGCAACCGTTGCAGCGAATTGGACGGCATCTGGCCGGCTGGGCGTTGTTGCTGCTACTGGCGGTGAACGTAATCGCTGCGCCGCCGACCCGCCAACCGGCCATTCGGCAAATTGACGCAAAGCGCGACCGGGCGGCGCTGCAGCGCATCGAACAGGTACGGCAAAAGCTGCCGGAAAAATATCAGCACCGGAATAATTTTGCGTGGGCGGCGGTAAAGATCGCGGGCGTGGAGAAAACCGAATACTTCGCGCACAGCGGCATTCAGAGGCAATCGGATGTTTCAGCGGAGGCGTGGGCCGGCATCAGCGTCATTTCTTTGCGCTGCCGCAAAGGGCGCTTCACGGTGTTGTGCGTCAACCACAACGATGAAATCGAAGGTGAGAACTGCTGGCCGCGCCACGTGGACACCGAATGCAAAATTCTGGAAGACCTCGCCGCGCGCATTCCCCTGCCTGTCGCGCGCGGGCAGGTGCTGCTCTATACCGATCTTTATCCGTGCGCCAGTTGTCGCTATGTGATGGAGCAATTTTTGGCGGCGTTCAGCAATGTGACACTGCAGGTGCTGTTCCGCGAGTATTGAGCACAGGGGCGTGGGGGCGTTACGGCGGGGCGAGAAAATACGCGGTGAACGCGGCAAAATCGGGGAATGTCCAATCGGCTTGTTCCGTGCCGGTGTTGCCGAATCCGTTGGCGAGAAAAATGGCGCGCACGCCGGCGCGGCGCGCGGCGGCGAGATCGGTATGATGATCGCCCACCATCCACGTGGTGTCCGCGGCGTGGCCAGCGCGGAGCATGGCGGTTTGCAACGGCAGCGGGGAGGGCTTCAGCTCTGCCGTGTCGCCACCGCCCAACGCCACGCTGAAGAGCGGGGTCCACCCGAAGTGGTCGAGCAGGCGTCGTGCGTGGGGGCCGGGTTTGTTGGTGACGAGGCCCAAGTGGTGTCCGGCGGAATGCAGTGCGCGCAGGCCGTCGGTTACGCCGGGGTAGGGGGTGGTGCGGCTGGTGAGGTCGGCGGCATAGGCCGCGGAAATTTCATTCACGGCGGTATCGAGTTCCACGGGCGCGCCTTCCAGCGCGCGCTGGGCCAGCACGCGCACGCCATCGCCGACATAGGCCACCACGCGTTCCATCGGCAGGGGCGGCAAATCGTGGCGCGCGCGCATCTGGTTGACCGCCGCGGCAATATCCGCGCGCGAGTCAATCAGCGTGCCATCCAAATCAAACAGAAAAAGTTGCGGCGGCAATTTTCCATGCTGTGGAAAAAAGTTTTCCATAGTGTGGAAAACTATAAGCCATCCGCGGAGAATCCCAAACCGGAAAGTCCGCACGGCCCATCAGGCGGAAGGCGCCGCTGCAAATTCGTGGGTCCAGAAGGGATCAAAAATGAACCACTGCGTGGGGTCGCGCGCGATGGTGTCTTGCATGATGGCGATGACGCGCTCCTGAATTTCTTCCTCGGTGCGAACTTCGTTGGGATCAATGGGTGGATGGATGCGCAGGATAAAAGTATCGTCGGGGGCGCGAGTGACAAAGCCCAGATAGAGTGGGGCGCCGGTACGATGGGCAAACCATGCCGCGCCGCGGGGCAGGGAGACTTCGTGCCCGAAAAAGGTTTGCGGGCGGCCGTTGCCGGTGAAGTCGCGGTCGCCTACAAGCGCCACGGCTTCCCCACGTTTGAGCGCCTTGATGACGCCAACGCCGGCATGGGCGAGCGGAATGACCTTCAGGCCGCGCTGCTTGCGGAAGTAATGGAAGATGCGTTCCAGCGATGGGGAGGAGACGGGCCGCACAACGGCATTGAGCGGAATGCCCAGTGAGGCAATAAAGGAGCCGCCCAGTTCCCAGTTGCCGTAGTGCGCGGTGAGAAAAATTGCGCCGCGTTTCTCCTGGCGAATACGCTCAATGTTCTCCAAGCCCTGAATGCTGATGGAGTCGCGGACTTCCTGTTCGGTGAGTTTGCGAAAGCGAATGAAATCGGCGAGATATTTGCCGAAGGCCTGAAAGGTTTTGCGGGTGCAGCCGGCCAGAATCTGCCGGGAGGGGATGATGCCCTGATGGGCGAAAATGATGCGGATGTGCTCGTGCACAGCGCGCGCACCGCGCCGGTTGAGGAAGTAGAACAAGTCACAGATGCGCAGCCCGATCCAGTAGGCGAGTTTCAGCGGCAGAAGCCGGATCAGGAAAGCCAGCGCGCGGTACAGCCAGTAGATCATGGGGCGGGCGCAGCCTCGGGCGGGATGTGGGCGAGAACGGCGTTGGCGATGTCGCGGGCGGCGTCAGGCTTGCCGAGGGCGCGGGCGCGGGCAGCCATCATGTCCAGCAGCGTGGGGTTGGTTAGGAGCGAAGTCACCACGGCGGGCAAATCGCGGTCGCGATCGAGATGGATGGCCGCACCGTGACGCACCAGCATTTCCGTATTGCCGCGTTCCTGGCCGGGGAGGGGGCGAATGATGAGCATGGGCGTGCCCGCAACCATGGCCTCGGCAGAGGTGAGGCCGCCGGGCTTGCCGATCAGCAGGCTGGAGTGACGCATCATGGCCGCGACATTGCGCACATAGCCGCGAATGCGCATCGGGTGCCTGAATTTGTGGCGGGCGGCCAGCAGTTGTTTGCGCAGGCGGCGGTTGGTGCCGGTGACGACATCAATGGTGAAGTCGCTGGTGGCCCGGTCGAGATGGCGGATGGTGGCGAACCGCGCGCCGAGCCCGCGCGATCCGCCCATGACCAGCACGCGGCGGCGGTCCAGCCGCGTGGGGCGTTTGCGGTCGGCGGGCTGGTCGGCTTGAATGGGAATGCCGAAGGTGTGGATGCGTTCGCCGGGAATGCCGAGAATCATCAGGCGCTGGACGGCGGTTTCGGTGGAAACCACGTAGCGGATGTGCTCGTTGGGCGGCACGAACCAGAAGCGGTGTGGTAGAAAATCGGTCACCACGCCCCACAGCGGAATGGGTTGGCCCTGCCGGCGGGCATAGGCGGAGAGCACGGCGAAAGGATGCGCCTGGGTGCAGACGATGGCATCGGGTTGGAAGGCATCCATCAGGATACGCAGTTTGAGGCTGTTGCCGCGTTGCACCAGTGGGCGGATCCACTTGGTGAGCCAATCGAACCAGAAGTTGTCGTAGAGGGCTTCCCACAATTCGGGAGTGCGGCGGATGGTGGACATATAGGCATATTGCACCAGCGCGCTCCACGTAGGGTGCGTGGTTTCGAGCAAATCAAGGCAGCGGATTTCCGCGTGGGGGCTCTGCTTGCGGATTTCGGCTTCGATGGCGCGCGCGGCGGCATGATGGCCGCTGTTGCGCACGAGATAGCAAATCAAGATGCGCGGCGGGGGGCGACTCATGAGACCTTTCCGCGGGCGACCAATTCGCCGGCGTGATACGAGGAGCGCACCTGCGGCCCGGCCGCCACGGCCACAAAGCCCAACGCCAGCGCCTGTTCGTGCAGGGCGGCGAATTCCTCGGGCGGCACAAACCGCGCCACGGGATGATGGGCCGCGGAAGGCGCGAGGTATTGCCCGAGCGTCAACAACGTGACGCCCGCAGCGCGCAAATCATGGAGCGCGGCCATGAGTTCCTCGCGTGTTTCGCCCATGCCCAGCATGAGGCCGGATTTGACGCGCGCGCCGGCTTGTGCGGCGTAGCGCAACACGCCGAGCGACCGCGCGTAATCGGCTTGCGGCCGCACGGTCGGTTGCAGACGGGCGACGGTTTCCAGATTATGGTTGAGAATGTCCGGCTGGGCGGCCAAGACGATGTCCAGCGCGGTGGTGTCGCCTTGCAAATCGGGAATGAGCACCTCAACCTCCACGCCGGGGATGCGCGCGCGCAGCGCGTGGATGGTGGCGGCAAAATGCGCCGCGCCGCCATCGGGCAGGTCATCGCGCGTGACGGAAGTGACCACCACATATCGCAGGCCCATGCCGGCCGCCGCTTCGGCAAGGCGCTGTGGCTCGCCGGGGTCCGGCGGCGGCAACACCGCACCGTGGGGGATGGCGCAAAAACCGCAATCGCGCGTGCAAGTGTCACCCAGAATGAGGAACGCAGCGGCGGCATCGTGCCAGCACGCGGCGCGGTTCGGGCACTTGGCGCCCTCGCACACGGTGTGCAGGCCGTGCTGGCCCAACAGTTGTTTCACGCGGCTCCCCGTAGTGCCGGGCAGCAGGGGGCGGCGAAACCAGTTGGGCAGGCGCGCCGGCATGGTGTTGCTCAGTTGAGCTCGTGCGAGAGCAAGCCGGTGCGCAGCTTGGGCTCAAACCATGTGCTCTTGGGCGGCATGATTTGGCCGGCATCGGCGATGGCCATGAGCTGATCCACCGTGGTCGGATACATCGAGAACGCCACGGCGTAGCCTTTTTGGTCCACTAGGCGCACCAACTCCTGCGGGCCACGAATACCGCCAATGAACGAAATGCGCTGACTGGTACGCGGGTCATCAATGCCCAGCAGCGGCTTGAGCACGCGGTTTTGCAGCGTGCTGACATCCAGCCGGTCCACCGGGTTGTCCGCGGTGACGGCCGGCCACGAGAGGCCATACCATTTGCCCCCCAGATACATGCTGATCTGACAAGGATTTTGCGGGCTGGGATTGGGATTTTCGGTGACGGTGAACAGCTCCTTGATTTTCGCCAGGAACGCATCCGATGCCAGGCCGTTGAGGTCCTTGACCGCGCGGTTATACGGCAGGATTTGCAGCGCGGAGCCGGGGAACAAAACAGCGAGGAACCAGTTGTATTCTTCGGCGCCGGTGTGTTGCGGGTTGGCTGCACGACGTTCGGTGCCCACGCGCACGGCGGAGGCGCTGCGGTGGTGGCCATCGGCGATGTAGCTGATGGGAACCTGCTCGGCGAACAGTTTCACGATGGGCGCGGGGTCGGCCACAGGCCACACGCGGTGCCGCACGTTGAGCTCA
>MWEZ01000065.1 GCA_002071335.1 Verrucomicrobia bacterium ADurb.Bin018
CCACTTTGTAAGGGATCAACCTTGTGCTTCATGATGAACATAACCCTTTATTAATCATAGAGTTATGATGTATAAAGACCCTGGAAATGTCAAGCAGAAAAACAACGTATTTACCCCTGCCGCAACGCATTATATCGAAATATGACTTTTGTCGGCGCCACCACACTGTGGAAAAAACGGGCTGAAAAGTTCCACGGTGTGGAAAAGGTGGCGTTAGGCGGGGATTATGAGAAAATGGGGGCATGATCGTGGTGAGTTGTCGTCAGGGGTTTGGGTCGGACTGCAAGTTGGCGGGGCGGTTGTTGGTCCGGGAGTATCCCGATCCGGCGCGGCTGGATGAGCTCCGTGACGTGGGGATGTCCGAGCTGCGGGACCGGGCGGCAGGGCAAACGGTGGGGGTGCTGGTGCATGGCTACAACACCAAGTTGTCCGAGGTGTTGACCGCGTATGGCGAAATGCAGGAACGAATGACGCGGGCCGGGCTGCTGGGACGGCAAGGATGCTACGGGCTGCTGGTGGGGTTTGCGTGGCCGGGGTGGACGCGCGTCGCGTTTCTGCTGGCGCGGCGGGCGGCGAATCAAGCGGGGCTTTTTCTGCGCGAGTTGATGAATGAGTTGCGCGGCACGGCGCAGGCGGTGGATGTGCAAACCCATTCCCTCGGTGCGCGGGTGGCGTTGAGCGCGTTGCGCAAGAAGGATGGCACCGCCGCGCGGCATGTACTGCTTTCCGCCGCGGCAGTGGATTACACGATTTTGGAGCCGGGGCGATTTTTCCAGCCATCGTTGCGGGCGTGCGCGCGTTGCGTGGTGTATCACTCGCGCCGGGACAAGGTGTTGCGGCAGGCGTTTCCAGTGGGGGACAGCCCGGACGGGATTCAGCCGGCCTTGGGGTTGAATGGGCCGCGCAGCCGGGCAATCACGTTGAGAGCGTGCCCCAACGTCCATGTGGTGGATTGTGCCGCCGTGGTCGGGGAGCACAGCGGGTATCGCAAGGCGGATGCTTATTATCAGCACTGGTATCGCGTGGCGAGCGGGGCGGCGCTGGAACGCTACGAAAAACTTTGAGTCTGCTGCTGATGCAAAACCTCTGTGGCGGGAAGGTCTGCGACCGTTTCGGCCCGGCAATTCGATGACAAGGGTATTTTCGGGGTGGCGGAACTTCCGGAGAATTACTCTTGGCGGAGGCGGAAGAAACGGAGGCGGTCGTTGAACTTGTTGGTATAGGGGCTGGTGGCGACAGGCAGGAGGGTGGTGTAGGGGCCCAGCGCGTTGGTGGTGGATTGAAGTTGAAAGCCGGGTTGATCCCACAACAGCACTCGCGCCGAGAGACCGGACGGCCCAGCCGTGGTGAGAGCTGGGCCCATGGAGAAACGGAAGATCGTGCCGTTGTTCATCGGTGTTGTGCCATAAAACCAGTTGCCCGCCTCGATGAGGCCGGCTTGGGGCAATCCGCCTTCAATACCGCCAGCGAAAGACCACAGCCGCGTGAATACTCCGTCGGTAGTGATGCGAAAGATCACTCCACAGTCATTATCGCCACCAAAGAGGGTCGTGCCGTACAGGTTGCCGTCCCGGCCCTGCACCAGCGGCGCTTGTATCCTCCCGCCGTTTGGGCCCCAAGAACCGGAATGCAGGATGGTTATCACGCCGTTGGTGGTGATGCGATAGATTGTGCCGGCATCTTCGATGCCGCCACGGACCGTAGTGCCATAGAGGTGGCCATCACGAGCGAGGATGACGCCGGCGCGGGGCGCACCTCCATCCGAATCTCCGCTGAAATTCCATAGTGTGGTGAACACACCGTTGGTAGTGATGCGGAACAACGTACCCATGTCGTTGGCGCCGCCTCGTTCCGTCACGCCGTAGAATACGCCGTTGCTGGCGACCGCGAGGGTGCCGCGCGGATTGGCGCCATCGGTGCCGCGGAAACTGTACAGCAGGGATTCTTCCCCGTTGGTCGCGATTCGATAGATTGTGCCCTTATTGCTGATCCCGCCCAAGTAGGTGCTGCCATAGAAAGCCTGATCGGGGCCGCGCACCAATCCACCCCGCGGATTGTTGCCGTCGGAAGGTGAATTGGTGAACGAATAAGCATTGCCGGTGCCATCGGAATACAGCACAAACGCCGTGCCGCAGTTGGAAATACCGCCACGTTGGGTCGTGCCATAGAGCGCGAGGCCGCCGTCATCGGGGAGAGGCAGCAGCTCCGCGCCGGGATTTGCGCCGTCATCTCCGCCTGTGAACGGCCAGAGGCATGACACCACACCGTTGGTGTCCAATTTGAAAATGGTGCCGAAATTGTTCGTCCCGCCCCAGAGCGCCGTGCCGTAGAATGCGCCATCACTGCCCTGTACGAGAGCGGCGGAAGGCTCCCGGCCCATGGGCGCCGGGGGGAAGGACCTCAGGCATTTCACATCCTCGGCCGATTCCAGATACTCGAACATGGTTCCTGTGTCGTAAGCGCCCCCCCGTGGAGACACGCCATAGAACGCGCCAGAAGGCATCTGGAACAGCGCGGAATTGGGTTCCGATCCTTCGGTCTGGGGGTCCAGCGACCACAGGGTGGTCATTCCGCCATGCTGCCCAATTTTGTAAATGATACCTTTGCCGGAGTGGCCACCAAACTGTGTCGTGCCATAGAAGAATCCATTCGTGGCGCGAATGAGTCCGGAGCGGGGATTGGCGCCGTTGCTTTGGTTGAACGACACAAGAGACGTCAAGGTCCCGTTGGTGGTGATATTGAAAATGGTGCCATAGCCGTTGTTGCCGCCGCTATAGGTTTGACCCACGAATACCCCGTTGGTGCCGGCCGCCAATCCGCCAAAGGGCTGGGCGCCATCCGCTCCCTTTGTGAACGACCACAGCGGTTTCATGGCGCCGCTGGTGGTGATGCGGAACACCGTGCCCCAATCGTTGCTGCCGCCCCGGGAACAAGTGCCGTAGAGCGCGAAATCTGGACCCTGCACCAGCTTGCCATAGGGTGTTGCGCCGTCATCTCCACCCGTGAAGGACCACAGTTGCGTGAAGGTGCCGTTCGTCGTGATTTTGAACACCGTGCCGCAGCTGTTGTTTCCTCCGTAGGTGGTGATGCCATACAGTGCTTTATCGGCGCCTTGAATCAATCCACCGCAGGGAGAACTGCCGCCGGTACCGCCGGAGAAGGAATGAAGGACGGTTAGGACCCCCGCGGAGGTTATCCGGAATATGACGCCAGCACCGCCGGTCCCACCGGCAGAGGTTGTGCCGTACAGGTTGGTATCGCTGGCCAACAACAAGGCGGCCTGGGGAAAGGAGCCGTCCGGGCCGCCGGTAAAGTTCCATACCGTAGCATATCCGCCGTTGGTTGAGCTCTTGAAGATTGCACCACAGTCATGGGTCCCGCCATAGCACGTTGTTCCCCAAAGCCGGCGATCCGGGCCTTGGGTCAGTGCGGCTTCCGGTTGGTATGGCGGTGTTTCGAAATGGTGAAGATTCTCGAACTGAAAGGCTCGTGCCATCACGGCGGTTGTGAACAGGAACAACCCAACCATCAGAAACCGCTTCATGGCACCCTCCGCCTGTATGCTTAACCTCAACGCCGATAGCGTATCCCCGCGGTCATCAACCGGTCAATCTGAAATGGTTGCCGGCGGCGGGGAATCCGGCGCGTTTTTCGAGAATATCTGGAGGCTGTAGCGGCCCATGTTGACGGGGGCGGCGGGCGGGTTGCCGGTGGCTTCCACTTGGTCCGCGCCGACATCGCCAAAGTCGGCAAAGTAACAGGTGGAATCACTATTGAACTGGCGGTGCCATGTACCGGCGGTGGGGAAGCGGATGGAGTAGTCATTGGCGGTGAAGTCGTGGCTGGAAAAGTTGGCAATTACCACGACATCGTCCGTGGCGCCGCCCTGATTCCAGCGGGTGAAGGCGATGACTTTTTGCTCGTCATCGAGATGTTGCACATAGACGCCAGAACCTTGCAGGCCGGGGGTGGCGCCATTCAAATTGCGGCGCAGGCGGATCAGGTCGGCATAGGCTTGAACGTTGCCGGCGTAGGTGTTGGTGAGGCTCCAGTTCATGGGCACATCGTCGTGAAACGCGCGGGTCTCCAGCATTTCCTGCCCCTGAAAGATCATCGGAATGCCGGGGGTGGTGAAAATCATGGCCGCCCCGAGCAGGGCGCGCTTGCGGGCCCAAATGCTGGTGGGGTCTTCCGGGTGGATCATGGTGGGTACGCGGCTGCGGTTTTCGTTCATGCGGGCCACGTAGTCGTGGGCCTCGGTGAAGATGATGCGCTGGAAGCCGGGCCAGTCGGTGAGGGTGCCGGCGACGGTGTGCATGTCGCGTTCGGGGTCGTGGGCGGTGACGAGCTGATTGAACAGCGCCCAGCGGTGGCCGACATCCCATTGGGCATCGAAGCCCATGTCGTGGTCGAAGCCATGGTCTTCGGCAATGCGCAGAATATCGGGCCGGGAGTGCGCGAGTTCGCGGTTGATATCGTGTAGCATCTGGATGGCTTCGGGGTTGGGGCCCCATCCGGAATTGATGATGTGATAGATGGAATCCCAGCGGAAGCCATCCACGTGATATTCGTCCGCATACATGAAAATCTGGTCGCGGATATATGCGCGGACTTCGGGGCGGCCAAAATCGGGGCGGGTGTGGCCCCACGGCGTTTCGGCGCGGGAATCATTGTAAAAATAAATTCCGCCGTACTCGCCATTCCAGAACGCGCCGTCGAAGCGCCAGAGGTCGAGGTCGGTGGGGCCGTAATGGTTGTGGATGACATCGGCAATGACGGCAAGGCCACGCGCGTGGGCGGCGTGGACAAAGCGTTTGAAAGCGGCGGGGCCGCCATAATCGGTTTCGATGGCGTAGGGGTCGCTCGGGTTATAGCCCCAACTGAACGCGCCGGGAAATTCGTTGACCGGCAGCGGCGCGACGGCGGTGCAGCCGAGCGCGCGAATGTGGTCGAGATACGGGATGGCGTCATCGAATGTGGCCGGCAGCGGGCGGCCGGCAAACGTGCCGATGTGCAGTTGATAGATCACCCAGTCGTTGCGCGCAGAGCGGGGAGGGCGGTCCCGACCCCAATCGAAGGCGGCGGGATCATAGACAATGGAATCGCCGTTGGAGTGATTGACTTGCCGCGCGCGCGGGTCGCGCTTCCAGAGCGTGTTGTTGATGAGATATTTGTAGTGCTGGCCGGGCTGCGCGGCGGGGATGGTGAGGCTCCAGAGTCCATCGGTTTCGGGCCGCATGGCGGCGGCCTGCCAGTTGTTGAAATCGCCCCCGAGCGCAACATTGGTGGCGTTGGGCGCCCAAACGCGGAAGGTGGTTCCATTCGTGTGCGGAAAACAGCCCAGCGGCGGGGCGGTTTGCGGGAAGCCGGTGGTGGCGCCGCACCAGAAGGCGAGAGCCAGTAGCCGGTACCGGGGCTTGATCCTCATGCGTTCACCTTGCGGTAGATCGAACCATACCCGGCGGCACACAACAAACCCAATTTCGCGGGTTGGCAACAAAGCGTCCGCCGGGAACGGTTGGAAGGCCTGCGACCATTCCAACCCGACAATCCGGCCGCTTGGCTCTTTGCCGATTTTTCCGCGAGAGTGGGGGGGGCGACAATCACCGTGCGGGTTGGCACCGCACAGATAAAAACGCAAAAATCACCCGCCATAAATTTGTCCAGAGTTTATAAAGTGTGGACATCACCATAAAAACGGCTGATTAAAAATAGCCCAATAATTAGACATAACAAATTGTATATAAGTGAAATAGAAATACTACAATATATGCCCAGAGTTTATAAACTCTGGACAGCGTAGTGTTTTGGTCGGGCAAGGCTGGAAGGCCTGCGACCGTTCCAGCCCGACAATCCGGCCGTATCAGGGTCAATGGAAAGCGGCGCCGAGGTTACGGGTTTGGGGAAATGGCGGGTACGCCATTATATGTGTACTTGAGAAGTAGCATCTGGATGGGTAAAATCTGTATATACGGCCAGCCGACGGGAGGGCGCCCATGAAACAAAAGAAGAAAAAGAACTCGGACATTGAGATCGTGCGAGGTTTGGCACTGTCCTATGGCCCGGGGATGATGCTTATGGAAACTCTGGTGCAGGCGGTGCTGACATATCTGCCTGCCCGTCGCTGTTTTATGAAGCTGGAGACTTCCATCCATCCGGATGATCTGGCCGGCCCAAGCCCCTTTCCCGACACACTGTGCGATCCCAAGCCGTCCACACCCTGGCCGGGTCCGATTGCGGAATATGCCTTGGAGCTGAAAAGTGATGGGAAGCCGGTCACCAAAAAGGCGAGGTCGGACGCCCTCTTTTGGCAGCCCGATTCGTTGAAGCAACTGGTCCATGCGATTTGGACGAAATCGGATCCGACCATGTGGACCAAGGTGAGTTTGAATACTACGCTGCACGAGGCGGAACGCGCAGTCCGGCGAGCCGTGGCTGCGGCGCAAGCCGCCGTGCCGGCTCAGGCGGAAGCCATCGCCCGGATGGGGCAAATCATGCTGGAGCAGGCTTGTTCGCGACCTTTCCCTCATCAGGAGTCCCGGCGTGCGCCCATCTTTGTTTTCAGCCATCCGGGTCATGGCGTGACCTATATTTTGCGGGCGATGGCGAACGCGTTGCAAGGAGGCTTCTTCGCGGTCAGCCAAGAGCAGACCAGCGCAACCGGATTGATCCGCTGGGCTCTGGGGACTGATCCTGCCATCATCCAGATTCATGGCTTTGCCACAAGAGAGCACATTGCAGGCTCGGCCGTGCATGCCATCCTCCGGTATTACCAGTATGGTCACTATGTGGTGGATCATGTGTCAGGCATAGTCACCGACGACGATGAGGACTCCTCAGAAGGCCCCCCGCAAGGCTACCTACTCGAAGCGGTTCTGGAGCGGTCGTTTGTTTTCATTCGGGTGACTCCGCCCATTCCGCCGGCAGATGCCGCGGACTACACGCCGGAGGAAATGGTTGCGATGCTGCGCGAGGCCGGGAAGCAGGCTTATCGGAGCGGACTGTCACCCGCACAGGTGGAGGACGGCATCTGGGACATGGTGCGCAACTGGAATTCGGTAGTCTTTCGGCGCACACCCGTGAGGGATATCGTTGAGCAGGTCATGCGGGAATTCGCGCACGCACGGGACAACATGCCCGAGCTGGTCTTGGCCCATTTGTCCCGCGCCGACCATTTGCGTTTGGCGGCGCTCTTCATCCTGGAGCGCGGATTTCCGTCGCCCAAAGAGATTCGCGGCGCCGCCCAGCGGTTTTTGCATTCCCTGCCACCGGCCGCGCGCGAGGCGAAGCAGTTGAAATTCGACGTGGCGGAGCCGGAGTGGGAGGCTTTATTCATCGCGGATACTCCCGGCTCCGAGGCATGGTTCGCGCGTCTGGAAGGATTGGCCAAGCAATTCAATTATCGTGGCAACCGGCTGACTGCGCAGGCTGTTTATGATGATACCGGCAAAGTCCTGACCATGACCCGATTCGAGCAACGTGCGCCGCGGGCCATTTCCGGAAATGCCTATCTGCAGGCGCGTCCGAAACTGCGCTTCCGGGATGTGGCCGGTCATGAAGAAGCCAAGCAGCGGTTCCGCCAAATCCTGGCCTATTTCAAGGACCCGGAGCCCTATCGCCGCTTGAACGTGATTCCACCTCTGCGCATCCTGCTCCATGGACCGCCGGGTACAGGCAAGACCCTGCTGGCCCAGGCGCTGGCCGGCGAAACCGGGCTGCCTTTTTTTGCGATTGCCGCCAGCGAGTTCATGACTCGCGAATACGCCGGCCAGGGCGCGACCCTGATGCGGGAGTTTTTTCAGACGGCAGAAAGCTGTCGCCCCTGCATCATTTTCATGGATGAACTCGACGCCTTCAGCGCCCGTGACCAAATGTCCGATGGCTCGGCGGGAATAGATTTTCGCGGCACGTTGAATACGCTGTTGACGCTTCTTGACGGGGTACAGTCCGCGCCGGATATCCTCGTCATTGGCGCGACGAATCGTCCCGAGGACTTGGACCCGGCCCTGTTGCGCCCGGGCCGTTTTGGAACCCGTATTCAAATCCAGCACTTGTCGGCGCGCGACCGCGATCGGTTGATCCGCCAGTATCTCACCCCCGAACAATGCGCCGGAGACTACGAAGACATCGTGGCCGCCCTGTGCCGCCGCACGACTGGCGGCCTCAGCCCAGTCGAGATTGTACAGATCATCCATGAAGCCAAGCTTGAGGTCATCCAGCAGGGCCGGCCCCACGTAACCCGCGAGGACGTGATGACGCAGGCCGACCGTATTTTGCTGGGCAAGAAATTCCAGCCTTTGCAGAATGGGCTGCGCCGGGCCACCGCCATCCACGAAGCCGGCCATGCTTTCCTGCTACGCACGCTGCTGCCCGAACAAAAACTCGACCGCCTGTCCATTGGTCATCGCGAAGAGACCGTTGGCATGGTTCGCATTTTGGACGAAGAGGATCCGAGCCGCTTCCTCGATCGGGATGACACCCTGTGTCAATTACTCTGCCGTTTGGGCGGCATGGCGGCGGAAGAAACTTTTGTCGGCCACTGGGACTTGGGCGCCAGCGACGACTTCGACGTGGCGGTCGTCCTGGCCCGCTATATATTGACCAATATCGCCATGGGGGATCTCGGTCTGCATGGCATTGTACGCTCGCGAATGAGGGAGGAATCCGAGCCCGACACGGCGCTGGAGGCCATGGTGGCCCAGCTCTTGGAACGCTGCCGCCGTTTGGCCGGCGACATCTTCAAGACCCACGAGCCCGTCTTGTTGAAACTGGCCCGGGAGCTGGAGCTGCGCGAAGATTTGGAGCAAGACGACGTGGATCGCATCCTCGCCGGCGTTGTCATAGACCGCAAGGCCATAGTCCAGCAAATGCTCGCGCCACCCGCCGGATCGTGAAAGCTGTTGTTTTGGTGGGCAGAAACGGCTGGAAGGTCTGTGACCATGCCAGCCTAGCAATCTGACCGTAGGGTCAATGGAAGGCGGCGGCGGCGGGGAGGTCGAGGGTGGCGAAGAGGTCGGCGAGGGTTTCAGCGCGGCGGATTTGGATGACGGAGCCATCGGGACGCAGGAGGAGCTCAGCGGAGCGGCGTAGTCCGAGCTGAGGGACCGGGTGTTGGGGCTATTCGGGTTATCCTTTTGGCGAGAGCAGCCAGCCCAAGAAAATCGCCGATGCGCGCAACCGAAGCCAAAGCCAGGGCCGATTGATCCAGCACCGAGGGAAGAACGGATCAACGCTACCCTATCTCTTACTCTCGCAAATGGATGCAAAAAAATGATTCAAAAAGCAATATTTTTCTTGATTGCTATCTCATATAGTGCATATTTGTCTGTATAAATACGGACAAACATCTGTGGAAATAGATAACAATTTAATATGATTATTGAGTTTACAGTATCCAACTTTCGATCCATCAAGGACGATCAGTCGTTTTCTCTGTATGCGGCGAAACCGAGCGGCCATCTGGCTCTGAATATTGCCCCCACCCCCGCTCCGGGAGGCATCTACCCGCTGAAAAGCGTGGGTATCTATGGCGCGAATGCCTCTGGCAAGACGAATCTGTTGCAGGCTTTCCGTGCGCTCCAGTACCTGGTGGCTCGTTCGGGCAGCCTGAAAGATGGCGAGCACATTGATTGTTACGAGCCCCATCTGTTGGCCAAAAATACGAAAAATGCGCCCGTGCGATTGGCGCTGGAGTTCCAGATTCCCAATGGATTCCGTTATTTGTACGCCATTGCCTTTGTGCAGAACCGGATTGTGGAGGAGCGCCTGGATTTGTACCGGACGGCGAGAGTTGCCAATCTGTTTGATCGCGGAGAAAACGACACGTGGGAGAGCATTAAATTCGGGCCGTTTCTCAAAGGAGGCACCCGGAAATTTCCATTCTTCGCCAATAATGCCTATTTGTCCAAGGCTGGCAACAGCGCGGACGCCCCTGAGGTTATTCGGGATGCTTACAATTATCTGTTAAAGGATATGGTGCATCTCGGAATATCCGATGAGGTGTCATCCGAGGAGCTGCTGGAGAATGAGGACCTATTGCAAACCGTTTCACAGTTTCTTTCACTGGTGGACACAGGCATTGCCAGGGTGGGCTTGTACCAGGATGTGGACAGAGCCAAAAACATCATTTTCCCGCCTGATATGCCAGAGGATTTGATGAGACGTATCCGCAAGGAAGCATCTTTGAGATTTCTGTTCTTCCATCAAACGGACACGGCAGAGGTCACCACTTTCCCCATAAACGCTGAGTCTGCGGGAACTCGAAAATTATTTAAATTGGCGCCGTTGATCGTCAACACCCTTAAAGATGGCGGGGTACTGATCATTGACGAGCTGGACCGAAGCATGCACCCGCACATGGCGGAGCTGATCATCCAGTTGTTCCATGATCCCGAGGTGAACCCTGGGGGTGCACAGCTCATTTTTTCCACACACAATGCCAATCTAATGTCACGGGAGCTCCTCCGCCGGGATCAAATCTGGTTCGCGGAGAAATCGAATGGAGCCTCACGCTTTTTCTCCTTGGACGACTTCGACAAGAAAAAGGTCACGCCCGCCAGCCCGTTTGCCCGGTGGTACGCGGAGGGTCGTTTTGGGGCCATTCCCTCGATTGATTACAGCGGGGTGGTCAAATTGTTACGGAAGCGGCGGCCCGATGCCTAAACCCAAACAGCGCCCCGCACGGAAACTCAGCCCCGTCTTGCATATCTTGTGCGAGGGGACCAAGACGGAACCGTATTATCTGGGGCAATATATCCACGAGCATTTTCCGGGCACGAAGCTGATTCGAATCGAAAAGACACCCAAAAGGACACCCAAGGAACTCGTCGCAGCGGCGCGTGAAATACTTCGCTGTGCGCCGGAAGGCGATATCGCTTGGGTTGTATACGACCGGGAGTCGCCGACAAAATACTCCGATTCTCTGCATGCGGCAGCTCGCCAAAAAGCAGGTGGAAAAGTACAGATCGCACTGTCCAATGTCTGCTTTGAAGTCTGGCTGTTGCTCCATTTCCAAGGAACCTGCAAAGCACACGATTCTTGTGATGATCTGTTGCAACGCAGTCGGCTGAAGGAACTCATTCCGGACTATGACAAGGCGAATCGCCGTAGGTATTCTGAAGATGAAATCAACTTTGCTCGGCAGAATGCGAAACAGATGAACGAATCTACCAAACGTGGAGCAAATGCCGACTGGACCCAGCCTCACCAATGGAATCCCTACACCGACGTGTACAAATTGCTCGATGCCATTGATCAGTTCGGTGGAACGTACTGTACTCGCCCCCCTTGAGCATGCCCGAATCCTGAACCCAGACTGTTGATTCCGCTTGGTAGGCGATAAGATAGCACATTCGATGTGGAACCCAGCCCATTGTGTCCTGTGATATTAGGGGGTGCAGTTGAATCATGGCCCGACACATGGGTTCGACTGCCGCAGTTAACGTACGGTATTTTGCATTTTCGGGAGTGGTAGCCCTCAGACTTGTAACGGTTTAGTTTTAACTCGTATTTTCCTGAGTTCGACACTTCCAATCTAAGAAGCCATAACACATTGGGATGCAATGTATAATTTTTTGAATTTTGCTGT
>MWEZ01000066.1 GCA_002071335.1 Verrucomicrobia bacterium ADurb.Bin018
CCTTGAAAGACCACGCCAAACGCCTTGGTAAAACACGCCAGCGCCAAACCGCCGATCAACGCCAAACTCACCACCACCACCAAACCGCCCAATGCCACGCCGCCGGTGGCCAGCAGCGCTTGAAATGAGGCCACAAAAATCAGGAATTCGCTGACAAACCCATTTAAAGGCGGCAGCGCGCAGATGGCCGCCGCGCCGGCAAAGAAGGCCAGCCCCGTCAACGGCATCCGTTTCAGCAGGCCGCCAAGTTGTTCCATGTTGCGCGTGCCGGTGGCCTGCGCCACCGCCCCCGCGCCCATGAACAGCAGGCCCTTGAACAGCGCGTGGTTCAGCACGTGCAGCAGGGCGCCCGCAAAACCCAAGGCCGCCACCGCCGGCGACTGATAATGCAGCCCGAGCAGCCCCAACCCCAGCCCCAGCGCCACAATCCCCATGTTTTCGCCGCTGCTATACGCCAGCAGCCGTTTCAAATCGCGCTGCGCCAGCGCGAACAAAATCCCCGGGATGCCCGACACCGCGCCAATGCCCAGCAAAACCCACGCGCCCCACGCCGGCACCTCGCCCAGAATCAGCAGCATCCGCACGAGGCCATAGATGCCGGTTTTGATCAGCACGCCGGACATCACCGCGGATACCGGGCTGGGCGCTGCCGGGTGCGCCTCCGGCAGCCACACGTGCAGCGGGAAAAAACCGACCTTCGCGCCGAAGCCCAACAACGCCAGCGTGAACAAAAGCCCCGCCGCGCCGCCCGCGCGCCACGTGGCAAAATCCTGCGAGCCTTCCGCGCGCCCCAGCAAGGCGAATAGCGCAATCAAAAATGCCGCGCCCAGATGCGTGGCCACCAGATAAATCCAGCCGGCCTCGCGGGAGCTGGCGGTGTCGTCCATGACCACCAGGAAAAACGAGGCCAGGCTCATGATTTCCCACGCCACCAGAAACAGCACGCCGTTGCGCGCCAGAATCACCAATGCCATGCTGGCGACAAGCGCGTTGTAGAAAAACCAGAATCGCCCCGGATTGCGCCCACCCCACGTCTTGAAATAGCCGCCGGCATAAATCGCCGCCAAGCCGCAGAGCAGGAAAAGCGGCAGCAGGAAAAATGAACTCAGCGGATCAAGCCCCAACGCCAGCTCGCCGGCCGGTGTCCGCCAGGGCAGTACGATGTGGCCTTCGACCGCGCGCGTCAAACCGGCCAGCGCCACAAAGAAACCCACCACGCACGCCAGCACCGCGCCGAGTTGCCCAGCCGCCGCCGCGCGGCGCTCCGCCCACCGGCCATACCACAACGCCGCGGCGCCAGTAATCGGCAGGATGCCGATGGCCCACAGCAAGACAAAAAGCAGGATGGTAGCGTCGTGATTCATCAGTAAGGGACAAAAGAAGCCGGAAACAAGACACTCATGGTTGTACCCGGTTGGGCGGACGAGTCAAGCTCCAACACGTAGCGCGCCAAGGTGAAAGGCCAACCGGAATGCACCGGTCAGGGGGCGTCGGCGGAGGGCGGGGGCAAATCGGGCCGGCGCGCCCGGGTGCGGGCGATGGCCTGCTCGCGCCGCCACTTGGCAATCTCCGCGTGGTTGCCGCTGGTCAGGATTTCCGGAATGCCCAGCCCGCGATAAACCGGCGGGCGGGTGTATTGCGGATATTCCAACAGGCCAGTCGTGAACGATTCATCATCGGCCGCGCCCTCACCGCCCAGCGCGCCGGGCAGGAGCCGCACCACGGCATCCACCACCACGGCCGCGGCGAGCACGCCGTTGGTCAGCACGTAGTCGCCGATGGAAATTTCCATGTCGGCCAGCGCGGTGCGGATGCGCTCATCCACGCCCTCATAATGACCGCAAATAAAAATCAAGTGCGCGGCCTGGGCCAACGCCTGCGCCGTGGCCTGCTTGAAAGGCTCGCCCTGCGGCGTCATCAGAATGACTTTGGATTCCGGCCGCCGCAAATGGTCCACCGCCTTGAACACGGGCTCGGGCTTCATCACCATGCCGGGGCCGCCGCCGTAAGGACGGTCATCGGTGGTCAGGTGCGCGCCAGTGGCAAAATCGCGCAGGTTCACGCAGCGGATGGTCACCAAGCCGGCTTCCTGTGCCCGCTTCAAAATACTTTCCCCCAGTATGCCGTCGAGCATCCGGGGGAAAATGGTGATGATATCAATGTGCAGCGGAGCCGCCGCCATGGGGGAAGCCTATTCGACCACTTCCAGCATGGCGCGCCGGTTCTGCCGCGACGCCACCGTGCTGAGTAGGGTGCGGATGGCGCCAACGGTTTTGCCGTTTTTGCCGATCACTTTGCCGACATCCTCGGGATGGCAGCGTAGCTCAAACACAATCGTGCGCTCGCCTTCGATTTCGGTCAGGCGCAGCTCGTCGGGATGATCCACCAGCGCTTTAACGACGTATTCAATCAATTCTTTCATGGGGAACCTCGGGGATGGAGATGAGGAAGAGGAATGGGAGGGGGAAAACCGCGGCGCGCGCGCTTATTGGGCGGCGGCCTTGCGGCTCTTCTTGATCAGCGCGGCGACAGTTTCGCTGGGCTGTGCGCCCTTGGCCAACCAGGCTTCGGCCTTGGCGAGGTCCAACTGGTAGTTGTTGCTCTTCTTGGCGGGGTCGTACCAGCCGAGTTCTTCGAGGAAATTACCCGCGTTGGCGCTCCGGACATCCGTGGCCACAATGCGGAAAAACGGCTTCTTGTTGGCGCCCATCCGGCGGAGACGAATCTTAACCATGTTGTGTATCCTTGTTCTTTCGAGTTGTGCCGCTCCCGGGCGCGGCCAATCCATTTTGAGGACCCGGGGTTGTTCAAATCGGCGTGGGTTCTACCTGAAAAGCCCTCCGCGAGGCAATCTTTTTTGCAGGCGTTGCATCCGCTTGGCCATTTGCCGGGCATCGCGGAAGTTGCGCAGAAGGGTATTGACATCGCTGACGTGCACGCCGGCGCCCTTGGCCACGCGCTTGCGCCGGCTGCCGTTGAGCAGGTCCGGGTGCCGCCGTTCGCGCGGGGTCATGCTCAGCACAATGGCCTCAAACTTTTTCATCTGGTCACCGGAATCATTCTCAATGCGATTGCGGATGTCGCCCGCGATGGCCCCCGCCCCCGGTAGCATCTCCATCAATTTGCCCAGTGAGCCCATCTTTTTGATCTGCCGCATCTGGGCCAAAAAGTCGTTCAGGTCGAGGCCTTCCTTGCTTTTGAACTTGGCCTGGATTTTTTCGGCCTCGGCCACGTCCATGGTTTCCTGGACTTTTTCCACCAGGCTGACCACGTCGCCCATGCCCAGAATCCGCGAGGCCATGCGGTCGGGGTGGAACACCTCGAGGTCCTCGGGGCGCTCGCCGGTGCCCACGCGCAAAATCGGGCAGCCGGTGACGGCCACCACCGAGAGCGCCGCGCCGCCACGCGTATCGCCATCGAGCTTGGTCAAAATTAATCCCGTCAGGCCGAGGGCGTCGTGGAAGGTCTTGGCCACATTGACGGACTCCTGCCCGATGGCCGCATCCAGCACCAGCACCACATTCTGCGGCTCGGTGGCTGCGCGCAGCGCTTGCAGTTCCGCCACCAGTTCTTCATCAATTTGGAACCGGCCGCCGGTGTCGTAGAGCACAATGTCGTAATAATTTTGCCGGGCAAATTGGAAAGCGCGGCGGCCCAGGTCCGGCACGCTCTCGCCAGGCTGCGGCTTGACGATTCCCGCACCCGCCTGCTTGGCCAGCACTTCCAGTTGGTCCACTGCCGCGGGCCGACGAATATCGCAAGCCACCAGCAGCACCTTCTTGCCCTTTTGCTTCCACAGGCGCGCCAGCTTGCCGCTGGTGGTGGTCTTGCCGGAGCCGTGCAGGCCTAGGAGCATCACTTCCGCCGGGATGGCGTTCAGGTTGAAATCGCGATGCTCGCCGCCCAGCAGCGCCACCAGTTCATCGTGGATGGCCTTGATGATCTGCTGCCCCGGCGCCACCCCCGCCAGCACCGTGGCGCCCAGGCTCTTGGCCTTGACCCGCTCAATGAATTCCTTGGCCGTGGCGTAATGGACATCCGCTTCCAGCAGCGCCAGCCGCACTTCGCGCAGGGCGTCCTGCACGTTTTTTTCGGACAACTGCCCCACCCCGCGCAGATTGCGGAAAGCCGTTTGCAGGCGACTGGTCAGGCGATCGAACATGATCGAATCAGGGCGCAGGTTCCGCCGGGCGCACCAAGCCGCGACCGCCACAGCGGGGGCAGGTGCCCACCTCGTCGGTATCGGGCAGCGTGGTGCGACCCATGCCGGCGCAGAGCGGGCAAATCCGGTCCAAATCATCCTGCCGGCGAATCAGCCGCGAGCCCACGCCGAGACAAATCGGGCAAATCGCGCGCTCGCCGGTTTCGCTCAGCACGCTGCCGGTGCCGAGGCAGTTGTTGCACTCCAGCGTCTCGACGCCGGGCGCCAGGTTGGCGCCGCCCGCCGCCGCGCCGCCGCGCGTTTCCAGCATCCAGTTGCCCAGTTGGTTCATGAACGAATTGGGCGCAATGTTCTCCGCCCCCGTCCGCCGAACTTGCTGCATCCATTTGAGCTGCCAGATAAACCCGGCAATCACCACCCCCGCCATCAGCACAATGTACACATTGCGATACTTGAACTGCGCCGGTGGCAGCCGCGGCGTATTCACCGCGGGTTTCTCGCTGCGATCACGACGCGCCAATTTCCGGCGTAGTCGGATTTGCGGCTTAACAAACTGAGTTGGGTCTGTGCGCACAGTAGCTCCGGAACAACCACCGCCTGATCTTCCGCGATTTCCAGCAGCAGCTTTCCGCCGGATGTAAGCACACGCGCGGCCTCCGAGACAAGCCGTGAAATCAGCCGCAAACCGTCCACGCCGCCATCCAGCGCCAGATGCGGCTCAAAGTCGCGCACGGTGCGCGCAAGGCGCGCGCAATCGGCGGTGCTCACATAGGGCGGGTTGGCAATCACCATGTCCATGCTGTCGTCGGCAAAGCCGGTCAGTAAATCCGTTTGCCGGAACTCCACCGCCGCGCCGAGGGCGCGGGCGTTTTCGCGCGCCAGATCGAGCGCATCGGCGCTGATATCGGTGCCCCACACCCGCGCATGCGGCACGCGCTTGGCCAGCGCGCAGGCAATGCAGCCGCTGCCGGTGCACACATCCACCACGCGCGGCGCGGGCAATTCGCGCAAGAAATCTTCGGCATGGTCGGTTAGCACCTCGGTTTCGGGCCGGGGAATCAGCGCGCGCCGGTCGCAGCGGATGCGCAGGCCCATGAAGTCGGTTTCGCCGATCACATATTGCACCGGCTCGTGCGTGGCCAACCGCTCCA
Organism: Verrucomicrobia bacterium ADurb.Bin018; assembly: GCA_002071335.1. Lineage (GTDB taxonomy): Bacteria > Verrucomicrobiota > Kiritimatiellia > CAIQIC01 > Lenti-01 > CAZNGD01. The sequence goes on from MWEZ01000066.1 coordinate 5,314, forward strand.
CCGCCGCGGCGAAGGCTGCCGCGTGTTCGGGCGTGGGGATTTCCGCGGCATGACGGAACACATCCGCCAACCCGCAGCCGAGCAGGTGCGCCGCCACCCAGCGCAATTTGGTGTCCGCCTCCTCCACGGCGGCCGCGCGCAACCGACGTTCCGCCGCCGCGAGCAGAGCCGACCACGGCTGCGGTCCCGTCATCCCTTGGCCCCGTTGATTTGCTCGGCCAGCCGCAGCTCCACATCGCGGGCTTGCAGCGCGCCGATCAGCTCTTCCAACTTGCCTTCCATGATCTGATCCAGCGAGTACAGCGTGAGGTTGATGCGGTGGTCGGTCAGCCGGTTTTGCGGAAAATTATACGTGCGGATGCGCTCGCTGCGGTCGCCGGAACCGATCTGCGTTTTGCGCTCGCTGGTGCGTTTGTCGTGCTCCTGCTGCCGCTTCAGGTCCAGCAGCCGCGCGGCCAGCACGCGCATGGCCTTGTCGCGATTGCGGTTTTGGCTGCGCTCGTCCTGGCACGCCACCACCAGCCCCGTAGGCAGGTGGGTAATGCGGATGGCCGATTCGGTTTTGTTGACCTTCTGGCCGCCGGGCCCCGACGCGCAAAACAGATCAATCCGCAGGTCCTCGGGCTTGATTTCGACCTCGTTGATTTCTTCCACCGCCGGCAGCACAGCCACGGTCGCCGCCGACGTATGCACCCGTCCCTGCGCCTCGGTTTCCGGCACGCGCTGCACGCGGTGCCCGCCGCTCTCGTAGCGCAGCGTTTTATAGACGTCCGTGCCCTCGACAGAAAAAATAATTTCCTTGAAGCCGCCCAAATCCGAGTGCGCCGCATCCATCACGCTGGTTTTCCAACCTTGGCTGTCGGCAAACTTGGAATACATGCGGAACAAGTCGCCGGCAAACAGCGCGGCCTCTTCGCCGCCGGTGCCCGCGCGGATTTCCATGATGGTGTTGCGGCTGTCGTCCGGATCCGGCGGCAGCATGAGCGCCATCAACTTGCGCTCCTGGCGGGACAGCGCGGCGGTCAGCTCCTCTTTTTCGGCCTGCGCGATTTCCGCCAGCTCGGGATCGCCAGCGGCTTCGGCCAGCAGCGCGGCGTTGTCCGCCAGCAACCGTTCGAGACGCCGGTATTCCTCCGCCGCCGCATTCAGCTCGCGCAGGTGCTGATGCTCGCGCACCAGCTCCTTGAAGGTCTGGGGATGCGACGCCGCGCCGGGGGCCGCCATCGCCTGTTCGAGTTCCTCGAGGCGCGTGGCCACTTGCTTGAAATAGAGCGGATCCAATTCCATGAGCGGGCAGGTCAAAGCCGGGACAGAAAACGGGCCGGACTCGTTCCCGTCCTCCGGGAACCATCCGGCCCGCTTCGTCGCCAGCTACTTCTTGGCTGTCGCCGGCTTGCGCTGATAACGCTTGTTGAACCGATCCACGCGGCCTTCAGTGTCAATGAACTTGGCCTGCCCCGTGAAATACGGATGGCAGTTCGCGCAGGTGTTGATGTTCATGCTCTTGACGGTGGAGCGGGTCTTCAGCACATACCCGCACGCGCAGGAAATGGTCGCTTCGTCATACTTGGGATGGATATCTTTTTTCATGGTCTTTTCCGGGGTTCCGGGCTCACGCACCCGGATGTTGCCGGATGCAAAACGCGCGGAACCTATCACCGCCCCACCCCCTTGGCAAGCGACAATTTCGCCACGCCGCGCCGATTCCGCTTGGATTGTTGGCCGGAACGGTCGCTGACCTTCCAGCTTCGGTTCGATTGTAGGGCCGGAACGGTCGCAGACCTTCCAGCTTCGGTTCGATTGTAGGGCGGGAACGGTCACAGACCTTCCCGCCGTTCTAACAGCCCCGGCCTCACCGAGGCCGGCTACAGAGAAGACGGTTGTAGGTTAAAGGTTGCAGGCTTCAGGAGAACAGCCGAACAGCCCGCTGCCGGTACAACGGCGGCCTACAAAAGGCGCGGCTGTTGACTGTAGCCGCGGGCGGTGACCGCGGGGATTTTTCCGGACACCGGCCTCGCCGAGGCCGGCTACAATAAGGCCGGGCCGAGCCTTGTCCGCCGTGCGCAGCACACGGCTTTTTCCTGAACTCTGAACCCTGACCTCTGAACCCTGACCTCTCCGCCGAGCGCCCCGCGAGGCGGGGCGGCGCGCCAGGGCAGAAAAGACGCCGGTTGGTTTTTGCGCCGCCAAAACTCACAAGAAATCCTCCACCCCAAGCGCCAGCCGAACCAAAGCACAAACGGAAAAACAGAGAACCCAACAGCCCCGGCCTCAGCGAGGCCGGCTACAATAAGACAGGATATCCAACAGCCCGCTGCCGGTACAACGGCAGCCTACAAAGGGCGCGGCTGTTGACTGTAGCCGCGGGCGGTGACCGCGGGGATTTTTCCGGACACCGGCCTCACCGAGGCCGGCTACAATAAGGCCGGGCCGAGCCTTGTCCGCCGTGCGCAGCACATGGCTGCTCCCTGAACTCTGAACCCTGAACTCTGACCTCTCTGCAGTCCGCTGTGCGCAGCACCTGCATGCGGAGGATTTCTTGCGGATTTTGGCGAGGTTGCTACGCAAAAATAAGCGGCGGATTTTCTGATGATGGCGCGTTGCGGACGACCCGAGCTGGACTCGTGTCCGCGAGTGGTCGGACGCGGCGCGCCAGGGCGGAAAAGACGCCGGTTGGTTTTTGCGCCGCCAAAATTTGCAAGAAATCCTCCTAATCCAACACAGAAGCACGCAACACAAAACCCGCTCGCTCGCCAAGACGCCAAGAACGCGAACAGGTCAGAAGGGCCAGGCGGGGCCCAGCGGCACTTTGCCGCCGCCACCTGGACGGTCGAGCATGAAATGCGGCACGGCGTAGCCCGTGGTCAGGCCGCACATGTCGCGCAAAATGCGGCGCCCGCGCGCCACGGTGGAGCGCAAATGCGCGGTGCCCGCCGCCAGATCGCCTTGATGCAGGTAATAGGGCTTCACGCCCAGCGTCAGCAGGCCTTCGTTCAGCCGGCACAGCGTGGGGAGGTCATCGTTAATACCGCGCAGCAGCACGGTTTGGCTCATCAGCGGAATGCCGGCATCCAGCAGGCGGCGGCACGCCGCCGCCGTGCGTGGCGTCAATTCCGCCGGATGCGTAAAATGCAGGCTAAGCCACAAAGGCCGGTGCGCCTTCAACAGCCGTGCCAAGGCCGGCGTGACGCGCTGCGGCAGCGCCGCCGGAATTTTGGTGCCAATGCGCAACAGCTCCACATGGGGAATCGCGCGCAGCTCGCCAAGCAGGCGGCCGAGCGCGGCATCGTCCAGCGTCAGCGGGTCGCCGCCGGAAATCAGGACATCGCGAATCTCCGGCGTTCGGCGCAGCCACGCCAGCGCGGCGGCCCAGCGCGCGGCCGGCCGGCCCGCCGTGCGCGCCCGCGTGCAAAACCGGCAGAAGCACGCGCAGTCCGTCGTGGCCAGCAACAGCGCCTTGTGGGGATAGGAACGGATCAACCCCGGCGCGACTTGATGCGCCTCCTCGCCCAGCGGATCCAGCAACTCGCCGGGGGCACGGATTCCCTCGCGTTCGTCGGGCAGGAGCGTACGCCGCAGCGGGCCATCCGGCGCTTCCGTCGCCAACAGCGCCAGCAAATACGGCGTGATGCCCAGCGGCATGCGCCACGCCCGCACCGCGGCCAGTCCGCGGGCCTCCCGCGGCGACACCGCGCCCAGCGCGCGGCGCACCGCTGCCGCCGTACGCGCGCGATTGCGCAACTGCCAGCGCCAATCCTGCCAATCCGCCGCCGTCGCCGCCGGATAAACCCGGCGGCGGAACTCCCGCTCATGGCGGGACCACATGGACTGGTCGGCGTGGACGCTCATCGGCAACCGATATTGCCAAAGCGCCGCCTTTAGGTAAACTCTCCCGCGTGCCCAACGATCCCGTCCAATTTGATCAGACTACCGCGATTGACGTCACCCCCGGCGTCACTCCGGACGATACCACCGTCACCGATACCCAGGCGCCCACGGATGCCTCCATCCTGCGCGACCTCGCCCCCACCCGCGTGCCGCTCGGTACCGGCAGCCGGCAGCTAACCGCCAACTACCGCGCGATTCTGGCCGCGCGCGCCATTTATCATCCCATTGCCTACCGCTTCCCGCGCGAGCTGGGCCGCGGGCGGCAGGGCATCGTCTATCTGGGCTTGCGGCAGGGCGCCCGCGGCTGCGTCACCCGCCACGCCATCAAGCTGTTCGATCCCTCCATCTACGGCAGCGCAAAAAAATACTGGACCGACATGGCGCGCATCGCCGCGCAAACGTCCAAGCTGCAACTGGTGAAGAACCCGGCGCTCGTCGCGCCGGACATCTACGAAGAAAGCAACGGCATCGGCTACATCCAGATGGAAGTGGTGGATGGCATCTCCCTGCGTGAGCTGCTCGATGGCACCCACCTCGAACAGGTGCGCGCGCGCTCCACCGACGCCGAGTGGCGCCGCTTCACCGATGTTATCTTCCGGCAGGAGGGCGGCAAGCTGATGATCCAGCCGGGCATCGCGCTCTACATCCTGCGCCAAGTCCTGCGCGGCCTGGAAACCCTCCACGAAATGGGCTTCATCCATTCCGACGTCAAACCCGCCAACGTCATGATCAACCGCCTCGGCTACGTCAAACTGATTGACTATGGTCGCGCGATGCTCGTGGATGAAAAAATGACGCTGCTGCTCGGCACCCCCGTTTACATGGCCCCGGAAGTCCACACCGAGCGCGTCGCGCGCACGCGCTCCGATATCTACAGCCTCGGCCTCGTAGGGCTGGAAATGCTCCGCGGCGAGCGGCTGTTCTCGCCGGAAGTGGCCCGTTCGGAATCCGAACTGCTCAAGGCCAAGAACAACCTCCCCGGCCGCCTCTACGACATCCTCCCCGAACACGTCCGCCAAAACGCGCAGTTCCTCATTTTGCTCCAGCGTTTTCTGGAACCCAATCCCGCCGGCCGCTACGCCTCCGCCGAGGAAGCCGAAATCGGCGAACAAGGCCTCTCCATGCTGCACAAGCAACTCACCTTGGCTGGCAAGGATACCGAATATGGCCGCGAGCTGGAAAACTACCTCTCCAAAATCGTCAACCCCCTCGGCCCCACCTGACCCCCTGCCCCCCCCGAAGTTACACAAACGCGAGCCATGACCGATCCAAACGCTAAGGCAGACAACGGAAAGAAGCAAAGGCGCCCCAATCACATTAATGTGGTACTAAATGTGGTACTAACTCCGCCGCGCAAGGTTTTGAGAAATTAGCCCCCACCTGACCCCCTGCCCACCCCCGCCCTGAACCATGAACCTGCTGGCCCACTTGCACCTCTCCACCGGGCAGCCGGTCGCCATGGCCGCGGGTAACCTGCTGGCCGACTTCATGCGCCGCTTTGGCGCCACGGACATAGACCCGGAATTTGCCGCCGGGGTACGCCTGCACCGCGCCATTGATGTCTTCACCGATTCCCATCCGCTTATCCGCGCCGCGCGCCGGCTCATTGCCCCGCCGCGCAACCGGCTGGCGGGCATCATTATTGATATCGCCCTCGACCACCAGTTGTCGCGCCACTGGAACGCCCATGCCGCACTGCCGCTGACCACCTTCGTGCGCGCCCGCCTCGCCGAAATCCAAGCCTATCTGGCCGCGCACGATACCCCGCTTAACTGGGTCATCCGCCGCGCCATCCGCGATGACTGGCTGCTGTCCTACGCCACCTTGGCGGGTCTGGACCTGACCTTCGAACGCGTGGCCTCCCGCGCCCCCGTCGCCGCCGCTCTGCGCGGCGCAACCGCCGACATCGCCAGGCACGATGCCCACTTCCAACAGCTATTCCACGCCTTCTACCCCGCTCTCCGCGCCCACGCCGCCCAAACCCACGCCGCCCTCGCGGTTTGAGCTGCCCCACCAGCCATTGCGCCTTCTTTGAGATTGATGGCCTAACAAA
>MWEZ01000067.1 GCA_002071335.1 Verrucomicrobia bacterium ADurb.Bin018
CAGCACCGCCTTGCAGATGGCCTTGGCCTTGGCCCAACTGATCTCGCCCTGCTCCAGCAGGCGGCGGATACGCGAATCCATGCTGGGCGCATAGCGCAAAATGTCCTCGATCCACGCCACATTTTTGTCCAAAAAGCGTGCGATGCGGTTTTTATCCCAGTTGGCGTTGGCCATGAAAATGATGGCGTCAAAATAGTCCGTGATGCGCGCATCAAGCCGGTCGGCATTCAGTTTGAGGTTCAGCGCCTGGATTTCGTCCAGTTCGCCCTGCACCACGCGCACGTCCACGCGGTCGAAATAGCCGGGATTCTGGGCGCGAATACGGCGGATGGCATTATGCCGGTGGAAGCCACCCACCAGATAATATTCGCCGGGGTTGCGTTCCCAAACCACAATGGGCTCCAAGAGGCCGTTGCGCAGGATATCCTCGGCATAATGAGCCACCTTGGCCTCGTTCAACGGCCGGTGATTGGCCACCGAAGGATGCAAATGCACGTGGTCGAAAGGCACATAATCAAATCGTTTAGTCGTCAGCATGGGGTTCCTTGTTTGAGCCCGCACACTCTACGCATTGGCTCCCCCGCGGTGAAGTATTATTTTTCTCTCCGCGAGCGCCGAAAAGCGTGTGCTTTCATCTTTACTCCAAGGGGCATTCTCCGTTTAATCCACCCTGTCTGTTTGAACCCATTTTTTTGACATGTTCACCAAAACCATAACCCCGCGCTTTGGCGATGCCGATGGCTTGCGGCACATCAACAACACCCGCCTGCCCATTTGGTTTGAGCTGGGCCGCGACCCGTTTTTTCGCTTCTTCAATCCGGACATGCTGTTTGAAAAGTGGAATCTGATCATGGCGCATATTGATGTGGATTTTGTCGCGCCGCTGTTGCTGGGCGCGGAAATTGAAATCCGCACCTACGTGGCCAAGGTCGGCAACACCTCGTTCACTTCCTATCAGGAAGCCTGGCAAAACGGACAACTGTGCGCCAAAGGCAACGCGGTGGTGGTGCACTATGATTTCAAGACCCGCAAGCCGCTGCCCATCCCCGATGACATTCGCGCCCGGCTGCTGGAGCATCAGCCATGATGGGGCGCGCGGGCATGACCACGGCGGACCTCGCGATTCTGGTGGCGGTGGTGGCGTTGATTGCCACCATTGGCATTCCGGCGGCGCGCGGCAACCGGCAACGCTCTCATGCGGCCCGCTGCGCCATGAACTTGGATGTCCTCGCCGCGGCCGTCCAACAGTTTGTTGCCGATCACGGCCAAGCGCCCGGCGCGGCCAAGGAGCTTGTGCCCGCCTACTTGGAAACCCTGCCGCACTGCCCCGCCGGCGGCACCTATGCGTTGGGGGCCGATGGCCAGCCGCCCACTTGCACCATCCCGGGCCACCATTTCTAATGACGACACGACAGGAGTAGCACATGAAAAAAGCCAAATATCGCCGCATCCTTTTGAAGCTTAGTGGAGAGGTCCTGCGCGACAACGCCACGGGCGAATGCCTTGCCGACAGCGTGCTGGCCGACATGGCCAAGCAGATCAAAGCCATCCGCCAACTGGGCGTGCAGGTGGGGGTGGTGATTGGCGGCGGCAATATTTTCCGCGGCCTGAAAGGCCAGGACCGCGGCTTCGGCCGCGCCCATGGCGACAACATGGGCATGCTGGCCACCATGATCAACAGCTTGGCGTTACAGTCGGCGCTGGAAGCCGCCGGGGTGCCGGCCAAGACATTGGCCGCAACGGCCATGCCGGCCCTGTGTGAGTTGTTCACGTTCCGCCGCGCGCTGGAACTGCTGGCCGACGGGTGCGTGGTGATCATGGGCGGCGGCACCGGCAATCCGTTTTTCACCACCGACAGCGCGGCCGCGCTGCGCGCCGCGGAAATCAACGCCGAAGTCCTGCTCAAGGCCACCAAGGTGGATGGCATCTATGACAGCGACCCGGTGAAAAATCCGCAAGCCGTCAAATTCGACCGTCTGACCTACTCGGAGGCATTGGCGCGCCGGCTGAAGGTCATGGATGCCGCCGCCTTTTCGCTTTGCATGGACAACCAAATCCCTATACTGGTTTTTGACTTTTTCAAACGCGGTGAATTGCTGCGCGTGGTCACCGGCCAGAAAGCCGGTACGCTTGTCACCGCCTAACCCTCTGATCCGAAAGGAAAGGCCATGTACGAATCCACAGATGATGTCCTGCTTGAAACCGACGACAAAATGGAAAAGGCCATCGCGCATTTGCAGCAGGGGCTTTCCGGCCTGCGCACCGGCAAGGCTACGCCGAGTCTGGTGGATTACCTAATGGTGGAATGCTACGGCACTCAGACCCGTCTCAACCAGATGTCGTTGATCAGCACGCCCGAGCCGCGTCTGATCGTCATCAAGCCCTATGACCCTTCCTCGCTGCCGGCGATTGAAAAAGCCATTCTGGCGGCTAATATCGGCGTCACCCCACTCAATGATGGCCGGATCATCCGTGTGCCGATTCCCGAATTGAGCGAAGAACGCCGCCGCGATTTGACCAAGGTGGCCAACCGTATGGGCGAAGAAGCCCGCGTGGCCATCCGCGCGGTGCGCCGCGAGGCCAACGATGCCGTCAAGGCCCTCGAAAAAGCCGCCAAGATTTCGGAAGACGAACGCGACCGCACCCTTAACGAAGTCCAAAAATACACCGACAATTCTGTCAAAAAGGTGGACGACTTGGTGGCGGCCAAAGAAAAAGACATCATGGCCGTTTGACCGGCCATGGGACCGCGCACGCGCAAGTCGCCCCTGCGCCATTTGCTTTGGATCATTCCGCTGGTGGTGCTGGATTTTTTTATTTTCCGCTGGCTGGCCCTGCGGCCTTCCGGTTGCCAGATGCCATCGGCCCCACCCCCGCCGGCGGTGGAGGATGTGACGCCGGCGTGCTGCAACCCACCGGATCAGGGCGGTTGGAGTCGGCCAAATTTGGCTCCACCCGCACCGGCGTACGCAACGGCCGCGCCTACCCGGCCTTCCATGAAGGCGTGGATATTGCCGCTACGATGCGCGACCGCAAGGGCGTAGCCACGGACCCAGTTTATGCGGCAGCGGCTGGCCGTGTGGCCTTCATCAATTCTGCCGCCGGCAATTCGTCCTACGGCAAATATGTGGTGATTGAGCATCCGGACCCTTCGCTGGGCTCTATCAAGCTGCGCGATGGCTCATCGGTGCCTGCGACCGTGTACACGCTTTATGCCCACCTGGCGGACATTCGTTTTCTTGTGCGGCCGGGCCATGCCGTGGAGGCTGGCGATGTCATCGGCACCATGGGCGCCACCAGCAATACCCAGCCGCCGATCCCGCGCGACCGCAGTCATCTCCATTGGGAAATCGGCGTGATGCTGAACGCGCGCTTTGAAACCATGGCCCGCGAACAAAAGCTGGTTCCCGACTTCGGCAACTATAATGGCGGTAATTTATTCGGGCTGGATGCGTTGGATTTTTATGCCGCGCACGCGCGTGATCCTGAACTGACCATGGCGGGCTATTTGGCCCAATTGCGCCCGGCGTGCGAGGTCGTGTTGCGCGGCAAATATCCGGATTATTTCCGGCGCTATCCCGCGCTATGGCGCGGCGCAGCCCACGACGGCGGGCCAATCCATCTGGCCATGTCGGAATCCGGCGCGGTGATCTCCGGTCGTAACGCCACCGCCACGGAAGTCGCGCTGCTCGGAAACCAGCGGCAGGCGGTCAGCAAAGTATATGAAGATGTTCTCGGCCGCAACGGCCGCGCGTATGTGGCGCAAACCGGCGGCAAATGGCAATTCACCGAAAAAGGCCGCCAATGGGCCAATATTTTGTTTTATTAAGATGAAACTGAGACCTGCCGACGAAGTGCCCCTTTTGACATTTGACAATGCGGCTTCTTTGTCACAGAATGCCGACACAATCCTTGGAGGAATTTATGGCTAAATTGTTGAAGCCGCTGGTTGTTATCGTTTTGCTGTTGAGCATTGCCGCTTTGTGCATTCAGGGCTTTGTGCTTTTCCCGAAGCGCACCCTTATCAAGGACCGCACTCAAAAATTGGAAGGCGGCGTTGACCGGCTGGTTTCCACGCTCAAGAGTTCGTTGCCGGAAGAAACGCAACGGGCGGTCCCCTTCCAGCGCAGCAACCTGCTGATTGGCACAACGGAAGACCTCCCGCGGCTCGACGGCGAAATCAACAAGGCCGTCCAAGTCGCCAACGCGGTATTGCAGGGCTGGAACGATACCAAGCAGGATTTGGAAAACACCCGTCAAGATTTGGAAAACACCCGCGCGGAACTGGCCAACACCCGCGAACAGTTGGAAGATGCCCGGACGCAAATCGTGCAACTGAACGATACCATTCGCGCCAAGGATCAGGAACTGCAGGAAAAGAGCGATCTGATTGCCAGCCTCGAGGAAGAAAAGGCCGCCCTGACCAGCCAGGTAGCCGATCTCGAGAACCAGGTGGCCAGCCTGCAAGACCAGATTGCCGAACTGGAAGAAGACAAGGCCTTGCTCGAAACACAGCTCGAAAAGTGCGACAAGGAGCTGCATAAGGAAATCACGATGAAGCCCGGCACCACCGGCACCATCGTGTATGCCAATGCTGAATGGAATTTCGTGGTGATTGATATCGGCTCCAACGACGGCGTGCAGCCGACCGCCGAAATGATCATCCACCGCGGTGACAACATGATCGGCAAGATCAAGATCAGCGCGGTGCGCGACAACGTGTCCATTGCGGAAGTGATGAGCGAGTACCAAACCGCCAACGTGAAGGAGGGCGACCATGTTCTCTTCTAATGGCCTGTCGGCGATGACATTGATCGCCTTCTTGCTGCTGGTGGCGGTGATCGGCTTGCAAGTGGCTGAAATCCACCACTACAGCGCCATCCCGTCGCTGTGGCCGTGAGGCCATCCGGCCTTTGCCTGACGCTGCTTCTCCTGGCCTTGCTGGTCTGGAGCGGCGCGGGCTGCGCGACCCCCCACGACGAATCGGACTTGCCGTGGAATATGCCGCAGTCGTGGGAAAGCGCCCCCAGCCTGCCCTTTGGCGCGGCCGGCGGTTATTGACGCTCCCCCCGCCTTCACCTTACAGCGGGAAATCCGCTCCGTAGGGCAATGGCACATTGTGCCGGATGGATAACTCCCGGATTTCCCGGATCGTATCCGCGCGGCCAGTGGCGATGTGGTCGTTGATCAGTTTGTAGATTTTCTGGGCAACCCACTCGCGCCGCAAACCCTCGCCACCTTCCGTGGCATCCGCCAAATCCAGCGCAAAAACCATGTCGCGCTGCTGGCCGGCGGCTTCGCCCAAAATTTGCAACACGGCTGTTTTTTGATTGGCCGGGCAACGCCCAACCAAGCGCAACGGGCGATCCAGATACAGATGGGTCAATGTGGCCGGATATACTTCCGCGCCGGAGTCGCTGGCAAAACGGTAGGTCAAATCAGCCAGCACCGGCCGCGAGAGTTCGCGGGCGGCGCGCTTGACCGTGGCGGGGATATCTTCACGCAGGGGCCTGAACCAGGAATCGCCGCGATTATTGTGACCCAGTAAATCCAGCAAGAAGGTGTTGACCCGGTCGCCCGCGCCAATGGTAAACACGGAAATTTCCCCTTTATTGGTCCGGCTGAAACGAGCGATGATGTCCGAGCTGTCCACTGTGCCGAGCGTGGGGCGGCCATCGGTCATCAACACCACAATCATTGGCCGGCCGCTCTGCTTGGGCAACTTCAACACTTCCTGCAAAGGCAGGAATAAATCCGTTTGTCCACGGGCGCGCATATTGTCGGTAAATCGCATGGCGGCGGCCAGCGATTCGCTGGTGACCGGCTGCCAATCTGGGAAGCAAAGAGTCGGTGAGTCGCTATAGCGCATCACATTGACCCGGTCCGCCGTGGTCAGTGTGCCGAGGTAGGATTCAATGCCATCCTTGAAGAAATCCAGCTTGGTGCGGGTCATGCTTTCGGAGCAATCCTGCACCAGCAGGATATCCTTGGGCATGACGGGCAAGGCGGCCACCCCCGCCCGCGCGATGGACAACTCAAAATAGAGCGCATCTTCATCGGAAGCCTTGAAGGTGGACACGGCCACTTCCAGCAATTGTTCAATCGGTTGGATATCGGTGATATCGGCCGCCTTTTCATCCAAAACGCTGCCCTGCTCATGCAGGCGATCGGCCTCGGTTCCGGCGCCTGCATTGGCAGCAGCAATCATGTCTGACGCCGAAGGGGTGGCTTGACTCAACACAGCCAAAGCCTGCACTGAACTGTCCCCACGTCCTTGGGATGCTGCTGCGGCGGCGGCAATGGCCTCTGCGGTTGCCGGCAGGGTGATATCTGGGGCAGTTTCCACCCGCTCCACGGCCGGCAGCGTGAAGCGAGGCAATGCGGCGAGTTCATCCGCGGCTACGCGCTGCTCGATTTGCAGGATATCCTGCCGGAAATCAAGCGCACTGCGTTCGGCCGGCGGCGCCGCTTGTGGCGGAATGGCTTCGCTGATCGGCGGAGCCTCAATTTCCACGCCCTCGGCCGCGATTTGTAGTTCTTCCAGCAGGCTTTTTTGCAACGGCTCAATTGTTGCGAAGTTCTCCGGATTTTCCGGACGGAACTTGGGCGGCTGTGTGTAGGCTGGCAGGTCAGGCAGGGCACGGACTTCCCCCAACACCAGCGGGTGCGGCTTGAGCTTGTCCGGCCAATCGGCCGGGCGGCCCAAGGACATGGCTGGGAACTCAATCAGCAACACCGCATGCAACGCCAACGACACCACCAACGCGGCGGCGAACAGCGCTGCCTGAACGAGAGGCTGGCGCGATTCGCGGCGGCTGATGGGCTGGAGACTCAAGGACGACATCGCCTACCCCTGCAACGTCATCAGGAATTCCAGATTTGTCTTGGTTTTCTTGAGGCGGCCAATCAGCAGCTCCATGGCTTCCACGGCTGGAACGCCGTTGAGTGCCTTGCGCAGGACCCAAACACGGCTCAGCTCATCGGGGTGCATCAACAGCTCTTCCTTGCGGGTGCCGGACTTCTCGATGTTGATGGCCGGGAAGATGCGCTTGTCCACGAGGAAGCGGTCCAGGCAAATCTCCATGTTGCCGGTGCCTTTGAACTCTTCAAAGATCACCTCATCCATGCGGCTGCCGGTATCCACCAGCGCGGTAGCAATGATGGTCAAGCTGCCGCCGTTTTCGATGTTGCGGGCCGCACCGAAGAAGCGCTTGGGCTTGTGCAGGGCATTGGCATCCACGCCGCCGGACAGGATTTTTCCACTATGCGGTTGCAGGGTGTTGTATGCGCGCGCCAGACGGGTGATGGAGTCGAGCAAAATGACTACATGCTTGCCCGATTCCACTTGGCGCTTGGCCATTTCAATTACGATTTCCGCGATTTGCACGTGGCGTTCGGGCGGCTCGTCGAAGGTCGAGGCAATCACTTCAGCCTGCGTATTGCGCTCCATGTCGGTCACTTCCTCGGGGCGCTCATCAATCAGCAGAATGATCAACTTCACTTCGGGATTATTTTCCGAAATGCTGTTGGCAATCATTTGCATCAGAACCGTTTTTCCGGTGCGCGGCGGGGCCACGATCAGCCCGCGCTGGCCCTTGCCGATGGGCGTCAACAGGTCCATGACGCGCATGTTGATGTTGTTTTTGCTCTTGGTTTCCAACACCAGTCGCTTATTGGGGAAGAGCGGCGTCAGGTTTTCAAAAGGAATTTTTCCCCGCTGTCCTTCCGGCGGGCCTTCGTTGATGCTGCTTACCTTTTGCAGAGCAAAGAAGCGTTCCTTGTCCTTGGGCGAGCGGATTTCGCCTTCGACCAGATCGCCGGTACGCAACGCAAAGCGCCGCACCTGCGAAGGCGAGACATAAATGTCATCTGGGCAAGGCAGGTAATCGTTGTTGGGAGAGCGGAGGAAACCGAAGTTGTCCGGGAGGATTTCCAGCACGCCGCGCACAAACATGGTCCCGTTGCAGCGGGCATTCGCCTTGAGGATTTCAAAAATCAGCTCATGCTTTTTGAGCGCGCCCAAATCCACGAGCTGGTAGCTATCGGCCAACTCTTTGAGTTGAGGCACGGTCAACTGCTGAAGCTCATTCAGCTTTAGCACGCGCGCCATCTTGGCGCGTTCCGCGGCGGCGGCTTCGGCCGCGGCCCGTTGTGCGGCGATTTGCGCTTCGCGCGCCGCTTGCTCTTCCGGGGTCAGCGGCGGCCGGGGCGGGCGATTATCATGGTGCGGTTGGCCGCCATGCCGCCGATTGCGGTCGAAGTAGCGGTCATGACGTCCCCCTCCCCCGCCCTGCTGATAATGCGGCCGGTGGTGCTGGGGGTACGCAGGATGGCCACCATTGCCATTTTGCTGGCCACTGGCCACCGCCGCATCGGGCGTGGGAGGTGGCGGGGGCTCGCTTTCGCGGCTTTCATACGGCACAAAGGGCGCGGGCGGTGGGGCCATTTCAGCTGCAGCAGGCTCGGTGCCGGCCACAGGCGCGGTAGCTTCCGGCTGGGCCGCCGGAGCGTCGCCTGGATGAAACTCCTCACCATCCGCGATGGTGGTCTCCAGCAAGGACGAGGGCAACGGCATTGCCGGGCGCTTTTGATCGTCTTCGCCGGCTTTTTTGCGGGGCGGGCGGCCACGGCGGGCTCCGCCGGCGGCGCGCGGTTGACGGGGTTGTTTGGGATTTGTGGCCATATTCAGTTTCCTTTCTCAACTAGATTCTTCCAGAGCGCTAGGCTCTTGGCGGTTAATTCGGCAAGGGTGCCATCATTTTCAATTATATGGGTAGCGCGCGCTTTTTTTTCGGCGATAGGCATTTGGCTGGCGATGCGCGCATCGGCCTCAGCGGGCTTCAAACCGCGGGCGGTCAGGCGGGCGCGCATGGTTTCCAACGTTGCTGCCACGCACACCACGGCATCCCACTCGCCATCCATGCCGGCCTCAAACAGCAAGGGAATTACGCAAACGCCCTTGAGGTGCTGTTGGCATACCGACTCGCACCAGGCGCGAACCCGTGCCTTGATGGGTGGGTGCAGCAAAGCGTTGAGTCGCGCGCGCGCCGCAGGATCGGCAAACACCTGGGCCCCGAGTTGTTGGCGATCTACCCCACCCTGCGGCGTGCGTAAATGGGCGCCGAACTCGCGCAACACCGATTCAACATACTCGCCGCCTGGCTCGATTAATTGGTGAGCCAGTTCATCGGTATCCAAAATGCATGCACCCTCGCGCCGCCAAATTTCGGCCACCGTGCTTTTGCCGCACGCAATGCCGCCGGTCAATGCGATACACAAACTTGCTGAAGATTGCGGCTTCATCACCATGGCTTGGCCGGCGCCAAAGGGTCGGCCTCCTCTTCAAACCAATCTTCTTCTTCCGCACGGAATCCGCTTTGCCGTAATGCGTCGGCGTGGCGTAGTACTGCTTGTGCCTCCGTGTTATCC
Organism: Verrucomicrobia bacterium ADurb.Bin018; assembly: GCA_002071335.1. GTDB lineage: Bacteria > Verrucomicrobiota > Kiritimatiellia > CAIQIC01 > Lenti-01 > CAZNGD01. The sequence continues at coordinate 9,430 of MWEZ01000067.1, forward strand.
GCATCCATGCGCAACGCGTGGGCGGCTTGCAACTCGGCTGGGGCTAGTTGTCCGTTTTCAAGCGCGATGCGGGCGCGTTCCGCCAAAGTCTCGGCAAGGCGCGCCGCCACCGGGCTTTGCTTGAGGCGGTACACCCGGTATTTCCGGTTGGCAAACTCCGGCGCAAAGAACTGCAATTCCTCGGGCCGCTGTTCAAAGAGCCGGGCTGCGACGTTGGTGGCCGGATCAAGGGCATCCACCATGTAGCGCATTTGCAAACCGGGTTCGATGGCGGCAAACTCACCCATGGAATGCACATAAATGGTTGCGCCCTGGGCCTCCATCCAATCACGGAATTCTGCTTCGTCGCCTTTGAAAAGCGCCTCGCCATATTCCCGGACTTTGCGCCGAATAGCGGCGGACTCAAACTTCGGATGGAGCACCACCGGGCACCCACCATAGGTGGCAATGGCGGCGCTAATGCCGAAGTTCGCCAACACCGGTTCCGGCGCGTCATATTTTCGCAAGTGTTTCATCAAAGCATCGGTTTCAGCGGCATACACATTGGGGCGGCCCCAGAACAAGGAACCAGTCCATTTCTTGGCTTCGGGCGCCTCGAACGCTTTCTTCTCCCGTACCAGCGGACCCAACCAAGGTTGCGCAGCTTCCAAAAGCAACCCGCATACCAGCACACTGGCCATTACGCCGCGCCAACGGGGATTTTCGCCACAGGATATCTGCCCTGCCCACAACCCCACCAAGCCGCAGCCAAAGATCGCCACCCAAACGTGGAACCGGAAAAATAAAATAAACGTGAAAAACGAAACCAGAAAATAGAATAGAAGAGGGAAGAAACCGGCTTGGTCGCAACGGGTGCGAAATGCAATTCGTAACAAACCCCAAATGGCCGCCAGCGTCAACACCAAAAGCGCGGGGAACCACTGCCAGAGCAGGAGCCAGGAGGTTGAATTGAGCGCGGGCGCCCACAGGATGCGCTGTTCAAACGTCAGCAAGGCCGGATCGGTGGGCCGGATATTGAAGAAGCGCAGTTTGGCCCACAGCAGAGAGCCAAAGTGGCTGTAGGCCGGCAGATACAAACCGGCCCACAGGCTGGCCAGCAACAACGGCAGCAGGCCCAAGATGACTCGGGTGGCCTTGTGCTGGCGTTGGGCAATCGGCGCACCGGCCAACAACATGCCCCACCCAAGGGCCATCGCCGGCGAAAATAAAAAGCCGTGCGACCGCAAATAAGGATTGCGCAGCCCGGCAGCCAGCAAAATGGCCATCAGGGGAATCATTACCGTCCATAGTTCCGTTTTGCCCAAGCGGCCACGGATGGCCTCAACCAAGTGCCAAGCCAAGAAAAGCAATAAATAAAACTGGATCAAATCCCACGCGCACAGCGCAGCGCCTACCAATAATGCCGCCAACCACCCCCCTGCCATTTTGCTGCGCCAGTGTAAAGCTTGCCGGGACCAGGCCAGCACGGCCATGGACCAGATCAATAAAGGCAGTGCATTATTTTCATGCGATAGTTCCTGGCCCGTCGAGCGTGCCACCGCGCCAATGGCTACTGCATAAAAAGCCGCGGCCCACAACCCGCCACGGCCCCCCCCGCCAAGCCAGCGCACCCAGAAATACATGCCGGGAATGGCCAAACAAAACCACAAAAGATGCAGCCAGCGGATTTTCTCTGCCAGCGGGAAAGCTCCCGGCCATAGCTGTGCCGCGCGCACATACAGTTTTTCCACGCCGATGGTATCCACTTCGCGCGAGACCACACCTTGCGGATATTGAATGCCGCGGTCCACAGCGGGCAGTGCTCCATCGCGATAGAC
>MWEZ01000068.1 GCA_002071335.1 Verrucomicrobia bacterium ADurb.Bin018
CGGCATGAAAGTAATTTTGGATGGCGTTTTCAACCACTCGGGAACCGGCTGCTTTGCATTTCAGGATGTGCGCCGACTCGGTCCAAAATCACGCTACGCGGATTGGTATCAAATCAGTGAATGGCGTGCGGATGGCACGTTTGCCTACGCCAGTTGGGATGGCGCCGGCACGCTGCCCAATTTTGGTCGTGACGCGGAGACGCTGAACCCCGGCATCAAGCAATACCTGTTCGCCATCACACGGCGCTGGATGGACCCTTCCGGCGCGGGGTGGCCCGCCGAGGGGGTGGATGGCTGGCGGCTGGATGTGGCCTATTGCGTCCCGCACGGTTTCTGGCGCGAGTGGCACGCCTACGCGCGCGGAATCAACCCGGAGGTCTATACCACCGCCGAAATTGTCGGCCCGGCTCAAGATTGGTTGCGACCTGACGAGTTTTCGGCGGTGATGAACTACGAATGGACCTACCCCACCCTCTCGTTTTTCACGCCGCATCCGCAAGCGATCGGCGCGGCGGAATTTCAACAACGGATCAATACGCTCCACGCGCGGCACGAACCCGGCACCGTCCATATATTGCAAAATCTGTTGGATTCCCACGACACAGGCCGGGTCCTTACGATGCTGGAAAGCACATGCCCGCCGTTCTCCGGGTGGGATGAGTATTTCCACTGGGCCAAGGCCGCCAACAACCCCGGCTTGGTCACTCGTCAACCGGGGACCCGTGCGAAACAGGCGCTAAAACTGGCTGTGGCGTGGCAGTTTGCCGGCCCCGGCGCCCCGATGATTTATTATGGTACGGAAGTCGGCATGTGGGGCGCAAACGATCCCTGTTGCCGCCAACCCATGCTGTGGAGCGACATCGTCTATGATGACGAAGCCCACGGCTACCACGGCCCCTTGCCGCAGGCCACCCCGCGTCGGCCTGACGGCGAGCTATTGGCCTATTACCAACGCTGGATCGCGTTGCGCCACGCGGAGTCCGCCTTGCGGCGCGGTTCGTTCCGCTGGCTGCCCACGCCCAATGAGCACACCGTTATCTTCGCGCGCGAGTTGGGCGACACTGCCATTGTCTGTGCTATCAACAAAGGCGACCACGCGACGGCATTGCCCGCGTGGCCCGGCGCGCGCGACCTGTGGCATGGGAAGCCCGCGCCGACGGCTGTGAAGCCGCATTCGTTTGTTCTGTTGCGCCTGCCCACGGGAGTGTTTTCGCAATGAAGAAAACTCTGCGTTCCTTTTGGCGTTGGATTCTCCTACTGGCCATGGCGGCTGGTGCGGTGACCCTATGGCGGTCGGATCGCTGGTTATTTGAGTGGCCGGCGGAAAAGTCGCAGCACTACTTTGAAGGGGTTGGGCACCGGTTGGCCAAACACCATGGCTTGGCATTTTTGATGACGTTTGACGAAGCGCACCCGGTGGAGTGGATCGCACGCGGCACGGTGCTCTATCCGGGCACGACACGTGTTCCAGGCCGATTGGGTTTTGCACGGCAATTTGACGGCAAGGCCCGGACTATGCTGGAAACCACGGCGATATGGCCGGCATTGGGTTCGAATTATACGCTGTCGTTGTGGGTCAAAGTGGAGCCCGCCTGCCATGACCAGGAAATCTGGTACACCTTTATTCAAGGGCGGTACACCGGCTTCAAACTGCAAAATGGGCAGATGATGTTCTTTGTGCCGGGGTCGGCGGAATCGCCGGCGGCGCATTACCCGTTCACGGCCTACGGCAAGTTTGTACATTTGGCCGGCGTGGTGGATGCCGCGCAAGGCACCGCGCAACTGTACGAAAACGGCACATTGAAGGCGACAGTTCCCTTTGCCGATGTTTCGCATCCGACGCAAAACATTGAGTTTGGGAAGACTCGGATGTATGCCGTTACCGCGCCGTTTTGCGGCGCGATTGACGAAGCGGCGGCATGGACACGCAGCCTATCGTCGCGTGAAATCCACCGGCTGGCCCACGCGCATCGTTCGTTGCCACGCGCGCTGGAGCCGTTTGCTTGGTTCCGCTGGCGAATGTATGCCATGTGGCAGGCGGCATTGCCGGCGACGCTCAACTTGCTCACCCGTTTCAATCCCCTGTTGCATGAGGGGCGGCTGGCTACTTTGCCAACCATTGAATTGCGGTTCAGTTCCAAGGATGCCCGGCATTTTCGCAATACACACGAGGCCAGCCTGGCCTCGGGCCGCCGTACGGATGAAGGCGCCAAATGGCGGCGCATTTACGCGCTCCATGCCTCTCAAACCGCGGAGGCGCATCTGCAATTGGACGGTTCAACGGCCAGTTATCCCATCGCCAAACGCCCGGGGTACATTCTGGAGCTGCCTCCGGAATCGCCGATTTTCGGTGCGCGCACGTTGCGTCTTGTGCCACCCGAAAACTTGGCGGATAGGCTGCCCACTCTCGCCCAAGCCGTGCTGGCCACCACACCAACCAATCACGCCGCCGGCCCCAAGTTGTGCCGCTTGCTTATTGATGGCCAATCCAAGGGCGCGTATGTGGCAATTCCCTTCGCGCAACGCGGCGTAGGCCCCGGGGAACGCACATGGGTAGCCGATGGCGCGCGAAATCCCAATGATTGGACGGCGCTCTTTCGCGGCGCGAAACACCAGCCGGATGTCCCTACCCTGACAGCAGAACAACTCAGCACCGGGCTGCGAGAAGCGCGAATACTGTTGGCGCATGATCTGTTCAATCCGTGGAGCCCGCGCGAAATGGCTTGGCGATTCCGCCCATGGCAGGAAGCAGACGACATGCCGGAGATACTGCCGCTGACGTCATTCACCATCCTCGGCAACAATCCCGCCCCATTCTATATTGTCGAGGATTTGGATTTGGCGGCCGTCCGTTGGGCTGGGAAAAAACTGACTTGGCATAGCTCACGGCCGAACATCGTGGACAACCAAGGCCACGTCACCCGCCCAGCCGGCGATGTACCGGTGGATGTCAAACTGACGGCCACCTTGGGCACGGGCAAGACACGGCAAAAACAAACGCTCGCCTTCCGCGTGATCCCGCAAACACCGCGACTGGCAGCGATCCACCTGTCCGTAGCGGAAGCTTTGAGCGCGACTCATCGTGTTGAATTCTCGGCGCGTTTTGATCCTGCCGGCGGGGGCGAACCCCAATGGCTCCAAGGCGGGCAGGCTTCCGGTGGCGGCATCAAACATCGTGGTAACACCAGTTATTGGCGTGGCCGGCGGAAACCGTTCTCGCTGCGGTTCGACACCTCGCAGTCCATTCTGGGAGCCGGCAATTCCCCATACCTGTTGTTTTTGAATGGCTATGCGGATGCCACCAAACTGAAAAACAAACTGGCCTACGATTTTTTCCGCGCCTGTGCCACGCCGGATCAACCACGTTTCGCCCCCGAACTGGAATGGTGCGAAGTGTTTTTCAATGGCGCTTATTTTGGCATTTATGAAATGTGCACACGGGTGGACGAAAACATGACCGGCTTGGCGCCGGTTGTCCCGGACAATCCCGGCGGCGCCATTTTCAAGATTCGCCCCTCCCCCCATTTGTTCCAGCAACCGGAACCGGAAGCGGCTGATCAGATTTTCCCCTCCCCGAGCCGGGCGGATCGGCGGGCTGATCTAACCGGACTTTTAACTTTTACCAGCCAGTCGTCTCCGGACGATTTTAAACATAATATCGCTGCCCACGTGGATCTGGCCAACGCCATTGACTTTTTGTTGTTGCTTAATTTGGCGCAAAATGTGGACGGGCGCACCACCAACTTCTATCTCGCGCGCGGCGATGAACCTGCCGCGCGGTTTTTCTTCATCCCCTGGGATTATGACCACACGTTTGAAAAAACCGGGCGCTGGCTGTCCAACTATTTGTTCGATCGCCTCTGGCAGGAAATGCCGGATTTTTCGGCGCAAACCGGTCAACGGTGGCGCGAGTTGCGCCACGGCATCTGGTCTGATGCCGCCCTTCAGGAATGGATTGCCAGCATGAGCGCCCACTTGGCCGATTACATGGCGTGGGACGATGCCGTCATGGAGCGGGAAGATTTGCCGAAGTATTCGGTGCGAATTGAACAGTTCCGCCAAGCAGTGCTGGAGTCGGCGCACGCGCTGGATGAGCGGCTCGCCATCATCGCCCCGCCGCAAGCGCCGCCGGCGGAGTAACATCAACGGACGGCGGCGGAGTCCACCAACTGTGTTTTGCGCGGTTCCGCGTTGGAGAAGTCCACTGCGACCTGTTGTGCGCCGAAGCTCTTGGCCAGCATTTCCATGGTTTGCCGCGCGGAGCTTTGCACCTCGGAGTTCAGGCGCAACACCAGGTTTTGCGCCAACTTTTCGGCTTGCTCCCGGGCTTCGTCCATCAGTTTGTTGCGGTCTTCTTCATTGAAACCGCCGCCGAGGATTTTATTGATGACATCGGGGATGATGATTGGCAGCAATTTTCCCCCCTGCTCGTCATAGAACGTCACGTTGCGGATGTGTACCACATATTCACAACGCGGCATTTGCAGGCGATACCGCCCAGGGGCCTCCTCGCGCACGGTGAAGCCCGGGTCCCGCAGGTCATATTGAAAATCAATATCGAACTCAAAAATCATCGCCATTTTGCGGGAGGTAATCAGCCATTCCAGATAGCGCTTGCCCAAATTGCCCAGCGAATGGTCGCGGGCTGTGACAATCTCCTTGGTCACCGCCTTGAAGACCGAGAGCACGCCGATGGCCTTGAGGTCCTCGATGCCAGCCACCGTGCGGACGGACATTCCGCGGCCGCGCGGCCGCCGCAACACCAACAGCAGGCCTGCGAATAGCCCCCCGGCCAGCAAACTCAACGCGATGATCGTGAGGGTTGTTGTCATGATGTTATCCTTTCCGTGCCGCCCGGGTCAGCACCGCCCAAAGTTGCTCCGCGCTGGCTTTCCAGGTAAAGCCCGCCGCACGTTGTTTGGCCGCCACCGTCAACCGCAGGCGCATTTCGCGCGGCCACGTGAGCACCGTCCGCATGGTTTTGGCCCATGCTTCTTCGTTGCGGCCATCCGCGTACACCACGGCATCGCCGCCGACTTCCGGAATAGCGGCTTCGCGGGTGGTTAGCACCGGCGTACCCGCGCGCATGGCTTCCAGGACGGGCAGGCCGAAACCTTCGTACAGCGACGGGAACACCAGCCAATCCGCGCATTGATACAGCGAAGCCAGGTCGGCGGCGGAGACCTCCGCCAGCCGCACAACGCGGTCTGCCGGCGCCTGCCGCAACGCCTCAGCGACTTCCGGTTCGCCCAAGCGCGCTTTGCCCACCAAGACCAACCGATGCGGAATCTTGGCCGCCAGCCGGGTGAACGCCCGTACCAGCATGGCCACGTTTTTGTGCGGGTAGGTATGCGCCACACACAGCAGATAGGGCGCGCCACGCACCATTTCCGGCGGCAAACCGGACGCGGCGCCATACTCCGCACTGGCTCCGAGCAGAGTCACGGTGATTTTATCCGCCGGCACGCGCAAAAAGCGGATGATTTCTGTTTTGGCAAACTCGGAAATGGTCACGATGGCCGTGCTGCGCCGGGCCGCCATTGGATACAGCACATCCATGGTCCGCGCCGCCAGCCACGTAACATCCTGTGGGAAACGCTTGTACTGCATGTCCAGTATGGACACCACCTGCGGCACGCCGGTCAACGCCGGCGCGGTATAGCCCGGCGACCACAGCACGTCCGGCTGCGCACGCCGGATCAACCGCGGCAACGCGGTTTGCTCGCTCCAGATACGGCGGAAACGGTTGGTGGCCGCAATGCCGGTGGGGATACACTCGGCGGACGGGAACTCCCGTTGCAACAAATCGTGATTTTCCGCATTGGTGAATAACACCAGTTGTGGCGCCTCCGACCGTTGGGTCAATGCGCGGAGAGTTTCCCGCAGATAGGTTTCCGAGCCCCCGACCTCGCCCGGCAAATAAAACAGCGTGTTGATCCCTAGCCGCAATGCACTCATCAGTCCTCGCCCAAGATGGCTACATGGTCTCGCCGCGTACCCCGCGGCTCCTGATCATCACGGTCATTTATAGCAGCCCGACCACCTCCCGACAAGATATGCTCGGCATTGCCGAATCGTGCGTCGACGCCCTATTTCGCACGGATTTCTGTATGACGGCACGGCGGGCAAGGTTCAGACTGAAGCTGGCTGGGACGGGCAGACGCAATTCAACGCGGATGGTTCGGCCCGTGCCATCGAGATTTGGCGGAGCGAACACGATTCGGGTCGTGACGGTTGGAGCACCGAGGGCAATCAGCTCATGCTGAATGTAGGCGAGTACCATTGGACGGGCACCTACACCGTCCGCGGCAACCAGTTCACTTTGTCCAACGTGCCCAACTACGACCACAAAGGCCACACCGGCGCATTTATTTTTACACGCATCTAAACAGTGTCGCGCATGTTGCGTGGCGGTAAATAGCACCGGCTTTCAGGCGCGCTTGGTGAACCACAAGAGCGTTCGTGGTGAATGCTCGATGGATTCTTGGCGTTGCAACGTAAAGCGTTCGCCAAAAACCTCGCAGCAATACCCCAACGTGACATGCGCGAACAAATTCATCCGGAATTCCAGTAGTTTACGGAACATCACGTCGTCGGTCGGCACGAACTCCAGAATAAGGTGTTGGCTGGTTAGGGAGGCCAGCAAATCGCGAATGGCCGCCATGGGCAAGTTGGCGCCAACCAACAGGTGATGGATCACCGCCAACGCAAGAATGCAATCCGGTTTGGCGCGTTCTAAAAACGGTGGGCGTTCTGCGTTCAGGAAACCAATACCCGGGCTGGGATTGGCGATATCCACCACCAGCGGCGTGATGGCGGCGGGTTCAGACCGCAGCCGCTGATACATCTGCTCCACCGCGCCAACATCGAAATCGGTAGCCAGTACCTTGGCTCCGCAACTGGCGGCAATGCGCGAGTAATCGCCGGTGTTGCAACCAATATCCAATACGGTGGCTGGCCGCATTTCTTCAAGGAACTGACGCACCAACGATTTCTTTGCCGCTTCGGCCTGCGCGTCGTAGGAACAGGTTTGGGTATAATCACTCCAGACGGTTTTCGGCGCGATGGCGGCAGCCAGTCTGGCAATTTTCTTTTCCAGCCGGCGCAGCGTCAGGCGTTGAGCGGTCGGCAAGCCAACGGGCGTGGTGGTGGCGTCAGCAGACGGTGTCGACGGCGCAGAAGGTTTTCTGGATTTGACCCGGCCTTCCAATGCGTACGGCAGGCCCACATCCCAAATCAATCCGGGGCTCCAACGGCGCCACCAACTGAATGCCTGACCCACTTGTAAGGTGGAACGGCCATCCAAGCTGGGCAAAAAATAGGACCGCAAATCCCAACCGGCATGTTTCACCAGCAGCAACGGATACAAGAACATTCGGTTGAACTGGCCGAGCGCAAACCACATATCCAATCGCGCAGGACGTTCGATGGATGAAAGATCAATGAAAACCGGCCGTCCATCAACAAACTGTATATTGTAGGCGGTGGCATCTTTGAGCGACAGGCCCAAATCCAACAGTTCACTTTGCAAACGCAGAGTCAGTCGCCCGGCGTCCGCCAGCATGGAGGTGGACCACTCATAAGGATAGGTGATGGGCTCAATCCGGTCGTGCTCCAAAAATGCAGGGTAACCCGGGTGGGCGGCAGTCAAGGTGGCGATTAGCTCCGGATCATCCACAAACCGGGAGGCGACAATCAATCCTTCCCGGTTCCAACGCGCCAGATGTCCCTGGACATCCAAATCGCGCAGGAGCGCAGCACAAGTTTGATCCAACGCGCGAAATACTCGACCATCGTGTTCAAACACGTAGCCACTGGGATCTCGAAATGAACCGGCAACCCGAGTCATGCGTTAGGGTTCGGATTTAGGTGGTTCCGGTTGCGTCGGTTTTTTGCGGACGAAGAGCGACTTGATTTTGTTCCAAAACATCGCTACGCCCCCAATCATGGACGCAAGCACCACCTGTAGCAATATGCTGCCACTGCCAGGGTCAATATAGGCCAGCATCATGGTTTGATCCTTTCATTAGGGTGGTTGCTTCGAACCACCGAAATTTTTTGTTCCAATTCCTGAATCCGAGCCTCCAGCATGGCGCAACGGGAAGCAATGGCCGCAGCTTTATCATTCAGGGCCGACAGAGCGATTGAAAAATGGAACGACACCAGCACCAGAAAAATAAAAATCACCGCCACCACGGAGGTGACGTACTGCATGCCAAACCATTCGCGGGTCACATCCACCAAGTGAGGAAACAGCGCCACAAGCGTGATCATTGCCGCGGTCATCAGCCACAGCACGGCATATTTTTCACGCAGCTTGTAGCTCCGGATTGCCAAGATGGTAATCAAAAAAACGCCCAAGCTGACCGCACCCATCAGAAAACGGATACGGTTGATTTGGCTGGCGGTGGTCAGCCACGGCCAGCAAAGCCACGCAGCCACCGCCAATACCACACAAGCAAACAAGCCTTTTTTCATGTCGCCCCGGCTTTCTTGATGAATTCGGCCGAACCGCGCGGGTCCACCGCGCGCAGACGATCCACAAACAGAGCCAAGAACACCTTGGCCGCAAAGATAAACGAATTCCACGCGTGAATGGACGACTGCCCCGCGACGCGCGGTCGGAAGACCACCGGCACTTCGGCCATGGAAAACCCCTGCCGGCGCAGCAGCGCGATGGCCTCGGCTTCGGGGTAATCTGATGGATAGTGCAGCGCGAAGCATTGCAGCAGTGGGCGCGACAACAGCCAAAACCCGGAGGTGGGGTCGGTAATGCGCTGACGGCAAATCAGCGAGACAAACAACGCCAATCCCTTCAGTACAATCTGCCGCGACCACGATCCGTGGTAGAGACTGCCCGCGCCGTAGCGCGTACCGACCACCAAGTCTGCCGGCGCCGTCAGCATGGTCGCCACTAATTTGCGGGCCTCCGCCGGCGGATGCTGGCCATCGGCATCCAGCCGAATAACGTGCTCAAATCCACATTCCAACGCATAGACAAAACCGGTTTGCACGGCCGGTCCCACTCCCATATTGCAGGGCAGGCGCAGCAGGCGCGCCCCGCCCTCCCGCGCAACGCGCGAGGTTTGGTCAGCCGAGCCGTCATCAATCACGGTGACGGCGGCCTCCGGCAATTCACGGTGCACTTCCGCCAACAAAGCCGGCAAAGACGCTTCCTCGTTATAGGCCGGAATCAGCACCATGGTGCGTTGCAGAAATGATTGGCTGGCTGGGTCCATCGAGGGGGAAGTCTGGCACGGATTGACGGGGCTATTCAATCCGAATGATCACTTGTCGCAGCACCAAGCCGAGATCGGGTGGGTAACCACGCATACCGTATTCTTGCGGATTATAAGGCCGCTCTGTGTGGCATGTGTACACTCCGGTCAAAGGTCGTTCGGCGTCGGTGGCTGGCCGCGTCAAAACGCCGCGCACTGTTTGCAGGGCGCCGGTCGTCACCGTGAGCCGCAAGGGTTCGCCGCCCCACGGTGGCAATACCAACAACACCTGTTCCGGCCAATCCACAGTCGGCGCCGGCCATTCGCCGGCGACCTCAAACACAACCGCACCGCCAGCCGGCGGAATCGGTCCAATCACCCCGCTGCCTTGCCGGGACCAGGCACCACCATTGCGCAGTGCATGCCACGGCCCACGCAAACCAACCGGGCTGCCATCCAGTGCTTTGACCTGTACCGGAATGTCATTCGGCTGCAGTGGCATCACACGCCCAAAGTCATGCTGCAATTCGCGAGTGCCGACCTCCGCCGGGAAAAAGGCCTTGGCGCGCACGATTGGGAAAGCGGCGGTTCTGACGTTCAGGGGCTCAATGCGCACTCCCTCTTCCAACGAACACAGCGACCACGAGGAAGCCAGCCACACCTCGGATGTTTGGGCCAATGAAGCCATCCATTCCGCAACTTCATCCCAACGCGAGACGGTTCTCTCACCAATTCCCAGTATCCGGTGTTTCAAGTTAGATGCATAGGGTACGCTATGTGGAAAATAATCAAAAATGACCCACCGGTTGGTCCCTATGGTTTGTGCAATGTCCTCTGTCCATGCGGTTGCGCCTTGCTCATTGACCACGTAATAGGGCGCCGGCCATTGCACCAGATTCCACAAACCCGCCACGACCAAAATGGCGGCCAACACTTTGGCCCGCCACAGACCGCGCATCGCCATTGTTTTCAATCCTTCCGCCAGAGGCACCAAGCACAAGCCCAGCCCCACCAATACCACCGGCAGAAAGCGCCGCTGACTCCACAACCCAACTGGGGTTTCCTCGCCCTTGATGAAGAGAAACATCAGCGCCACCCAGCACAGGAGCACGAACCAGACCCGCTCGCGCCAAGGACGCGATGGTCGTATCAGGAAGATCGTGCATAGTAAAATAATCAAGGTACCCGACCACCGCATCCCGCTCCACGTGGCTTGTGCACCCAAACGCAATACATCGCCAATATGACCGGGCGCAGCCCACACGGCAATCACTGGCAACGCCGCAATCACTAACCAACCCCAAGGAGTTAATCGACTATCCCAATGCTGCGCCCATTCAGCGACCCGCGGTACCCGGCTTAACAACACCAGAATCAACGCCAAAACAACCATTAGGCCCAGCGCCCACGCCATTGCTTGGATTTCTGCAACGCGCAGCAGCCGCTGCAAATTATGCCAGTGCGTCCAATCGCCATTCGGTTGACATACCCAACGGGTCATGGCCCAGAATGGGAACGCGCCCGCCAGCGCACCAGCTAGCGCACCGGCCACTTTTTTCCATGCGTGTTCTTCAATCAGCAAAATCAACAGCACGGGTGCAGCCAGCACCGCCAATGTGGGATGAAAACAAAGCGCCAGCCCCAACATGAAGCCCAGCATCAAAAGCAAACCAAAATTACGTGGCTGGCGTCCCAATGAGAGCATCACACTGGAAATCAGCACGGCCCCCACGCCCTCTCCGTAGAAGCCGCGCAAAAACCACGCCGGCCATGCAGTCGTCACCCATAGCGTCCCGGCCGCCAGCAAGCCCCACCCTCCCCCTGCGCCAAAGCCTGCTGCCAACAGCAACGCAGCCCAAATTGCGCCTACCAACGGCACAAACTGGTCCGACTTCAACCACGG
>MWEZ01000069.1 GCA_002071335.1 Verrucomicrobia bacterium ADurb.Bin018
AGTCTTTATCTGGTTTAACATGCTCATGATAAGCATGTTACATAGCTGTCTTGTCTAAACGTTGGGACGCGACTGTTATGATGTATCTACTTACTACTCCGGTTGTGAAGAGGCTGACATCAAATGGCAGGGTGCAGTTTTTAAATGTACTTTGTTGGGCGAAGGATGCGGCAGGTAATTTTTAAGCGAGGAGCAGATGAATGAATAGATTCGATACACGGATGGTTTGTATTGGGATGGCCGGGATCATACTCCTGAAAGGGATCGCGTACGGACAAGCTCCCTCCCGTCAGGAGTATGTTCAAGCACTATTCAATCCAATTGCATTTCCAGCAAAAGATGTTCTTCACATGATCATCCAGAAAGATAGGGCGGTCCAAGTCGTCACGGATGGTGCTTTGCTGGATGAGCGTATTCGCGAATGTTATCAGGCGAGCGAAACAATTCGGAATGAATTTCCAACCTTGGAAAGCTATGCCGCTGAGGTGCGGACGACTCAGTCCAATCAATTTCAGAAAACCAGTCAACGCATCACAACCTCCGCGCAGTGCCAGCATCTTCAGGAATACGGAACCGACGGCGATCATGTGTCCAAGGAGGTCATTCAATACTGCGTGGATGGGCATAACTGGCAGACGCTCCAGATCTTCCACGACCGACTTTCCGCCTCTTTGCAGAAAGGAGCGAAAGGGATTTTCACCGATTATCGCGAGACGGGCATGTTTAATAGCATGGATCGGTTACTGCTGATTACATTTTTCCGAATCCTGCCGAATATGAGTCAAGATGCCGCAATCTCCGCGCTGTGCAACGGTGAAACTCTATCGGCCGGCACCAAGTCAATGAAGCTGGAATCCCGAGAAGATGCCGATCCTCCCCATCTTTTGTTGATCTATCAAGACGCGATGGAGTCTTCGTCTATTGAATACCAACTGGACCCGAAGAAGATCGGCGTGCTGATAAACAAGAAATCCGCAACGCCGCAAGGCACCTCCCTGTGGGCTTTCAGCCGGGATGCAACGATTCAGGATGACAGATCCGCCTATCCGCGACAATCCGTTTTTTCAAGGCTAGATTCGGCTGGACGTTTGCAGGAAAGAGAAACGGTTATTTTAGAAGATATTTCGGAGGCAGCAGATTGGAATATCCGACAGCTATGGGCCGAAAACATGAATAAAATTAAAGATTATCAAGTTTTAGCGCAGCCGTAGTCTGTCCAGATAATTGTCTTTAGGCCGCCTCAATAAGGCTGTTTTTATCGGCGTATCGCCTTCCCGGCCCGCGGCAAGGCGGGGCGGCGCGTTTTTTGGGGTGTCGTTTCGCTTGCTTTGGGGGGCGGCGCAGGGCTATCGTGCCTGTTTTGCCGTTGCTGATGGACGGCCTTAACCCCGCGGGGCGCTGCTGGCCGCGCGGGCTGTGATAAATCAAAATAAACCTGGGCGGCTGCCGCCCTTGCTGGAGACCGAAACCATGACCCTCAAGGAAACCCTCGAGCGTTCCACCCAGAAGTACGCCGACAAGGTGCTGATGAAGTTCAAGCGCGACGGCGCATGGCAAACCTTGACCTACCGCGAATTCCTGACCTGGGTGCGCAACATTGCCGAAGTCCTCGCCCGGACCTGCCACGTGCGCCCCAACGACCGTGTGGCGCTACTGGGCGCCAACTCCCCCGAATGGTGCGCCATCCATTATGCCATCACCGGCCTCGCGGCGACCGCCGTGCCCATTGATGTCAAACTCCAGGAACAGGAAGTGGGCCACATTCTTTCCGACTCCAGCGCCTCGGTGCTGCTGATGGACTGCACGTCGGACGTGCGCATTTTGGACATTGCCGGGCGCTGCCCCAACCTGCGCCACATCATTCTCTTCGGCACCCAGAAGCCCGAGCTGGACAACGGCAAAACCCGCGGCATTCAACTGCACGACTTCGACAAGGTGCTCGAAGAACACCGCGAGGCCGCCGCCGGCCACAGCGCCGCCTATGACCGCTATCAGCCGCAACCCGACGACGTGGCCGCGTTCATTTATACCTCCGGCACCACCGGCCGCCAGAAGGGCGCCATGCTCACCCACGGCAACTTCACCGCCAACTTCCAGCAGCTCGACCGGGCCATTGATATTTTTCCGGACGACCTGTTCATGACCATTCTGCCGCTGCACCACTCCTTTGCGTTCACGGTATGCCTCGTCACGCCCATCGCCTCCGGCACCGCCATGAGCTTTGTGGAAAGCCTGCGCACCATCGGCGAAAACATCCGCGAGACCTCCCCCACCATCGTACCCGCGGTGCCGCTGCTGC
Organism: Verrucomicrobia bacterium ADurb.Bin018; assembly: GCA_002071335.1. GTDB lineage: Bacteria > Verrucomicrobiota > Kiritimatiellia > CAIQIC01 > Lenti-01 > CAZNGD01. The sequence continues at coordinate 2,300 of MWEZ01000069.1, forward strand.
TGGAAAAAATCTACAACAAGCTCAAAGCCGGCATTCAGGCCAAGCCCGCCGCGCGCCTCCTCTGGGCGCTGGGCGTGCGCGCGCCGGTGCGCAAGGGCATCATGGACAAGCTCGGCGGGCGCATCCGCCTGCTGATTTCCGGCGGCGCGCCGGCGGACCCCCTCATGCTGCGCGGCCTTGAAGAGCTGGGCCTGAAAGCCCGCGAAGGCTACGGCATCACCGAATGCTCCCCCGTGCTCACCCTCACCCCGTTTGAAGAACCCATCCGCCCCGGCTCCTGCGGCAAGCCGCTGCCCGGCGTGGACATGTGCGTGATGGACGCCAACTCCGAGGGCGTCGGCGAGCTCGCCGCCCGCGGCGGCAACATCATGAAGGGCTACTTCAACAACCCCGCTGCCACCGCCGAAGTCTTCCGCGACGGCTGGTTCCTCACCGGCGACCTTGGCTACATGGATGAAGACAACTACGTCTTCATCACCGGCCGCAAGAAAGCGCTGATCGTCAATCGCGAAGGCAAAAACATCTACCCCGAAGAAGTCGAGCTGCAGATCAACCAGTCGCCGCTGATTTTGGAATCGGTGGTGGTCGGCTATCTTCCTCCCGGCGAAACCGTCGGCGAACAAGTCGGCGTGATTGTCGTGCCGGACGAAGAAGGCCTCGCCACCCTCGAAGCCAGCGAGAAGCGCAAGCTGACCGAAGCGGAAATTGCCACCCGGCTGCGCGCCGAAGTCAAAAAGCAGGTCGCCGCGCTGGCCGACTACAAGCACCCGCGCCGCGTGCAAATCCGGTGGGAAGAGTTCAACAAAACCTCCACTGGCAAGATCAAGCGCTACCTCTACGCCATGAGCGAAAGCGCCGTGGACTAACGGACGCCGCACTCCCGCCCCCTTCCGGCTTGCTTGGGCGGGGCGGGTTCGGCTACCGTTGCGAACCATGAACAGCACACCTCGCATCCTCGTCACCGGCGGCGCCGGCTACCTCGGCGCCATCCTCGTCCCCGCCCTGCTCGCGCGCGGCTGCGCCGTCACCGTGGTGGACAACTTCATGTATGGCCAGACCCCCTTGCTCGACTGCTGCGCCGACGACAAACTCACCATCATCCGCGGCGACGTGCGCGACGAACGCCTCATGCTGCCGCTGCTGAAGAAGGCCGACGTCATCATGCCGCTGGCCTGCCTGGTGGGCGCGCCGCTCTGCGCCCAGAAATCCGCCGAGGCCCGCGCCATCAACCTCGATGCCATCCTGCTGCTGCTCAAGAACGCGGCCAAATCGCAGCGGTTCATCTCGCCCACCACCAACAGCGGCTACGGCGTGGGCCAAGCCGGCGTGTTCTGCACCGAAGAAACGCCCATGAACCCCATCTCGCTCTACGGCGTGCTGAAGGTGGAACTCGAACAAGCCCTGCTGGCCGCCGGCGCGGTTTCCCTGCGGCTGGCCACCGTCTGCGGCATCAGCCCGCGCATGCGCCTCGACCTGCTGGTCAACGACTTCACCTACCGCGCCGTCACCGACCGCTTCGTCGTCCTCTTCGAGGCCCACTTCAAGCGCAACTACATCCACGTACGCGACGTCGCCCGCGCCTTCCTCCACGCCCTCGACCATTTCGACGCCATGCGCGGCCAGCCCTACAACGTCGGCCTCTCCGACGCCAACCTCTCCAAGCTGGAGCTGTGCCAGGAAATCCAGAAACAGGTGCCCGACTTCACCATCATGGAAGCGCCCATCGGCAAGGACCCCGACCAGCGCAACTACATCGTCAGCAACGCCAAAATCGAAGCCACCGGCTACCGCCCGCAAGTTTCGATCCAGCGCGCCATCGCCGAACTCATCAAGGGCTACCAGATCATTCGGCGCAACCAGCACGCCAATGTCTAAGGCGGCCGCGCCCCACCCCCTTTTCCACACTGTGGAAAGTTTTTTTCCACAGCGTGGAAAAATCGCGCAAAGTTTGCCGCTTCGCTCGCTATGGCTCGCTCGCTCGCCCGGCTGCGCCGGCCGCTATAGAGCTCGCGTTCGCCCATCGCCCTGCGGGCTCGGGCTCGGCACTCGCCTATTTTCCATTGTGTGGAAAAATTCGCCAAAGTTTTTCCATTGCGTGGAAAAATTGCCGAAACTTTTTCCATTGTGTGGAAAAATCGCCCAAAGGTTTTCCATAGCGTGGAAAAAAGCGACGCGGTGGGCCCAAGTTTTTCCACAGTGTGGAAAACTTTTTTCCACAGTGTGGAAAAATCCGGCGCGCGCGGCCCCCACTTTTCCACAGCGTGGAAATATTTTTTCCACAGCGTGGAAAAGTTGGCTGGCGCTGCTGTGGCTGGGACCCGCCGCGGTGTTGGCCAACGACACGCTGGAGTCGTTCGCCCCCGCCACCGCCGCGGCATGGAAGCCCTATCTGGACTCGCCGGCGGTCAGCGCCACGGACCGGGCGCTCGCCTTCCCCACCCCGTTCACCAAGGGCAACGACCGTTTCGCGTGGGATAAAACCATCGCCGCCGACTTGTCCGCCGCCGTCGCGTTCGAGGTGGATGTGGCCTGCCCCAACCCCGAGGCGCTGCGCGCGCTGGGGCTTTATTTCCGCAGCGGCGCGGGCTGGTATGTGGCCAGTAAGCCGTTGACGCGCGCCGGGCCGCAAACCCTCACCTTTGCCAAAAGCGATTTCTCCACCGAGGGCCAGCCCGCCGGCTGGCACAAGATTGACGGCATCCGCCTCTCGCCGTGGAAGGGCGCCCGCGCGGCGGATACCGCGCTGGTGTTCAGCCGCTTGGGCCGCGTGACGGGCTCGGCGCTGGTGGTCGTGAAGCCCACCAGCTCCTGCCCCGATGCCGCCACGCGCGCCGTGGCCGAAAAAACAGCCGCGCGCGTGAGCAGCCTGCTGATTGAAGCGGGCATCGGCCACCGGTTGCTGACCGATGACGAGGTGGCCAAGGGCGCGCTGAGTTCCGCCACGGTGGCGCTGCTGCCCTATAACCCGCAGCCCGGCGCGGCGGAGCTGAAGGCGCTCCAAGCGTTCCTGGCGCGCGGTGGCAAGCTGGGCGTGTTTTATGGCGCATCGCCGGAGCTGGCGGCGGCCATGGGCTTCAAGCTGGGGCCATACCTCAAGGCGGAGCGCCCTGACCGCTGGCGGTCCATTGTGTTCACCGATGTGCGCGGCGGATTCCTTGCGCCGCGAATTTGGCAAAACTCCACCAGCCTCATGCCGGCCTATCCCGCGCGCGCGGATGCAGCGGTGGTGGCGGCATGGCACAATGCGCGCGGCGTGCTCCAGCCGGAGCCGGCGGTGGTGATCTCGCCGCACGGTTTCTGGATGGCGCACATTTTGCAAAGCGATGATCTCCCCTCCAAGCGCGACATGCTCGTGGCGCTCTGCGCCCAAATGGACCCCGGCCTGTGGGCGCCTGCCGCGCGCCGCGCCGTGCAAGAAGCCGGGCAAATCAACGACTATCCCAACCTGGCCGCCGCGGTGGCGGGCATCGGGCGGCAGGCAAACCAGGCCGCGCAGCCGGCGGAAATCCAGTCGCTGCTGGCTACGGCCACCAGCCTGAGCCAACAGGCGCAGACCGCGCTGGCGGCCGGGCAGTTCACCAACGCGCTACTGTTGGCCAAGCGCCAACGGCAGTTCTTGCTGCGCGGCGATGCCGCCGTGCAACTGCCTCGGCGTGGTGAGTTCGTCGGCGTGTGGGATCACGACGGCACCGGCTTCGTGCCCGGCGACTGGCCCACTACGGCGACCACGCTGGCCGCGCACGGCGTCAACGCCATCTTTGCCAATGTGGCGTGGGGCGGCTGCGCGCATTACCCATCCAAATACCTGCCGGCATCGAACACCCTGCGGCTCTATGGCGACCAAATCGCCGCGGGGCTCGCCGCCGCGCAGGCGCGTGGGCTGCAGTATCACGTCTGGCTCGTGCTGGGCAAACTGGATGGTGCGCCCGCCGACTTTGTGGCGCGCATGAAAAAAGAGGGTCGGCTGCAAGTGACTGATACCGGCGTCACGCGGCCGTGGCTCAGCCCGCACCACCCGGCCAACCGCGCGCTGCTACTGGCGGTGGTGGGCGAGATTGCCCGCAACTATCCGACCATTGCCGGCATTCATTTGGATTACATCCGGCTGCCGGATTCCGCCAGTTGCTACTCCGCCACCACGCGCGCGCGTTTCGAGGCCGACACCCGCAAGAAGTGCGCCGCGTGGCCCGCCGAGGTCAAGGTCGGCGGCAAGCGCCACGCGGAATTCCGCAAGTGGCGCACGGCCGACATCACTGCGCTGGTGCGCGATGTTCGTTCCACGCTGCGCCGCGCCAATCCCAACGCCAAGCTCTCCGCCGCGGTGTACGGCATCGCCGCACCCGATGGCGGCAACATCGCCCAGTATTGGCCCGATTGGCTGCGCGCCGGCACCGTGGATTTCCTGGTGCCGATGAATTATACCGAGTCGCCCGCCGAGTTTGCCAACTGGCTGCGCACGCAACAGAGCTACCCCGGCGCCAAAGGCAAAATCATCCCCGGCATCGGCGTCACCGCCGATGAATCCCGGCTGGATCCTGCGCAGGTTGTGCGGCAAGTGGTCCTGGCGCGGCAGGCCGGATGCCCCGGTTTCGTACTGTTTGCGCTCTCCGGCACCCTGCGCGAGGAAACGCTCCCCGCGCTGCGGCAGGGCATCACCCGCCCGATCCCGTAGGATGGCGGGGCATCAATTCGGCGCGTTGAGCAACGCGCGGATGATCCCGAACCACGCGTTGGGCGCGGTGTTGGTGATGACCATGCCGGGCACGCCCCACCCCAGATTGTTCGTGAAGGTGGCGGCGGCGTTGGTGATGTCAGTTCGGTACACGATCTGGTAATAGCGGTTCGAGCTGGCGGGGAAGGTGACGCGCTGCACGGCGGTGTCCACGCCTTCCAGCTTCAGCACGCTCCCGGCCGATGCCGGATCCGTGTCGGCCAGATATTCCTCATAGGTGGTCAGGCCGTCACCGTCAAAATCCGCGTTCGGGGCGAAGTTCGGGCTGGCGGGGTTTTGATTTTGGTCTTCCACCCATTGCGTGAAGGCGTTGCTGGCCGCGGCGGAATAGACCTTGACGGTCATGATGGCCGGCGCGCTGGTGCCATCCTTGTCGCTGGCGGTGAAGGTGAAGGAGTTGGTCCCCTTCTGTGCGAGAAGCGGCTGGAAGAGGAAATCGCCCGTCTGGGCATCAAATTCCCACGTGCTGGCGCTCACGGCGGAGGTGCAGGCAAAGGTCAGCGTGTCACCATCCGGCTCCGTAGCGCTGACGCGGTATTCCAGTTCGCCGCCCACATAGGTGGTTTGCGGCGGAATGGCCACCATGGTGGGCGTGGTGCCCGGCGCCAGCGTGGTGACGCTGCCGGTGGGCGAATTGCCGCTGGTGCCGCCGCTGTTCACCGCGCGCGCGCGGAAATAATAAGTGGTGTTGGCCGTCAACCCGGTCACACTCTGGCTCGTCCCCGAAACCGTCCGGTTGGAATAGCCGGGGACGTAAGAGGGAGAGGATTCTCCCCCCAACGCGGTCACGATAATGTCGTGAACGTAAACGGGATCACTGGGCGAGGCGAGGCGCAACCGGACCGCAGATCCCGAATCATTGACGTTGAACGAGAAGGCCGCGCCTGTTGTGTTGATCCCGGACCACGTGGTGAGATCCGTCCAACTGCCACCATTATATTTTTGCAGCTTCACGGTGCGGCTCGCAGCACCGGCCGCCAGATTCATGGTGATGGTGTCGGCCGTGTTCACTGGCGGCAACTCCAAGACACCGGTGGTCTTTTTGAGTTGGACGCGCCCCGCGCTGCCTACACCGCTGGCCGCGGCGTTGGGCGACACAATGCAATCCGCCATGGTGACGTTTCCAGCCGAAATGCTTTGCGTCCAGCTTCCGTAACTCGCGCGGGCCGTCCAGCTCTGAATGTTTTCGGCAATGTTCGTGCCCCCGCCGCCACCGCCCCCGGTGGCGAAGCTTTGTTGGGTGCTGACATCCAGCCGGTAGCTGGTGGCGCCGGCGGCGGCGCTCCAAGCCGCGGTGAAGTTGGCGCTGTTGGTGGCGCTGGCCCAAATTGCAGCCGGCGCGGGCGGCGGCGGAGTTTGCACCGTGACGCTTACCACCTGCGTGGCCACGCCCTGCGAATTACTGGCGGTGAACGTGAAGGTTTGCGTGCCGACATCGCCAAGCGGCGGCTCATAGATGCAGTACCCATTGTCAACGTCGTATGAATCGGCGGCGGCGGTGGTGCTCTTCAGCGTGATCACCGGCACAGGATAGCCGCTGGCAGTCACGGTAAAATCAATCATTACGCCGGCGGGGGTGTTCAGCGGGCCGGGGTTGGCGCCGAAAACCGGTGCGGTCGGGGTTTCATCGGCCTTGGGCCCGCGCACCACTAGCGCGTAGGGCTGGCTGCCGCCAGAAGGAACGTTGCGCCCGACTACCCGCACGGTGTAGGTCCCGGCTTCGTCCGCCTCCAGATCAATCAGCTCGACGTTGTTGGTGGCATCCGCGTGACCCAGATTGTTCGGATAGACTGTCGTGCCGGAGGGCTTCTGGACGGTCAGGTCCAAATCGTTCACCAGTTGTTTACCGCTGCCGACGGAGCCCCAATAATCGGCATAGGCCAGGGTGGCGACGAAGCGGTTGGTCGAGCCGCTGCTGACCGTGTAGGTGAAGGTGTTGGTTTTGCCGGTGGTCAAACTGTTGGTGTCAATAAGCGCAAGGAACAGGTTGGTCGGCGGCTTGAGCGCGTTATACAAGTTCACGTGTCCCCAGCCCTGCGACTTGTCCGGGCGCGGGAAAATTTCCTGCTTGGTGCCCGAAAGATATTGACCGGGCGTCATGTCGCGCGCGCCGCTAATCAGCAGCGCTTTGAGCAGGGCCGCGCTGGGATTGGTGACGCCGCCGGTGGTCGTGACCCACTGGCGCGCCAAGCCGGCGGCGCCAGCCATCAGCGGCGTGGCCATGCTGGTGCCGCCCATGTATAGATAATTGGTGTTGCCGGAAACCGTGCCCCAGCCGGTATCGCTGCTGCGCCGCGAGCGGGTGGAGATGATATCGGTGCCCGGCGCGACGAGGTCGGGTTTGATGCGGCCATCGTTGCACGGGCCGCGGCTCGAAAATGCCGCCATGCCTTGCACGTTGTTGCTCATGGGCCGGGAAATATAGTCATCCTTGATGGGCGCCGCGGGATAATCATCCGGCCACGCACTGCCCCACTTCATGGTGGAATAGCCACCCGAGAGGCGATAATTCTCCGCCGCGCCCACGGTCAGGCAATTCTTGGCGGTGGCGGGCGAGGCCACGGACATCGGTTCAATCACCCCGTTCATCGTATTGGAATCCGTGCCGGAATTGCCGGCCGCCACCAGCACGAGGAAGTTCTTGTTGCTCCACACGTATTGATCCAGCCCGCGCGAATCCGAATTATAATAGCCGTGATCATCATAGCCCCAGCTATCCGAGTGAATGCGTGCGCCGTTAGTGTAGGCCTGCCTAAACAAATTGGCGAGAGTGGCGGGAATGCCGGACAGATCTTCTTGCGCACCCTGAATGATCAAGTTCGCTTCGTAGGCTGCCCCTTTGTAGAGACCAGACGACATTGTGCCATCGCCCAGCACGGAGCCGCACACGTGTGTGCCGTGCGAATCGGTATCTGCCCAGCTATTGGTTACGTGATAGCCATTGCTTGTCCACCCGAAGCCCGTCACCCGGCCGGCGAAATCTGGGTGGACAGTGCCGGTGTTGCCGGTATCGAGCCCGGTATCGCAAACGGCAATCGTCTGTCCCGCGCCGGTCAGGCCCAACCCGCTCCACACGTTGGAGACGTTCATCATGGCGGGACCGGTTGCCACGTTGTTCCAGAGCCGCGGGCGGGTATAGGGCTCCACCCAGCTTACTTCTCCCCAGCCGGTGATCGTCTCAATTTGCTCGGCGGTCAGGTCGGTGCGAATCAGGGTGCCCTCGGCGACAGACACCGCACGGCCGGTCAGCGCGGCGATGCGCTCGGTCACATCGGCGAGATAATCATCGCTGAACAGCAGTACGCGGTACGCCATGGCGGCATCTGTTTCTTCGCCGCCGGCCACTTTGGCCAGCTTGGCCCGCACCCGCGCCGCGCGCTTGTATTCCGGGCGATATTCCCCCACCCACGCCACCTGCGGCAGCGCCGCGATGGCCGTCATCTGCGCCGGGGTGGCTTCCACCAAGTAGGCGTTTTCCGGCATGTAGCCCACCAACGTCGCGCCGGCGGCAACCAACGAATCCTTCCATTCCTCGTGGATAACATCATCGCACTGCACCAGCCACGGCGCCTTGCCTTGCGCCGTCAAGGCCTGCTGCACAGCGGGAGTCGCCCGGCGGATGGCACGCGTTTGCTGCTGCTGCGGCGCGCTCGAGGTATCCACCGTCCCCCAGTCCAGAATCAGCGGCGCGCCCCCCCATGCCGATAGCACGCCAACGCCGCACAAACCCACTGCCAACCTGATGATCCGTTTCATCTGTCACTCCATCCGCGGCCCACGTGCCGATACGGACAAACGTACGGCGGTTGCCCCCTCATAATCAAAAAATAACGGAGGCATCTTTTGAACCGATTTACCGCCGCCCCCGCCCCCACCGCGCCAAGCCAGAAAAGGCCAACCGCCGCAAGGCGGTGGCAGAAGTCAGAAGTCAGAGGTCAGGGGAAAACCAACGAGCCAGCCGCCGATGCTTTGCGGTTTTCTGTAGCCGGGGCGGTGACCCCGGCAGCGGACTCAACGAGCCCGCCTACAGGACAGCCAACAGCCACCGCAAGGCGGTGGCAGAGGTCAGAAGTCAGAGGTCAGGGGAAA
>MWEZ01000070.1 GCA_002071335.1 Verrucomicrobia bacterium ADurb.Bin018
CTGTGGAAAAATCAGCGTCAAAAGTTCCACACCGTGGAAAAACAAGGCGTTTTTGTTCCACACAATGGAAAAACTTTCGCCAGATTTTCCACGCAATGGAACAACTTTGCAGAGATTTTTCCACACTGTGGAAAAACGGGGTGCAAAAGTTCCACGCTGTGGAAATTAATTTTCCACACTGTGGAAAAGTCGTGGCGGCGACGGTGCGCCGCGGCAATCAGGTGGGTTTTTTGATGGTGATTTTGATCGCGGGGCGGCCGGAAGGTTTGCTGGCGGCCGGGGGGGCGGCAGCCGGTTTGCTTTCCGCCGGGGCAGGGGGCTTGGTCTGGGCCGCGCCTTCGGTGGGGACGATGTCTTCCACGATTTCCTTGAGGATGGTGGTGTAGCCCTTGCCGTCGGCCATGGCATCCTTCACGGCTTCGAGGCCCTTTTGGGCATCTTCGGCGGTGGAGGCGGCTTCCAGCACAAAGATCGTGGCGCCGATTTGAATGCGGTCGCCGGCTTTGATTTTGACGGTGTCTTCCACGCGCTGGCCGTTGACATAGGTGCCGTTGCGGGACTTGAGGTCCTTCAAGTAAAACTCGCCGTCGGAGAGGCGGATGCCGGCGTGGATGCGCGAGACTTTGTCGTCGAGCAGGGGGATGTCGGCTTCGCGGGCGCGGCCGATGGCGAGCGGCTCGCCGGTGAGTTTGATGTCTTTGGGAATGCCGAGTTTGTTGACGTAGCGCAGATGCATGGGGGCCTCCGGGTTTAGACGATTCCTTTTTGGATCAGTTCGGCAAAATAGGCGATGGTGAGCCGCAGGCCTTCCTCGAGCGGCATCTTGGGTTCCCAGCCGAGGAGCGCGCGGGCCTTGCTGATGTTGGGCTGGCGCACCTTGGGGTCATCCACCGGCAGCGGCTTGTGCACGATGGGTGCGGCAGAGCCGGTGAGTTCCTTGATTTTGACGGCGAAATCCATGACGGACAACTCGCGCGGGTTGCCAATGTTGACCGGCTCGGCGTAGTCGCTCATCATCAGGCGGAAGATGCCGTCAATGAGGTCGGAGACGTAGCAGAAGGAGCGGGTTTGGGAGCCATCGCCGAAGACGGTGATGGGTTCGCCCTTGAGGGCCTGGCAGCAGAACGCGGGGACGATGCGGCCATCCTTGGGGCGCATGCGGGGGCCGTAGGTGTTGAAGATGCGCACGATGCGGGTGGCCACGCCGTGCGTGCGGTGGTAGGCCATCACAATGGCTTCGGCGAAGCGCTTGGCTTCGTCATAGACCCCGCGCGGGCCGATGGGGTTGACGTTGCCCCAATAGCTTTCCACCTGCGGGTGGACGAGCGGGTCGCCGTACACCTCGGACGTGGAAGCCAACAGCAGGCGCGCGCCCTTGGCTTTGGCCAGCCCCAGCGCGTTGTGCGTGCCGAGCGCGCCGACTTTCAGGGTCTGGATCGGCAGCTCCAGATAATCAATCGGGCTCGCGGGCGAGGCAAAATGGAAAATATAGTCCAGCGGCCCGGACCAGTTGATGTGGGTGGTGACGTTGTGGTGGATGAACTCGAAATCCGGCCGTGAGCGCAAATGGGCGATGTTGTCGAGATTGCCGGTGATGAGGTTGTCCATCGCGACAACGCGATGCCCCTCGGCGAGCAGCCGGTCGCACAGGTGCGAGCCGAGGAAGCCGGCGCCGCCGGTGACCAGAGTGATTGGGCGTTCGGATTTCATGCCCCCACAAGATGCCAGATCATTCCGGCTTGAGCAAGGCAGGATGCAACTGGCTGGCGAAGGTGGCGATGGCCTGCAAATGATTTTCGTTGGCGGGGTTGCGCGGGCCGGAAAGGGCGATATAGGCCCAGCGGTGGGAAACGCCGTGCACCACGCGGTCGTAGCCCATCCAGAACATTCGCTTCAGGTGCGAGGCGGTTTCGCGGCCCTTGCCAACAAACCAATACGCGTAATAAGTGTTGAGGTCGGCAGGGTTGCCGTTCTCGTCCCGGTAGGAGCGGGTCATTTCCAACACCATGATTTCCAGCGGCTCGGCGCGGTTCGGCAGGGGCACATGGATCAGGCGCGAGGACACAATTTCGTGGCCGGCGGCGGTCATGCAGACCTGCGGGCGGTGGATGCTGGAGCGGTCGTCGCCGCTCAGCACGATGGTGGCATGCACGCCGGAGGTGCCGTTGGGCAGTGAATAATATTTGCGCACGAGGCCGGTATCCGCCGGCAGCATGGAGCGTTCCGCCCAGTTCATGTTGCTGAGGGGGGCGCCGCAGTTGGGGCACTGGGCGTTGTCTGGCACGGCGTTGGCGGCATATTGCCGGTTGCAGTTGCGGTCCGTGCAGAAGAGCAACTCCACGCCTTCCCACGGGCCCACCCGGGCGGGCAGCGCCAGAACAATGCCGGCTTCATCCGTGGAGGCCACGCCGGTCTTGTACACCAGCGCCCAGGCCGCTACGGCCAGCGCCGCAATTACGAAGAGGCGCGGTCCAAAAAACGATTTTTGCAGATTGTCCATGCGCGGCGGTAGTCCATGTTGAGCAGGCGGTCGAGGGTCAGCATCAGGATGATGCTGATGATAAAAATCGGATAGCCGGAATAATCGTGCCACAGGCCCATGGCGGTTTCCTGTCCCCAGAAGGCGGCCACCACCACCACCAGAATCACCCGGCAAATATTGGCTACGATGGCCACCGGGATGCTTAGGAAAAACAGCAGCCATTTTTTGGCGAGCGTTTTTTGCGAATACCAGGCGTAAAAACCCATCAGCGCCGTCATGGCCAGCAGCGAGCGCAGGCCGCTGCACTCCGGCGCCACGTTGAAGGCGAAGGAATTGCCCGCGCCTGAAAACAGCCCCGCGCCCACCCGCTGCACTTCCAACCCGAAGCCGTTCAGGATGCCACCCGCCACCATTGTGGCAAACAACCGCAGCGGCGCGGTCATGCTGTCAATGAAGTTGAGTGGAATGGCCAAAAACAGGTAGGCGCACGGGAACAGCAGCCAGCGGGCCAGCTCCCACCCATATATAAGGAAAGGGAGGCTCCACAGCAAAATGATGAGGCCGCCGGCGGAAAGACGCGGCTGTTGCGCCAGCACGCCCACCCAATGGATCGCCAACGCGCCCACGATCAGCAGCGCGCCCCACCAGTTGGCGCGACGCGGCGCGGCCGCAATCTCGCGCCGCCGGATCCACAGGGCCAGCAGGCTGGCCAGCGGCAGCACCATGCAATAGGCATAGTCGCCCACCCAGCGGCTGTTCAGCCACAAAAAGAGCGATCGCCGGCACGTGGCCACTTCTTGGCTGTTGCCGTGCAGGTGGAACAGGAAAAACAGCCCCGCCACCACCACCGTCCAAAACCCGATCTCCAGTTGCGCGGCGCGCGTCAGCCGGGTCCACCGGAAGCCCGCCCACCACGCTTTGAGTTGTTGTCCCTGGTTTTGCATGAGATTGCCCGGCAACCTACCGGATGCGCCGCCGGGATGCAAAACCAAAGTCCGGGTTGAATCGGCGTGGGGTCTTGGCCTATCCTGCCTGCCATGCGAGGTGATCCCATGACCAAACCCACCGGAAAAATTTGGCTTCTGTTGACTCTGCTGGCTCTGGCCGCACCGTTGGGCCGGGCGGAACTGGTCCGTGAAGAACTGCCGGACGCCAGCGATTGGGTGCACGACATTGTGTTCGAACATGAGGCCGGCGCGGACGATGGCACGCTGTCCGTGCGGCTGGGCACGGACCCGGTCACCGTGCGCTATTTCGAGGTGCCCTTGAGCGTTTGGGCCGAGTTCAAGGCGGCGGAATCCAAGGGATCCTTTTACGGGCTGAACATCCGCCAGCGCTATGAACGGCAATATGGCAAGTCGCGCCAAGAGGTGTTCGACTCCCCGCTGCCCATCCAAACGCAGATCAACGCATTGTGCGCCTTCAACGAGGAGTGCGAGGACGTCGTGCTGGAGGGGATTGAAAAAAGCCGCGAAAGCATTTGGGTGGCCGCCTATGCCTTCACCCGCACTAGGATTGCCGCCGCGCTAATCCGCGCGCATCAGCGTGGCGTGCGCGTGGCGGTGAAGATGGATGTCAACCAGGCCGAGTTTGCCGGCGCCCAAAAATTGATCGAGTGGCTCCGCCGCGAAGGCATCCCCGTCACGCTGATCCGCACCGCCGGCGACTACTCTGCCATGCACAACAAGTTCATGATTTTCGACATGCGCTGGGTCGTCACCGGCAGCTACAACTTCACCACCACCGCACAAGTGTCCAACTGGGAAAATCTGGTGTGGGTGGATTCGCCCGACATGGCCGAGCAATACAAGCAGGCGTGGGATGCCATCGTCTCCGATGAAGTCGTCGAGCCGCGCGCGGAAAAAACCGCCGCGCCAAAAAATCCAAGGCCGCCAAAACGGCGGAACATTGACGGCGGCGCGGGGGCGGGTTTAGTATTCCGGGAGGATTGGCGGCACGCCGATCCAGGAACGGAACCAGCATGAGTTTGATGAGCATGACCGGCCGCGGCGGGGCTGCGGCATCTTGCCGCCTCGCCCACGTGGAGGTGGAGCTGAGCAGCGTCAACCGCAAGCAACTGGACATGGACATCAGCTTGCCGCGCAGCCTGGCTCTGTTCGAATCGCGCATTCAAGAGCAGGTGCGCGCGCGGATCGCGCGCGGTCGGATCTCGGGCGAAGTGCGCGTGACGTGGAGCGCCGCCGCGCAAGCCGCCGGCGTGCGGGTGGACCAAGGGTTGGCCCGGGCCAGCGTGGCCGCCCTGCGCGCCGCCGCCAAAACGCTCGGCCTGCCGGATGATTTGCAAGCCTCCGCCTTGCTGGCGGTTCCCGGCGTGATTGTGCAGGAGCGCCGCGCGCAGGATATCGAGGCGCTATGGCCCGCGCTGCGGCGCGCGCTGGCGGAAGCCTTGACCCAACTGCTGGCCATGCGCCGCAAGGAGGGCGCCGCCCTGCAGCGGGATTTGCGCCGGCGGCTGGCCACGCTGCGGCGGCTGGCCCGCCAGATTGCCGCGCGCGCGCCGGCAGTGGCGGCGGCCTACCGCGAAAGTTTGCGCCAGCGCATCGCTGCCGCTGTCCCCGGTAGCGACCTTGCCGCCGATGACCGCCTGCTGAAAGAAGTGGCCCTGTTCGCCGACCGGGCGGACATCACCGAAGAATTGGTGCGCCTGCAAAGCCATTTTGCGCAAACGGCGGAAGCGCTGCAACAAGGCGGTGTCGTGGGCCGCACGCTGGATTTTCTGGTTGTGGAAATGGGGCGCGAAATCAACACCATCGGCGCCAAGGCCAACGATGCCCCCATCGCGCGGCTCGTGGTGGCCGGCAAGACGGAGCTGGAACGCGTCCGCGAACAAGTGCAGAATATCGAATAGAACTCGGAGGAGACATGAACGGAATCAAGCCCTGCTGGAAAAACATTATTTTTGTGGTGTCCGCGCCCTCGGGCGCCGGCAAAACGACCTTGTGCGACAAATTGCAAAAGGAATTCAAGGATATCCATTACGCCATCACCGCCACCACGCGCGCGCCGCGGGGCGACGAAGAGGACGGCAAGAGCTACTATTTCATGACTATGCCCGATTTCGAGAAGAAGCTCGCCGAAGGTGGTTTTATCGAGAGCGCCGTGGTGCATGGCAATCGCTACGGCTCGCCCAAGGGGCCCGTGGTGGCCGCGCTTGAAGATGGTTGCGATGTGCTGATGAATCTGGATGTGCAGGGCGCCGCCGCCGTGCGCAACTATATCCAGAATGCCGCCCCCGGCGATCCCCTCAAGCGCACGCTCGTGGATATTTTTGTGGTGCCGCCCTCCGCCGAGGTGCTGCGCAACCGCCTCGTGGCCCGCGGCACCGATGCCCTGGAAATCATCGAAAAACGCATGCGCCAGGCCCGTGAAGAAATTTCCCACTGGAAGGAATACAAGTACATGGTGGTGAACGACGACCTCGCCGAGGCTTACGACAACATGCGCGCCATCATTTTGGCGGAGCGCCACCGCAATGACAACCGGCGGGAGGATTACCATGGCTGAGGCCCCGAAAAAAATCGTGCTGGGCGTCACCGGCTCCATTTCGGCGTACAAATCCGCCGAGCTGGCCCGGCTGATGAAGAAGCGCGGCTGGGATGTCTGGATGGTGCTGACCTCGTGCGCCACGCAGTATGTCGGCCCGCTGATGCTGCGCGCGCTGACGGGCAACCCCGTCACCTGCGGCTCCTTCGCGGAAGCCACGCTCGACACCTATTCGCATCTGGCGCTGGCCGGCGGCGCGGCGGCCATGGTTGTGGCGCCGTGCTCGGCGCAGACCATTGCGCGGCTGGCGCACGGCATGGCCGATGACTTGCTCAGTTGCACCGCGCTGGCCCTGACGGCGCCGCTGCTGGTGGCGCCGGCCATGAATACGCACATGTGGCAGAACGCGGCCGTGCAGGAAAACGTGGCAACGCTCCAGCGGCGCGGGGTCATCATCATCCCCCCCGCGGAAGGCGAACTGGCCTGTGGCGAAATCGGTCCCGGCCGGCTCAATGAACTGCCGGTCATCATGGCGGCCGTGGCGCGCGCGGTGGGGGAAACCTGAACGCGTGAACGTGCTGGTGACAGCGGGGCCGACGCGGGAAGCCATTGATCCTGTCCGCTTCGTCAGCAACCGCTCCAGCGGCAAAATGGGCTACGCCATTGCTGCTGCCGCGCGCCGCGCCGGGCACACGGTCTGTTTGATCTCCGGCCCCGTGGCCCTGCCCGCGCCGCGCGGCGTGGAAGTCGTGCGCGTGACCACCGCTGCCGAAATGCTCGCCGCCGTGCAACGTCGAGTCCGTTCCTGCGACCTCCTCGTGATGGCCGCGGCGGTGGCTGACTGGCGGCCCAAACAACCCGCGCGCCGCAAGTTGAAAAAACAGGATGGCCCGCCGCGCATCACGTGGGAACCCACGCCGGATATTTTGCAGACCGTTGCACAACGCAAAACCGCGCGCCAAATTTTTTGCGGCTTCGCGGCGGAGACGCACGACCTCGCGCGCGAGGCGCAACGCAAGCTGCGCGCGAAAAATCTGGATGCCATCGCCGCCAACGATGTCGCGCGCGCCGACCGCGGATTCGAAGCGGATCACAACGCGCTGACGATTTTTTTTGCGGATGGCTGCGTGCGCCAAGTGGGATGGACCACCAAAGCGCGCGCCGCACGGGTGCTGTTGCGCGAACTCGCCGCGTATGCCGACCGAAAAAAAAGTGAAAATATTTTCGAAAAGTAGTTGACGCTGTTAATAACTTCGCATTACTGTGTTGTTCAATGAGATGAAGATTGTGAAAACAACCATGCGCAACCCAGTTCAATTTCGGCGCTGCCACGGGATCGCGATCTCGCCTACCGATTTAAATGAACACGGAACCACGGACAATGTTCCCATCCACAACTTCAAGAATACCCCGTCCGCCTGGCGCGGCGGGTTGGAAGGGGGGGAAATCCAACATGGCAGTGAAGAAGGCTAAGAAGGCCGCTCCTAAGAAGGCGGCGAAGAAGGCTGCTCCTAAGAAGGCGGCGAAGAAGGCTGCTCCTAAGAAGGCGGCGAAGAAGGTTGCGAAGAAGAAGTAATTTCTTCCCCTTGCGGCCGGCCGTGCAACGCGGTCGGCAAATGAACGGCGGTGATTCCTCTCTGGATTCACCGTCGTTTTTCATTCGGTCGATGGCCGGTGCGGACGGGTTTCCCGGTGCCACTTGCCAAGGCGGGCAACGTGGAGTAGGTTTCCGCCCACTGGAAACAGGAGACGACCATGCAAGAAAAAGTGGAACAGTTTATTGAGGAAATCCGGCCGCTGATCCAAGGCCACGGCGGCGATGTCGAATTCGTGTCCATGGAAGGCAACACCGTGCACCTGCGGTTGCACGGCGCCTGCCATTCCTGCCCGCACGCCATGATGACCCTCAAAAACGGCATCGAAGCTGAAATGCGCGACCGCCTAGGCCCCGAGCTGACCGTGGAACGCGTGATGGATGCCTGACCCGGCGCGGCAAGCAGCCGATCAACCCAACGGCCGTCCCGCGGGACGGCCGTTTTGCGTGGCACGATCGAAGCGGAAATCAGGCCGGCGGGGCGGGATAGTGGCCGGCTTGCGCGTTGCGGACGATTTGTTTGGTGTCCTCCGGAAAATCGGAGCGTAGCAGCCACGTCAGGAAATTGGGATCCTTGGCCACCACCTCGCGCAGGGGTTGCCCCTGCACTTTGCCAAAGTTGAACACAATTTCGCCGCGGCTCCATTTCAGCCGCCCGGTGCGGTCCACCCAACTCGGGTCGCGCGGGTCGCAGTATTCATGCAGGCCGTCCAGATCGGCGGGCAGTTCCGCGTATTTCTGGAACTGTCCACCCAGCACGCGAATGGTGGCCAGCACATCACCGAGCGCATCGTGCGAATCGGTATGGTCGTCGGCGCAGTAATAGCGGAGCGCCGCGGCGAGGTCGCGCGGCTCGTTGCGGAAGAAAATCCGCTGCGCGTCCAGAATCCGCCGGCCTTCCAGCGGGAACGGGTGGCCGGCGCGCGCGAATTCTTCGGTCAGAATCTGGATGTCATAGCCCAGGATGTTGTATCCCGCGAGGTCCGCGCCCGCAAAATGATCCAGCAGGATTTCGGCCATGTCGGCAAACGTCGGCGCGCCTTCCACGTCGGCATCGGTAATGCCGTGGATGGCCGTGGCGTCCTCGGGAATCGGCACGCCGGGATTCAGCAGATAGCTGATTTTCTGGGCGGTGCCAGAAGGTTCATAGCGCACCAGCGCAATCGCCACGATGCGATCCGTGCGCTTGTTCAAGCCGGTGGCTTCAATGTCAAAAAACACCAGCGGGCGGTCAAGCCGCAGGCGGTCGGGCAGGGCGGGAATGGCGGTGTCCATCATGGACCACAGGATGACCGAACCCACGCGCGAGGGAAAGCAGAATCGCCCCGCCGCTGGAAAAATAGTTGACGATTTGTCTTGCGGGCCATTCCGGGCCTGATATGTTGCGCGGCATACCTTCCGCATATTCATGGGTCGCCGGTTTGCGGGGGGCGGGTTAATGCGCGGCCCATGGTTACATGGAGTTGATAGTTACGTGAAAATATATGTCGGCAATCTCTCGTTCAAGGCCACGGACGATGATCTGCGCGCGGCTTTCGAGCCGTACGGCGAAGTGGTCTCCGCACGGGTGATCAAAGACAAGGAAACCGGCCGCTCCCGCGGTTTTGGTTTCGTTGAAATGCCCAATCAGGAACAAGGCAACGCCGCGATCTCCAAGGTGAACAACACCGATATCGTGGATCGCCCTGTGCGGGTGAACGAGGCGCAGGAACGCCCCCCTCGCCGCTAAGTTCGAATACCAAACAAGCCCCGGCTGGTTTTCCCCGGCCGGGGTTTTTTGTTGGTCCGGCGCCTCAATTCCCGCGTGTTGCGGTTATTTGTACACGTCCCGCCGGTTCCCAATCCGCAAAACCAAAACCTCTTTGTCCAACAAAGTGAAGATCACCCGGTAATCGCCCATGCGCATTTTGCGCAATCCGGCAAAGGGGCCGACCAAGGCCGGGAAGCGGCCCGGGCGGGTGGCTAGCTCTTTTTCGATCTTGGCCAGAAGCTGCCGGGCGGCGGCCTTGTCCAGCCGAGCCAAATCTTTGGCGACACTCCTTTTATACTGGATGTTATAGGCCAAGGGACTTCCTCAGCTCGTTGCCGGATACTGCCGGATCCCGGGGATTGCGCAGCCGGTCCAACGCGATTTGCAGGTCCGCATATTCCGCAATGTAGTTTTCCAGCGCCTTTTGGATGTGGAATGAACGGGAGCGTTCCGTTTCTTCGGCAATTTGGTTCAGCTCTTCGGCCAAAGGCACCGGCACACGAATGGATAAAATGGCGCTCATGGTTCACCTCCTGTAGTCATTTGTAATACAATGTACACAACGGGAGATTCCGTGGCAAGCAGGGAATGGCGACTGGCCGCGCGGGGAGATGACCGAGCGTTTGCCGGGGGGGAAGCTAACGCAGGGCGCGCAGGAGGGGGGGCCAGCGGTCGGGCGGGATTTCTTCGGCGCGGGCGGTGGGGGCGATGCCCACTTGCGCCAGCGCCGGCAGAGGATCGACCACCACGCCGCGCAGGGAACGCGCCAGCGTTTTGCGCCGCTGCGAAAAAGCGTGGCGCAGCAGCTCGCGCAGGGCTTGTTCATTTGCCGCGCCACCCAGCGGCGCGGCCCGCCGCGTCAGCTTGACGATGGCTGACTGCACTTCCGGCGGCGGCCAGAAGCACGACGGCGAAATATTCTTCACCACCGCAATCTCGTAGTGGCGTTGCAGCAGGATGGCCAGCAGCCCGTAGTCTTTACCGCCGGGTCGCGCCACGAGCCGCTCGGCCACTTCGCGTTGGATGGTCACCACGATCAGCTCCGGCGGGTGGGGCAGGGCGCCCAGCTCCACCAGCAGTCGCGCGGCGATGGCATAGGGCAGGTTGGCTACCAGCTTGTGCCCTGGGGCGGCAAACAACGCCGGCAAGTCGGCTTCCAGAATATCGCCTTCGTGCAGGACCAGGCGCGGTTCTTCCGCGAAGCGCGTACGCAAATACGCGGCTAGCCGATGGTCTTTTTCCACGGCACTCACCGCGCTCGCCCTCATCAGCAATTCGTCGGTTAACACGCCCAGTCCGGGGCCAACTTCCACCACGCGGTCCGTCGGCTGGAGTTCGGCCGCCGCCAGCAGGATGCCCAGAATGTTGCGATCAATCAAAAAGTTTTGCCCCAGAATGCGCGACGGATGAAAATCCAGTTGCGCCAACAGGGCGCGCACCTCTGAAGGGCGCGTCAGGATGGGCGGCTCAATCATTTTTGGTGATTCCGTTCACGGCGCAAACCTGCTACCAGTTGGCCAAGGTAGGAGCTGCCATGAGAGATGCCGAGCAAAAAATCTGGACGCGGGAAGCCTTGGCCGGTGAATGCGCGCGGTTGCGCGCGGCCGGGCGCAAAATTGTCTTCACCAATGGCGCGTTCGATTTGCTCCACGCCGGCCACGCCACCTACCTGCAGTTTGCGCGCCGGCAGGGCGATGTGCTGATTGTCGCGCTCAA
>MWEZ01000071.1 GCA_002071335.1 Verrucomicrobia bacterium ADurb.Bin018
CTGCTGGTGGCCCTGTGGCGCTACGGCGCACATGGGGTGATCCCCCAAGGGGTGCTGATCAAAGCCGCCTAAACGAGGCCAAGAAAAGGGAAACACAACGGAGAAGCTTTGGATGTTCGAGAAACCGGCACAGCCCTGGGTCGCGCACATGCCGACCGTTTTGTAGATGGGTTCTTCTCGATATAGATTTGAGTCTGAGCATGAACATGCGCAAGCAGCAACAGGTGTTCCACTTCGGTGGGCACGGATAGAAGGTGGTAAGCAAGGGCGGTGTTACTTCCGCCGACGTACCCATCTCAAATCGCATCCAGATCCGATCCGCTTGGAATAAAAAAGAAAGGACAGTAAGACAATAAATCCATCGCCATGACTTGACGGCCCCCATAGAAGGGGGTGTCGGTTTGCTCGGCAATATCCGTCACGTGTTGGGGATGAAGGCCGGAAGGCGTCAAAATGGCCGCGACATCCACACCTTGAATGCGCCGGTAATCGGTCACATAAGGCACGCCGAGTCGCTCCGCGGTTTTTTTCGCTTTTGCCTCGTCAATATCGCAAACCATGGCGATTTCAATCCCCGGCGCCGTTGCAATCGCCTCGATATGCCGGCCCATGATCCGCCCACAGCCAACCAACGCAATTTTTTTCATATCAGTTTGCATTCCACTTCGAGTGCCGCGCATCCTACCACCCCACCGCCCCCCTGTGCATGCAAAATATTGGCCGAATATTGAGGCATGAAACCGCTTCATGCCGGCGATGCTTGCGTCAACAAAAGGCTTGCTGCTATCCGCACGCCTGCACCATACTGCCCGCTCATCTCAATAAGGTAAATGGTGGCCTAACCGCCACCGGCGAGGACCAACCATGATCCAAAACAAGAAGATTTTTATCACCGGCGGCGCGGGGTTTATCGGCTCCACCCTGATTGGCCGCTTGGTTGAACACAATCAGATCGTAGCCTTTGACAATCTGGCCCGTAATGCGCTCCAGACCAAGCCGTGGAAAGACCACAAAAACCTCAAGCTGGAAGTCGGCGATGTCCTCGACTATGACCACGTTGCCCGGGCCATGGCGGGCGCCGATATCGTCGTCCATTGCGCGGCGATTGCCGGGATTGACACCGTCGTCAAAAACCCGGTGGCCACCATGCGCGTGAACATGGTGGGCTCCGCGAATGTCCTGGAAGCCGCCTCCAAACTGGATAGCTGCGACCGGGTCGTGTGCTTTTCCACCAGCGAAGTGTTCGGCACCAACGCCTTCCGCTCCTCGGAAATGGATAAAACTTCCATCGGCACCATTGGCGAGGGCCGCTGGACCTACGCCGTCAGCAAATTGGCCGAGGAACACCTCGCCATCGCCTATTTCCAACACCAATGGCTCCCGGTTGCCGTGGTACGCCCATTCAATGTCTATGGCCCGGGTCAGGTGGGTGAAGGCGCGCTACGCGCTTTCATTCAGCGTGCTTTGAAGAATGAGCCTCTCAAGATCAACGGCGACGGCACCCAAATCCGCGCTTGGTGCTACGTGGACGACATGGTCCGCGGTACCCTGCTCTGCATGGAACACCCCAAGGCTGTTGGCGAATCGTTCAATATCGGCAACCAACGTGCCGTCACCACCATTTACGGTCTGGCCAACACCGTCATCCGCGTCCTGAACTCCAAGTCCAAGATCGAATTCGTCTATAAAGACTACGCCGACGTCGAACTCCGCATCCCTAACGTCAAAAAAGCCCGCGACCTCATCGGCTTCGAAGCCGAAGTGGATTTGGAAGAGGGCATCGCTAAAACTGGCGAGTTTTTCCGGAATAACTGACATCGTCGGCATCTTGGATTCATGGTTCCACAATCCACAATTTCTTCTTCTACCGAGTGGATTTCTGGCATTTCCCTTGATCAAGACACACACCCGCGTGTGCGTTTTCATCCGGCAGATGAAGACACCGGCATAGTTTTTGTTCGATCAGACCTTGAGGATGGCCCTTCTGTTCATTGCCGCCCTGAAAACTTACAATCCATGCCGAGATGGACTTCTCTCAAAGAAAATGGCCGATGGGTCCATCACACAGAGCATGTGTTAGCTTCGATTGCGCTTTGTGGGGTGGATAATATTCGCATTGAAATGGACTCGGACCGACTCCCCATGACCGGCAATGGGACCTGCGCGGCTTTTGTTGAGGCCATAATCCGAGCCGGTCTTGTCCAACAAACAAAGCCCCGGCTCGTGTATGCCTTAAAGTCTCCGGTTTTTTATATCGCCGCCGAAAACACTCAGGGTGAAAAGTCGGAGTGTCCGCCACTGACAAACGGACGTTATATCATTGGGTTGCCATCCGACACGCTATCCGTCACAACCGTATTCCACTGGTCACATATGCCATTATTGCCTGTTGGGATTGGGGAGTTTGAGGCTGGAGACAACCAAGCGGTGGATACCCTTGCCCAATCTCGCAGCTATTTGGTTGAAGCAGAGATGGCGCAAGCAGAGAAGGTGTTGGGTTCGATTCGAGAGCGGGTGTTAATGTTGTATCCCGGGTGCAACCCTTCGCTTGCTCATGAGGCCGCCCGGCACAAGATTGTAGATTTTCTGGGTGACATGATGATTCTTGGCCGCCCTCTCATCGGCCGCTTTGCGGCCTTTCGCGCCGGACATCGTATCCACCACGAATATCTTCGCCACCTTTGGGATCAAAACCTGCTCCTACTGAATGCCGGGTGAACCATGGACATTTTTACTGTTGTGGAATCCGTATTCCGCCAAAGCGGTTACCCCGAAGAAGGGAGATTGGCATGAGTTCACTGCAATCTGCACGTGTCATTTCACTGATCTTGGCGGCAATTGAAGATTTGAATTTGCAATTACCCCCCGAACGGAAGATCCCTGTTTCACCAGACACCAACCTTGCTTCGCCGGAGGGTTTGTTGGACTCCATGGGCATGGTTATCCTGATTTCCTGCATCGAAGACCGGTTGCGGGAGTGGACGGGGGCCGAAGTGATCCTCTCCAATGAAGGTGACGCGACTGTCCTCTCCCAAGCCTTTCGGACCGTTCGGACCTTGGCGGCTCATGTGGTACATTGCGCAAACAGTACGCGTGTTTTCCCGGACAAAGAATAAGATGACTAAGATTTCCGCCCTTCTGGTGTCCGATTTCAACGGAGAGAGTTTTACCGGCTATCTGAATAATGATACCCGGGCGCCACAGATCGCGTGCCAGATGGCCCCTTTTGGGCAAGTGGTCCAGAGCTTGGCTGACGAAACTCTGCCGTGCTGGCGGGAGACGCCGGACCTAGTGTTGGTTTGGACCACGCCAGAACGCCAATTGCCCTCGTTCAGGGCTGCTATCGACAACCCATTATGCCAGCCCGAGCTACTCATGGCAGAAGTGGATGAATTTTGTCGCCTCATTCAGCAAGCAGCCGGAAGGGTCCGGACGATATTCGTGACCTCTTGGGTGATGTCATCTGCAAATCGAGGACTCGGACTGATCGATTTGAAACAGAACAGCGGCTGCGCTCATATGCTGCTCCGCGCCAACCTGCGTTTGGTCGAGAACCTCAAAGGTCTGACTAACGTGTATGTGCTTAACGCTCAACGCTGGCTGGAGTTGGCCGGTGCGGCTCGAGCCTATGATTCCACCCTGTGGTATATGGGCAAAGTCGGGTTTGGGTTGGATGTCCAAAAACAGGCTGTTCATGACGTCAAGGCGGCCCTGCAGGCTTTGACTGGAATGACCCGTAAACTCATCGTCCTCGACTTGGATGACACGCTCTGGGGTGGAATTATCGGTGATGTTGGCCTTGAGGGTTTGCGCCTTGGAGGACATGACCCAGTCGGAGAGGCATTGGTTGATTTACAACGGTATCTAAAGGCATTGAAGAATCGGGGAATCCTGCTTGGAATTGTCAGTAAGAACGAAGAAAACCTGGCTCTGCAAGCCATATCCCAACACCCCGAAATGGTGCTGCGCGTGGAAGATTTTGCCGGGTGGCGAATCAACTGGAAGGATAAGGCTGACAACCTTCTGGACTTGGTTAAAGAACTGAATGTTGGGCTACAATCCGTGGTTTTCATTGACGATAATCCCGCCGAACGGTTTCGCATTCAGAAAGCGTTCCCGGAAGTGCTGGTTCCGGAATGGCCAAAGGATAAGCTGCGCTATCCCGCTGCTCTTCAGGCGTTGGATTGTTTCGATCTCCCGGCCATAACGCCTGAAGACGCCGCACGATCCGATCATTTTTTGGCCGAGCGCCTCCGAAAAGCCGTCCAAACGGAATCGGCCTCCGTCAGCGACTGGCTGCAGGGCCTAGATACCACGGTGACAGTCGAGCCTTTGAGTCTGGCCCATTTGCCCCGCGCCACTCAATTACTGAATAAAACCAACCAAATGAATCTGTCCACGCGGCGTATGACCGAATCAGAATTTTGGGCATGGTCTCAAAATAACGACAATCGCGTGTGGACGTTCCGGGTATCTGATCGTTTCGGTGATGCTGGGCTGATCGGTATTGTCGGCTTGCAACAGAAGGGCACCACAGCAACCATGGTTGATTTCGTATTGAGTTGTCGGGTGATGGGCCGGCGGATCGAGGAGACCATGGTGCATGTGGCAGCCCATAAAGCCAAGCAACTCGGGCTGAACTGCCTGTGCGCTACATATCGTCCAACGCCACGAAACCAGCCTTGCGTTGAGTTTCTGGAGAAGCGATCCGCGTTTCGCCGGCAGAACGCCGATGAACCCTATTCGCTGTCCCTTGACAATCCGCCTCCTTTGCCTGACTGTATCAAGCTGATCGACGGATCAAAATAGGGCAACGCTTTCCCGTTCGGCTTAGGTACTTCGTATGGAACCGACATCCACATCTCGAACCGACTCCTTGACTGTTGTGGTCATGGCCTATAATGAAGCGGCCACGCTGGAAAGTGTCGTCAAGGAAATCGACCAAGAGGCTCACAAATCCGTTGACGAATACGAAATAATCATCGTGGATGACGGCAGCACTGATGGGACAGAAAAAATAGCCGATCGTCTCGCGGCGGAAATGCCGTTTGTCCGAGTATTGCACCACGAAAAGAACCGAGGAATCGGGGGCGTGCTGCGGACCGGATACTATGGGGCTCGCAAGGATCTCATTGCCATTTTTCCCGCCGATGGACAATGTCCTGCAGCCAATATCGGCGAGTTTGTCGCCAATATGAAGGGTCGGGATATAGTCTTGGCGTATATTCCGAAGAGGAATAACCCGCTGGCAGCGATCCTTCTCTCCAAAATGGAGCGAATGTTGTTTAATATTCTGTTTGGGCCGATGCCGAGATTCCAAGGCATCTACATGTTTCGCCGTTCATTACTGGAGCGGTTACCGTTGACCTCCCGTGGTCGAGGCTGGATCATCCAAATGGAACTGATCGTTCGCGCACAAAAAGCGGGATGCCAAATCGCCAGTATTCCGGTGGAAAACCGAGACCGGACCAGCGGTAAATCGAAGGTGACCAATTTGCGGTCCGTTCTTGCCAATATCCGGCAAGTGATTGCTTTGTTCATTGACCTGCAACTAGAGCGGTTTCGTTTACGACGCAAGGAGCATTAACATGGCGACAGTTCCTCCCACCCAGGCGTCCGCGATTGCTGAATATCTTGAGGTTCCTCTCCATGGTCCCGATATCATAGTGCAACAAGTAAACTCGCTGTCCAATGCAACAAACGGGTCGCTGGTGTTTATGACATCCTGTCGAACAGAGGTGTGTGCTGCATTGAACCGTCTGGGGAGAGTCATGGCTATTGCCGATGCTTCAGCCAGAGAATATTTAACATGTACCCATGTCATCGTGCCTGACCCACGCCTAGCCTACGCCCGCGTTGCCCAACGTTTCTTCGAACCGGCCACCGCCCCAATAATTGCCCCAACGGCACAGGTTTCCCCTTTGGCTCGCATTGGTAGCCGGGTGTCGATCGGCCACGGTTCGGTTATTGATTCGGACGTAGAAATTGGCGACGACACTTTCATTGCTGACCATGTGGTGATTCGCTCCCGGACTCGGATAGGCAAACGCTGCATCATCCGATCGAATGCCGTAATCGGGGAGTCCGGCTTTGGGTTTGATTTTGCCGACAGGGTACCCGTCCGCATCCCCCATTTGGGCGGAGTGGTTCTTGGTAACGATGTCCTGATCGGATGCGGCACTATAGTATCTTGCGGGACGCTGGAAGATACTCTCATCGAAGATGATGCCAAAATAGATAATCTGGTGGTCGTGTCTCATAACTGCACCGTTGGCCGTGGATCCATCGTCACGGCTGGCGCCATTCTTTGTGGCCGTAGCCAAGTTGATCAATTTACTTGGATTGGTGCTAACTCCACTATTCGCGAGGGCGGAATCAAGATTGGCGAGGGTGCGCTGGTGGGGCTAGGTGCCGTGGCTCTGGCACCAGTGGCCCCTTTTCATGTCGTAATGGGGAACCCGGCCCGGGTCTTACGTCAACGCGACAAAACAGAGGAGTTCTAACCTCAACTCACTTTCATCCGCTATCGGATGAAAGAAAAAAGACGGAATATGGTGGCAGGATACTTCACCCGAATGATGGTGAATAAAAATACACCACATTCCTGCGGGCTGTTGTACACCACTCACTAGAAAGCGCCCAATCTGATGCAGAGTCATTTGCGCGGGTTGTCAGTCGAGAAATGTAATTCTCGTCTCCCACGCTCCAATTTCTTCTTATCCGGTAATTTGATGGCACTGGATGCTGGGATTTGATAGTTGCATAACTTTGAAATGAGCATTCCTCAATATTCCAACTCTTCGGATTCTGTACTGGGCAAGACCTATCGCCTTGGGTGGGCGCTTGTCACGTTTGTGTTGATATTACAAATCTGGTCACGGTTTCTGCCCGCGCCGTGGGCGGTGCTTATTGCCGATGACTGGTCGAATCTGGCGCGAAGTTTATCCTTCCCTTCTTTTGGGGAGGCGATCCAAAATGCGATGACCGATGCCCACCGGCCGTTGAGCATGATTGCGGTGAATCTAGGGTATCAGATATTTCGTGATGATCATCGGATTTGGACGCTGATTTCGTTGGTTGGCAATTCGTTGTTGCTGCTTTTTGCGATGAAGATGGCGCTGGAGCTGACGGGGCGGCGGTTTGTGGCGGTGGCGGCAGGGGTGGTGCTGGCGTTGTTGCCGAATTTGACGGAGACTTTTCATTGGTCCACGCAGGTGCTCAATGAAGTGCTGTGTGCGTTGGTCCCGTACGCGTTAAGTGGGTGGCTGTGGGTGGCCTATGTGCGTCGCGGTGGGATGTGGCGGCTGGTGGCTTCTTTTCTGGCTTATGGCGTGGGGATTTTCTCCTACGAGGTCGGGGTCTTGCTGCCCGGCGCTTATCTCCTGCTGTTGCCCTGGAAACAGCAGCCGGTCAGAAGCTTGGGGCGCATCGCGCCGTTTGCCCTCATGTTTTTGTTCTACATGGGGTGGCGGGCAACTGACGCCTATGGGCTTTTCCAGACTTGGCAATATCCGCCGCACATGCAGGCCAGCGTTTCCGCCTATGGGCTGGCGTTAACATCATGGCATCTGCTGCATTGGTGGGTGGGCGAATATATGTTCGGCGCCATGTTGAATGGGTTTGAATACTTTTCCGCTATTCCACTATGGCCCAAGCGATTCTTGTTTGCGGCGAATGCCGTGATGAGTGCGCTGGTGGTTTGGGGCCTGTGCCGGATGGCGCAATCCGAGAACTCCGCAAGCCCGAGGCCGTTTGGCAGAGCGCAGGTTGTTGCGTTTGCTATGGCGTGGGCAGGCGCGGCGTGGACGGTCTCGTTGGCATCCTACACATGCGGCAGGCTGAATGTCTTGCCGGCCATTGGCGTGAGTTTGCTGGCGGCTCTGGTGTTGGCCCGATTGCCCGCGCGCCAGTGGAGCCTCTGGCTGGTTGTGCCGATTTTTCTGGCTCTGTTGGCCAACCAAGGGACCGCGGAGGCCCACCGCCAAGCCGGCCAGATCAATCGCGCGGTTTATGAACACCTGCAAGCGTCACAAGGCGAATGGGCGGATAAAAAGCTGATTGTGATGGACACTAGCGGACTGCGCGAGCGGCAGACGGCCGGGCTGCTGCGGCACAGCACTTTTTCCGATGTCACTTGGGCGCAGTGCGGCAACGCGCCATTTGCGCGGGGTTTTACTTTTTCGGCCATGGTCAAAATGATCGCAGGCGCGGGTCAACCCCAGCCGCAAGTTTTACACGACATGGAATACGGAGCCCGCCGTGCGGCTGACCAACTGTTGTGGCATGACCGATATAATGCTACGCGCCCCCACACCAACGCATTGGCCGACGTGTTTTGGGTGGATTGCCTAGCCGTTGCCCAAGGCCGGTAGGCACAGCCCGGAGGTTCCGGGGAAACGGGCCATGGCGTAGCCGGATGGCTTACGCAGGCGGGGTTGAGGTGGATTCGGAGCGGTTTTGTTTGAGCCAGGCTTCGATAAAGAGACCCAAGTCACCGTCGAGCACCTCGAAGACTTGGCTGGTTTCTACGTCGGTGCGGTGATCCTTGGCCATGGTGTAGGGCTGCAAGACGTACGATCGGATTTGGTGGCCCCAGGCGATCTCGCCTTTTTCGCCGTAGAACTTTTCCATTTCGCGGCGCTTTTTGTCCTGCTCCAGTTCGTAGATTTTGGCGCGCAGGATTTTCATGGCCTTGTTGCGGTTGGCTAACTGGCTGCGCTCGGCCTGGCAAGCAACCACAATGCCCGTGGGCAGGTGGGTCAGGCGAATGGCGCTGTCGGTTTTATTGACGTGCTGCCCGCCGGCGCCGCTGGAGCGGTAGGTATCCACGCGCAGGTCTTTGTCCTCGATGGTGACTTCAATGTCGTCGCTGATTTCCGCCACGACATCGAGCGAGGCGAATGAGGTGTGCCGCCGTTTGTTGGCGTCGAAAGGGCTAATCCGCACCAAGCGGTGCACACCGCGCTCCGCCTTCAAAAAACCGTAGGCCCACGGACCGCTGACCATCAGGGTGACGCTCTTGACTCCAGCTTCGTCGCCGGGTTGGTAATCCACTGTGGTGACTTCGAAGCCCTGCTGCTGGCAGTAGCGATCATACATCCGTAGCAACATGGCGGCCCAGTCGCAGGACTCGGTGCCGCCCGCGCCGGCGTGCAGCGTCAGGAAGGCATTGTTGGCATCGAACCGCCCGACCATCAGCGATTGCAACTCCACGTGGGCGTATTGTTTTTCCAGCGCGGCAACTTGCTTGGCCAGTTCGACCACATCCGGATGTGTGGGCGAGTCCGTGCCGGCCTCGCCCAGTAGCGCGGCCATGACTTCCAACTCCTCTTGCAGCGCTACGAGCTTGTCATAGGGCTCGGTGACCGCCTCCAAGGTGTTCTTTTTTTCGATCAGCGCGCGCGCCGCGTTCTGGTCATCCCAGAAATCTGGCGCGGACATCTGCTGGGTCAATTCTTCAATGAGCCGTTTTTTGCCGGCGACGTCAAAGATAACCTCTCATTCCTGCGAGGTTTTCCTTCACGGTGGCAATGCGCGTGGAAAGTTCGTCGAGCATGGTTCTGTTCTTAGGTTCGTGATTCCCGCCATGCCGCCAGCAGCCACAGACCCGTGGCGGCGAGGCAGGCGAATGCGTACATATCCCCGAAACGGGCATAGCAAGTCAAGGGCGCGGTCGGGTCCGGCACGGCCACATCGGCCCACAGCACGCCGGCGCCGGCGGTCCCCCCCGCCCCGTCGGAGAGCATGGCCGCCACCGCGCCGCTGGGCTCAATGACGCACGACACGCCGGTATTGGCCGCGCGAATCAATGGCACGCGATTTTCCACCGCGCGCAACACGGCATTACGCATGTGCTGGCGCGGCGCGATCACTTCATCGAACCAGGCGTCATTCGTCACATTGACCAATGCGCGCGCGCCGGCGCGGACATCGGCCCGCGCCAGATGAGGCAGAATATCCTCGAAGCAAACCAACGGCGCCAGCGGCACCTGCTGGCGGCCAGCAGTGAACACCGCGCCTTTCTGGCCGGCAGTGATGCTGGTGGGCAGACCCAGCGCCAGCATCCACCGGTCGGGAATCCAGCGCTCCAGCGGAATGACTTCCCCGCCGAGCACCAAGTGACGCTTGTCATATTCGCCCACAATGCGACCCTCGGTATCAAACAGGAAAACGCTGTTGAAATATTGCTCGGTGCCGTCGTCAAGCACGGCCGTATCCAGCGTGCCGGTCAGGATGGATGTGCCGTTGGTGCAAAGGCTCCACACCACGGTGTAGCTGGCTTCGCTGTTGCGGACATCGTCGGGCAATGCCGTTTCCGGCCAGATGACCAATTCCACATCCGGATCGCCTTGCGCCTGCCGGGTGAGCGTGATGAGCCGGTCATAGATCATGCGGATTTTGGCCGCAACCCATTTTTCGTCTTGGGGGATCGCCGTCTGCACCAGCGCCACGCGGATGTGGCGGGCCGGCGTGGGCAGATGATGCACCCGCCACTGCCCCCACCCCAGCGCGGCAGCGACCAACAGCGCACCGAGCGCCAACGATCGCCAATGGCGTTGCTCCACCAACGCCCATGCCAGCAGCGCATTCACCGCCACCACCACCCCGGACACCACCCAGACGCCGCCGATTTCCGCCAGTTGAATGCCCGGCAACCACGGCGCGAGCCCCGCGCCGAGCGGATTCCACGGGAAACCTGTGCCCAGCCAACCGCGGATGAATTCGGCGGCGCTCCACGCGGCGGCTACCATAATGACAAAGCTCCCGCCACCGCCACGCCAACGATTCGCCACCAGCACCGGCGGCAAAAAATATAGCGCGCAATAAGCGCTCAACGCCACCCACCCCAGTACCGTCACTTGCGTCAACCAGCGAATGCTGATCAACCAGAAG
>MWEZ01000072.1 GCA_002071335.1 Verrucomicrobia bacterium ADurb.Bin018
TGCTCAAAAACCTGCGTGCTGAATTGCCCGCTCCGATCCTGCGGCACCCGCAGCACAATCGGGCCCACCCGCGTCACCAACCGCCGCCGATAATACCCGCTCCGATACCCGGTGCGCGCCGCCGACCGCTCATATCGGGCCGCCTGCAAACACTCTTCCATCTCCAACTCCAGCATCGCTTGCATCGTCTGCTGTACCATCGGCACTAAAAAATCCTTCTGTGCCATTAAGGCCTGCTTCACTTCTTCCAATTCCAATGCTACTGTCTTTACGTTCTTTTCAACCTTTCGGGTCATGGTTCTTTGCCTTTCGTTTCTGGGTTCTTTATTCACCCCAGTGGCTTACCATGACCCGCTGCTTTTTGCAGAACTTTTAGGACACTACCTGCAGATCTCTCGCAGGTTGCCCTCCGCCAGCACTCGCTGCTATTTCTGTGAAAGATTAATACAAGTTGAGGAGGTGGCTCTGGGGCTGATTTGAGTTTGCGGGGTTGCTCCTAGCGTTGTTGACTCACGGCCACCAGTTCGACTGGCCTGAAAATAGCAGACGGGAGGACGTAAGCCGCAGGGTAATCTGTCGTTTCTCAAGGTTATGCCCGGAAAAAGCTGTTCATAAACTGAGATGCGGTTACAACGAATTGACAACGAATCGAGGCTTGACTGTTTTAGACGCGGTTCATAACTTCTATGCTAGAACGGTACAAATTGCTGGTTCGCCAGTTCGCGAAAGTCGGAAGAGCCTTATCTACCGACTTTTTTATTCCCCCGTGAGGGGTTGCCGTTGAAAATTTATGAACGCCGACTTTTTAGCAGTCTTGGAATTCTGGGAGCGCGAGAAGGGCCTCAGTCGAGAGGTCCTGACCGCTGCGGTCCAGGAAGCTCTGTTGTCCGCCGCGAAGAAAGCGGTTGGCCCGGCGCGGGAATTGCGTGTGGATATAGACCAGAAGAGCGGGGATATACGCGCGTTTGCGAAGCTGCAGGTAGCAGAAAGAGTCATTTCCAGGCATGGCCAGATTGCGCTTTTCGACGCCCGACGGATAAAAGCGGACGCGCAAGTGGGAGATGAGTTGGAGGTGGAAGTGACGCCTGTGGGTTTTGGCCGCATCGCCGCCCAGTATGCGCGGCAGGCGCTGATGCAGCACATTCGGCGCGCGGAAAAAGCACTGATTTTTACCGAGTTCAAAGACCGCGTGGGCGACGTTGTTAGCGGGGCGGTTCGGCGTTTCGATCGGTCCGACGTGTTTGTGGATTTGGGGAAATACGAAGCGTTGCTGCCCAACCGGGAGCGCGTGCCGACCGAAGAATATCAACTGGGAGAGCGGATTCGCTGTTATGTCAAAGCGGTGGAAGAAGGCCCGCATGGCCCCGAGATTATCCTGTCTCGTTCCGATCCGCGCTTTGTCGTCAAGCTGTTTCAGATTGAGGTTTCGGAGATCAATGATGGCACCATTGAAATCAAGGGAATTGCTCGTGAGCCGGGTTTCCGGACCAAGCTGGCGGTGTGGACGCGTGACGAGAAAGTAGATCCGGTAGGCGCCTGTGTTGGATTGCGCGGGCAGCGCGTCAAGAACATCGTGCGTGAACTCAATAACGAGAAGGTGGATATTATTCGCTGGGATGCGAATATAAAGAACTTTATCACTAACGCACTGGCGCCGGCCAAGTTAAAGGCCTTCGAGATAGACGAGGCCCACAAGCGAGTCAAAATTACGGTTAGCGCGGACCAACTTTCCCTGGCCATTGGCAAGCGGGGTCAGAACGCGCGGTTGACCTCGAAGCTGACGGGTTGGCAGGTGGACATCGAGCCGGAAGTAGTGGTGACCAAAGGGTTCGAGGAAAAAGTGGCCGAAGCGGTGGATTCCCTGGCGGCGATTACCGGGATTACGCGGGAGCAGGCGGATGTGCTGGTGCATCATGGATTGACACGGCTGGAGGATTTGTTGCAGGCCGATGAAAGTGACTTGGCGGAAATCCCGGGTTTGGGCGATCAGGGGGCGGCTATTTTGGAAGCCGCGCGTGCTGAGGCGGCCCGACGTACGCTCAAAGTTGGTGAAACTCCAATTTCCAATTAATTCGAGTTGATTATACTGGTATTGTCAGAAAGTCTTACGATTTGGGATCGAGCCCCGTGAAAGCTGCATAGCAACCTGGGTTTGAGGTGATAGAGAAATATGCCCGTTCGGATATACGAAATTGCAAAGAAACTCGGCTGGGAGAGCAAGCAAGTTCTCGCCAAGGCGAAGTCTCTGGGCATTACCACTGCGCGGGTAGCTTCCAGTTCATTGGACAAGATAACGGCTGAATACCTCGAACTGGAGATTCTCAAAGAGCATCCGGAGCTTGCCGAACCGGCTCCGGTTTCGGCGCAAGAAACCTCACCAATCCCGGTTGAACAGCCGACAGAAACTGCCGCTGCGCCACCGGTAATCGAGATCAAGCCGAGCGTGGAGCCCGAAGTAGCGGAAGCGGTGGTTCCGCCGGTGATAGAGGAACTTCCCGCTATTCCAGCTCCGGAAGCGGAGGTGGCGGACGTGCCAAGCGAACCCTCGCTCGCGCCGCAAGTTGTGGCGGAGGTTCAACCTCAACCACAATTGGAATCAGCCGTGGTAGAGCCGCCACCGCCGCCGGTTTTCAAGGTGGGCGACAAGGTTGGATTCATTCAGTTGCGGCCGAAGCCGCCCCCCAAAGGGAGCGAAAGATCAGGTGCACAAAAAGCGCCGCCTCGAGGGGCAAGTCCAGGGAAGAAGGCCGACTTTTTTCCACGCGAAGGCGGCTCTGGTGGACGAACCGGCACGGTGGCTTCGGGGACGACGGGGGGCAAAGGAGTAGGGGTTACGAAAGGGGCGGTGGCGGCGAAAGCCAGTGCCGAAGCCAAGTTGCAACTGCCGCTCGATGCCCAGGTTATTACTATCAAGCCGCCGATCGTAGTGCGAGATCTGGCGGAACAGCTTAAACAGAGGCCGTTCAAGATCATTGCGGACTTGATGGAATTGGGCGTGTTAGCCAGCGTCAACCAGGCTATTGACGAGAAAGAGGCGCAGAGGATTTGCGCCAAGTATGGCTACCGGTTTGAAGCGGAAAGGCGCGTGCGCGACGGTGGGCTTCATAAACCTATTGGCCCCACGATTGATCAGGATCCGGAAGATAAAGCCGAGGATTTGATTCCGCGGCCTCCGGTGGTGACCATCATGGGCCACGTTG
This sequence comes from Verrucomicrobia bacterium ADurb.Bin018, assembly GCA_002071335.1. Taxonomy (GTDB): domain Bacteria; phylum Verrucomicrobiota; class Kiritimatiellia; order CAIQIC01; family Lenti-01; genus CAZNGD01. The sequence goes on from MWEZ01000072.1 coordinate 3,201, forward strand.
ACCACGGCAAGACCACCTTGCTTGATGTAATTCGCAAGGCCAATGTTGTCGCCAGCGAAGCGGGCGGCATAACGCAGCACATTGGTGCTTATACGATTTCCTTCCCGCACCCCGACCACAAGAAGGCACTGGCCCAAGTTACATTCCTGGATACTCCGGGGCATGCTGCCTTTAGTTCAATGCGGGCTCGTGGGGCGAATGTGACTGACGTGGTTGTGCTGGTCGTAGCTGCCAACGACGGAGTAATGCCGCAAACCCTAGAGGCGCTCAGCCACGCGCAGGCAGCTAAAGTGCCGGTGCTGGTCGCAGTGAATAAAATAGACCACCCCAACGCCAACGCCTTGAGGGTTCGTCAGCAATTGCAGGATAAAGGGCTGGTTCCGGACGATTGGGGTGGCGACACTATTTTTGTGGATGTTTCCGCGCTGACAAAACAGGGCGTGGACAAGTTGATCGAAATGATCCTGCTCCAAGCCGATCTGCTGGAACTCAAGGCCAATCCCAATCGGCGCGCTAAGGGGAATGTGATTGAATCGGGTCTGGAGCCGGGAGGACCTACGGCTACCGTGCTGGTGCGCAAAGGCACCTTGCGCGTCAGCGATGTGGTGCTTTGCGGGCAATACTATGGCCGCGTGCGAGCGTTGATCAACGAAGAGAGCAAGCGCCTGAAAGAAGCCGCGCCTTCGGTGGCGGTGAAGATCCTGGGCTTGAATGGCGTGCCGGAAGCGGGGTTGGAGTTTAATGTAGTAGAGAATGAGAAAGCGGCGCGCGAACTTGCCGAGCAGCGTATTTTGGAAGCCCGGGCGCTGGGGCAGGAACCTGCGCGCGCCAAGGTCACTTTGGAGAATCTCTTTGACCGTCTCGATTCGAGTTCGGGCAAGGAACTCAAGGTGGTGGTCAAGGCTGACACGCAAGGCTCGGTCGAGGCCATCGTGGATGCCCTCAAAAAGATCGAATCGGACAAGGTATCGCTGGAAGTCATTCATAGCGCCGTCGGCACCATCACCGAATCTGATGTGGCGCTGGCCTCAGCTTCGAATGCTGTAATTCTGGGTTTTCACGCGCGCATTGACAGTGGCGTGGCTGACCGGGCCAAGCACGAAGGCGTGCAGATCAAGCAATATGCCATTATTTATGAGCTGATTGACCAGGTAAAAGAAGCGATGGCCGGATTGCTGGAACCGCTGGTGAAGGATATCACGGTCGGCGCAGCGGAAGTGCGCAAGATTTTTGAACTGTCCAAAGGCGCCCCGGTGGCCGGGTGCATGGTTGTTAGCGGCCGCATTGCCAAGGGGAAAGTTCGGGTGCGACGGCGCAAAGAGATCATTTATGAAGGAATCGTCCAGTCGCTGCGTCGGTTTCAGGACGAGGTCAACGAGGTGCGTGCCGGTATGGAATGTGGCATTCGGATCGAAGGGTTCCGTGAATTTCAGATTGGCGATAGCATCGAGTGCTACACGATGGAAAAAATCGCCCAGAAGTTGTGAAAATCGTAGCAGCGGAGGCGCTGAATTGCCGGGCTAATTGGGTTAGCAATGTCTGCCCGTCTTGCGGCCAGCGAAGGTTTGCCATTACCTCCTAACGGATCGATCAGACATGGTTTCTCTCAGGCTCCAACGCGTGCGCGAATTGCTGAAGCGGGAGATCGGCGAGGTCATTCGCCGGGAATTCCAAGTCAGCGAGGCGGGTTTGATCACGGTCAACGATGTGGAGGTGGCTGGTGACTTGAAGTCGGCGTTTGTCTTCATCAGCATCCTGGGCAGTGCCGACCAGCAGCGCCAGGGATTAAGCCTGCTGCGACAACATCGCCGGCGTATTCAAGAATTAGTGGCAGGAGCGGTTATTTTGAAGTACACACCGCGGCTGCGCTTTCTGGTGGACGATTCTATCGCGCGCGGGAACCGTGTGCTGGAGATCATCGAGGAATTGGAAAAGACCCTTCCGGAGGAGCCCCCGGAATAACCGTTCGAAACGGAAATTGCTGCAGTGCTGAGGTTGTTTTCACTAAATGAGACCACACCCCAGGATTATTGATCGCATCATCGCAGGCCTTCAGGAAAGCCGGACAATTTGTGTAGCGGGGCATATTCGACCGGATGGGGATTGTGTCGGGTCGCAACTTGGATTGACGCTCGCGCTGCGCAACGCCGGCAAGCAAGTAGTGTGCTGGAATGAAGACCGCATCCCGCAAAAGTACGAATTTCTTGATGCGGACGGCATTATCCAGAAACCAATGCCCGGATTGGAATTTGACTGCGTGGTTGCGGTGGATGCCGCCACATTCGATCGCTTGGGCTCGGTCGGGCAATACATTAGCCGGCGCAAGCTCTTCATCAACATTGACCACCATGAGAGCAACTCACGGTTCGCTGACCTCAACTGGGTTTCGGTGCGCGAACCCTCTACCGGAGAACTGGTTTACCGGCTGCTGAAGATTGCGAAATGGCCCATCACTCGGCGCATCGCCGACTGTCTGTTCACGGCGGTATCCACGGATACAGGCTCGTTTCAGTATGCCAGCACCCAGCCCGGCACGTACCACGTAGCAGGTGAATTGGTGAGCCGCGGCGCCAATCTGGCCAGGATCTGTAATGAAGTGTACCAGTCTTATCCGCTCTCCCGTGCCCGGTTGCTGCGCCATATCTACAGCCACTTCCGTCTGGCACATCAAAATCAGATAGCCTATTTCTGGCTCAAAAAGGCTGATTTAACCCGCACCGGGGCCGATAGCAGCGACACCGAAGGGTTGATTGATCATATCCGCGCCATCGCCCCGGTTGTGGTGGCTTGCGTTTTCGAGGAAGTAGAGCCGGAACTGACCCGGGTCAGCCTGCGCTCAAAAAGTGCGAAGGTGAATGTAAGTGAAATCGCCGCTCAATTCGGAGGCGGAGGACACTCCGCAGCGGCTGGAGCGCGTATTCTCGGCAAACCCCTTTCCGTGCAGCGGAAGGTCATCGGAGCAGTCAGGCGGATGCTCAACTCGATTCACTGATTCGACGCCGTTTCTTAACACGTACCTATTGTTCGTGTGGGCCGGTAGGGATGGTCCTACCCATGGAGAACGAGTCTTTATAGAAACGGTAACGAATGGAACCCCTTGGCGAGGTGCGATATGACCTCATCGCGGCTGCCTGACGAATTTCAGAGCTTTCCCGCTGCCGCCGGATCGGCCAATACCAGAGTTCGGTCGCGGCGCACACGGCTAGCCGGGATCGTCAGCTCTCCCTCACACAATCGTAACAGCATCTCCGCTTTGTCCGCGCCCGTCACCACCCACAGGATGCGTCGTGCGCGATTGAGAATCGGATAGGTCAACGTCATTCGCCGACGGCCCTGGTAAGGTTGGGTTGGTGCCACGTCCGCTTCCGTGACTTGGAGCACCGGATCGCCCGGTATCAATGACGCGGTGTGCCCGTCCGCGCCAAGGCCCAGGTGGACGAGGTCAAGAACTGGCGGAATGCCGGCGATTCCCTGCAGTACGTGAGCGTAGTTTCGGGATGCCGTTTCGAGGTCCGGAAAATCCACAGGCATAGCCTGGATTTGTTTCGCGAGCAGCGAGACGCACCCCAGCAAACTCTCACGCAAGTGAACAAGATTTCGGTCTGGATGTTCCGGTGGTGCCACCCGTTCATCTACCTGCACCACGTAGACGCGATCCCACGGAACTTGCTCGCACGTTAACGCACGCAGCATTTTCCAAGGCGTGCGGCCCCCGCTGACGGCCAGGACGAATCGACCCCGCGCCGCCACGGCTTCCCTAGCCGTGCAGGCGATTTCCCTGGCCGCCGCGGCGGCGACCGCCTCGACGTCCGGTTGCACACGAATTTCCATGATGCCGGCTAGAGCGGTTTCACTGGTCTCGTAGCCGTTTGGTGGCCAAGAACAGGCTGTAAACATTGGCGATTAAAGATTCTGCGGCGGCCACAGTTTAGTTTAAACCGCTCTAACGCTTTTTCAACCGCCGATAGCGACAAATAAGATTGTTTGTGGAACTGTCATGCTTCAGCTCCGGATCACCCGTACTTTCCAGTTCAGCAGCGATATTCTGCGCCAGCACTTTGCCGAGTTGGACGCCCCATTGGTCGAAAGAGTTGATGTTCCAAATTACGCCTTGGGTGAAAACAACATGTTCATAGAGTGCCACGAGCGCACCCAGCGTGGTGGGCGTGAGGCGTTCAGCCAGAAGGGTGTTTGACGGGCGATTGCCCGTGAATACCCGGTGTGGTACGAGCCAACTCGGCGTGTCCCGGACCTCCTCTGGCCTCAGGCCAAAAGCCAGCGCCTCACCTTGCGCAAAGGCATTTGCCAGTAGCAGTTCATGATGATGCCCTAGCGGCACGAGTTCCTGAGCAAATGCGATGAAATCGCACGGAATAAGCCGCGTTCCTTGGTGAATCAATTGGTAGAATGAGTGCTGCCCGTTGGTTCCCGGTTCGCCAAAATAGACGGGGCAAGTATCATAATTTACCGCTTGGCCATCCAAGGTGACGTTCTTGCCGTTGCTTTCCATGGTCAACTGTTGCAAGTAAGCCGGAAAGCGTTTGAGGTACTGTTCGTAAGGCAGAACCGCCACCGCCGGCGCTCCAAAGAAGTTGTTGTTCCAGATGTTCAGCAAGGCCATGATCACCGGCAGATTCCTCTCAAACGGTTCCCGGCGGAAATGTTCGTCCATTTGGCGGAAGCCGTCCAACATCGCGCGGAAGTGCTCCGGGCCTATGGCTATCATTGTGGAAAGGCCAATCGCTGATCCCATGGAGTAGCGGCCGCCAACCCAATCCCAAAAGCCAAACATGTTGGTCGTATCTATGCCAAAGTCAGCCACACGCTGGGCTTGGGTGGAAACGGCGACAAAATGTTTTGCGACCGCTTTTTCATCCGCACCCAATCCATTGAGCAGCCACTGACGGGCGCTTCTGGCATTTGCAATAGTCTCCAGTGTATTGAACATCTTGGAGGACACGATGAACAGCGTCTCCGCCGGATCCAAGCCCCGAGCCGCTTCCTCCAAGTCGCTTCCATCTATGTTAGAGACAAATCGGAAGGTTATAGTCCGGGTGCTGTAATGCTTGAGGGCTTCATAGGCCATCACCGGGCCGAGGTCGGAGCCTCCAATGCCAATGTTGACAAGATTACGGATCGGTTTGCCGGTGTACCCCTTCCAGGTCCCACACCGAACGCGATCGGCAAAATCAGCCATCCGGTCGAGAACCGCATGCACTTCCGGCACCACATTCCGGTTGTCCACGAGCATGGACTCACTCCTGGGGGCGCGCAAAGCTACGTGCAGGGCGGCGCGATCTTCGGTGAAATTAATCTTATCCCCGCGGAACATCGCTTCAATGCGTTCGGACAATCTGGATTCCCGCGCCAGTTGCAGGAGAAGTTTAATCGTTTCGTCCGTGATACGATTCTTGGAATAGTCCAGGAACCATCCTGCGGCTTCGGCATTTAGCCGTTCCCCGCGCTGCGGATCGTTAGCGAAGAGATCCCGCAAATGCCATTGGCGGGCAGTCCGAAAATGCACAGCCAGCGTCTTCCAGGCATCGCGCTCTACAAGAAATTTGGGGCTAACAGTAGGATTCATGATTCTTGATCGCCCCGGCCGTTAAGCGAAGGCCGGCGGCCTTTTAGTCATTCAAAGCAAGGCTGACAATGTTCTGCGCTTCATGGACAATAGCTTCCAAGTGTTTCTCATCGCAGAAACTTTCGGCATAAATCTTGTAAAGGTTTTCGGTGCCAGAAGGTCGGGCGGCGAACCAACCATTGGCCGCCACCACCTTTAACCCACCGAAGGGTTCATGGGATCCCGGCGCGTGCGTCAGCCTGGCAATGATGGTTTCACCCGCCAGGCTCGGCGCCTTGACCGCTTCGGGTGATAGTTTTGCCAGGCGCGCTTTCTTCTCTGGGGTGATTGCAGCGTCAATTCGCGTGTAGAAGGGCACCCCAAGTTCCATAGTGAGCATCTGATAATGCTCTCCCGGATCCTTCCCGGTGCAGGCCGTAATCTCTGCAGCCAACAAAGCCAGCAAAATGCCATCTTTATCCGTAGTCCAAACTGTTCCTTCACGCCGCAAAAAGCTGGCCCCTGCACTTTCCTCGCCGCCAAAACAAAAGGAGCCTTCAAACAGCCCCGATGCAAAATACTTGAATCCCACCGGCACCTCGATCAACGTCCAGCCCAGTTTTCGCACTACGCGATCAATCAGGCTACTGCTGACCAGCGTCTTGCCCACCGCAGCCTTAGGATTCCAGTTTGGCCGGTGACTGAGCAAATAGTGAATGGCCACTGCTAAATAGTGATTTGGATTCAACAACCCTGCCGACGGTGTAACAATGCCATGCCGATCAGCGTCCGGGTCGTTGCCAAAAGCCACTTGGTAATGCTCCTTCAATCCAACCAATCCGGCCATTGCGTAAGCACTTGAACAATCCATACGAACTTTACCATCATGGTCCACTGGCATGAATGAAAAGGTCGGATCCAGCCGCGGGTTAACCACGGTGAGGTCCAACTTATAGATGGAGTTTATCATTTCCCAGAACGGCAGTGAGGCCCCGCCCAGCGGGTCCACCCCTAACCGAAGCCCGCCCGCATGAACCGCATCCATGTCAATGGCATTACGCAAATCCTGGACATACGCTAAAACGAGATCTTCCTTGTGAGTGGTTGCCGCCGAAAGTGCCCGGTCGAATGGGATCCGGCTCACACCAGCATTGCCGTCGCGTAGCAGTTCATTAGCCCGCCGTTCAATCCATTTCGTAACCCCTGTGTCCGCCGGGCCGCCATTTGACGGATTATACTTAAATCCGCCATCCTCCGGTGGGTTATGCGATGGTGTAATAACAATACCATCCGCCAAGGCTTCCTTACGGTTCCGGTTATAAACCAGAATAGCCCGCGAGATAACCGGAGTGGGGGTTACGCCATCGTTGCGCTGGATGATCACCTCGACATTATTGGCGGCCAGTACTTCGAGGGCGGAGCGTTGGGCCACCCCCGAAAGCGCATGTGTATCCTTGCCCATGTACAGCGGCCCACGGATACCTTGGCAACGCCGATAATCACAAATCGCTTGAGTAATCGCTAGAACGTGAGCTTCGGTAAAAGTCCCGCGCAGCGGACTGCCACGATGCCCCGACGTGCCGAAACTGACCGCTTGGTTGCGGTTGCCGGGGTCAGGTTTCTGGTGGTAATATTCGCGCGCAAGTTGCTTGAGGTCCACCAGTTTTTCCCGCGGTATGAGTTTGCCAGCGAGCGGTGAAACTCCCATCGGCTTATTTGTATTGCTGCTAACCATCGCGAGACTCATAAAGGGAAATCTACGCCGATTCAATATTAACTGTTGTCCCAAACTAACTTTAACCTGATTTGCCGGATACGCTGAACTTTCAAACTCCTGTGGACTTTCGAAAACCAACTAAACGAAACCGCAGCGATTCAGTTGGGTGGTTCAACTGCCTGCCCTCATTTCATCCCAAAAAACTAGTGTTATGTAACAGATAACTCTTTACAATGTCGTTTGGCGTGGTATGCTGGGCGGCATGTGGAAATCCGCACA
>MWEZ01000073.1 GCA_002071335.1 Verrucomicrobia bacterium ADurb.Bin018
CTTGTGATTCCTTTCTTGTGGTTGATCCACATCACCATGATGCATGAACGAAACCCCATAGCATCTACAATCCAACCCGGATGCGGGACGCTGGAAATTGCCCCAAGCAAGTGCGCACAAAAAAGCCCGCCGACTGGGGGTCGGCGGGCGTGATCCACGCAGGGCAGATTTAGTTTTTGCCGCGGCCGCGGACACCGGCGGCGGTGGCGGCATTGGCTTTGGCCTTCTCGTGCGGGCGCAGGGCGCGCACCGCGGCGCCGGCGCGCCACATTTCGGAGGTGCCCATCGCCTTGAGTTCGGCATCGAGTTTCTTCTTGTAGTCCGGCGCGCCGCAAACCTTGATGACGCGCTTGGCTTCGGCCTGGCTCTTGACGGCGGTGTAGAGCTTCTTGAACACCGGCATGACGGCGGCCTTGAAGCGGGGCTTCCAATCGAGCGCGCCGCGTTGCGCGGTGGCGGAGCAATTGGAATACATCCAGTCCATGCCATTTTCATCCACGAGGCGGATCAGGCTCTGGGTGAGCTCCTCGACGGTCTCGTTGAAGGCCTCGGAGGGGGAGTGGCCGTTCTGGCGCAACACGTCGTACTGCGCTTCCATGATGCCGGCCAGCGCGCCCATCAGCACGCCGCGTTCGCCGACGAGGTCGGAGGTGACTTCATGCTCAAACGTGGTGGGGAACAGATAGCCCGAGCCCACGGCGATTCCGATGGCCAGCGTGCGCTGCCGCGCGCGCTTGGTGGCATCCTGCGCCACGGCGAAGCTGGAATTGATGCCCACGCCAGCGAGGAAGTTGCGGCGCACGGAAGTGCCGGAGCCCTTGGGGGCCACGAGGATCACGTCCACATCCTTGGGCGCTTTCACGCCGGTCAGCTTGCGGTACACCCAGCCGAACCCGTGCGAGAAGTACAGCGCCTTGCCCTTGGTCAGATGCGGCTGGACGCGCGGCCACACATATTTGAGCGCGCCGTCGTTGACCAGCATCATGATGATGGTGGCCTTGGCGCAGGCTTCTTCCACATCAAAGAGGGTCTTGCCGGGCTGGAAGCCATCCTGCACCGCGCGTTGCCAATCGTTGGCGAACCGCGGGTCCTGGCCAATGATGACCTTGATGCCGTTGTCGCGCATGTTCAGCGACTGCGCCGGGCCCTGCACGCCGTAGCCGATGACGGCGATAACTTCATTCTTCAGGACCTGCTGGGCTTTCTTGAGGGGGAACTCCGCGCGGGTCACGACGTTTTCCTTGACGCCGCCAAAATTAATCTTGGCCATGTTGCTACTCCTTCTTTCGTTATGAACTGGAAACCAAACAGGGGTGAACAATAGGCGCAGGGCGGGGCCGAGGCAAGCGGGTTTTGCAAAAAAATGGGGCGAGCGGCGTGGCGGGCCGGCGGTCTAGCCGCGCAAAAACGGCGCGAGCGGCGCGGCGGGTGTGGCGCCGGTGGGCGCGGCGGCGGCGGAATCCGTGCCGGCGGCGCGGCGGACCACGTCGAGGAAAAACGGCTCCAGCGCCTGCCGCGGGTGGGCCAGCTCGGGCACGGCGCCCAGCGTCTCGCGCGCGGCGGCCAGCACTTGGGCCAGCGTGGCGGGGGCGGGGGTGGGGAAGGTGAGCGTGGTTTGGTCCTGCCGCGCCAGCAGGCTATCCAGCGTGCCCTGCGCCAGAATGCGGCCGTTGAACAGGATGGCCACCTGCCCGCACACGTCCTCCACATCCGCCAGCAGGTGCGAAGTCAGCAGCACGGTTTTGCCGCGCGCGGCGAGGGCGAGGATCAAATCCTTGACCTGCCGGGTGCCTTGCGGGTCGAGGCCCGCGGTGGGTTCATCGAGGATGATCAGATCGGGATCGTTCAGCAGCGCCTGCGCGAGGCCGATGCGCCGCGCCATGCCTTTGGAAAACTCGCCGACGGGCCGGTGACGGGCGTGGGTCAGGCCGATCATATCGAGCAGTTGGCCGATGCGTTCGCGGGCGACTGCGCCGGGCAGGCGGAATAAGCGCGCGTAGAACGCCAGCGTTTCCTGCGGCGTGAGGTGCGGGTACAGATACGACTCTTCCGGCAGGTAGCCGATTCGTTCCTTGACGCGCGTGGCGCGCGGCGATGCGCCCAGCACCGTCAGCCGCCCTGCCGTGGGGAACAGCAGGCCCAGAATCATTTTGATGATGGTGGATTTGCCGGAACCGTTGGGGCCCAGCAGGCCGAATACCTGGCCGGCGGGGACCTCGAATGTGACGTCCTGCACTGCGCGTACGCGCGGCCGTTGCCAAAAGTCGCGGAAGGTTTTGGCGAGGTGTTCGGCTTGGATCGCAGCGGTCATGGTTCCATCCTAATCACGGCCGGCGTTTCGGCAACAGCCAAACTTTTCCACGACGGGGAAAAGAGGGGTCAGGGTTCGGGGTTCAGGGTTCAGGGGTTGGCGGGCGTGTTGTGTGTGGCGGGCGTGTGGCGTGTGGCGGGTGTGTGGCGTGTGGCGGGTGTGTGAGGTGGAGGATTTCTTGAGGATTTTGGCGGCGCCAAAACCAACCGGCGTCTTTTCCGCGCTGGTGCGCCGCAGCCGACCCCTCGCGGACACGAGTCCAGCTCGGGTCGTCCGCAACGCGCCATCATCGGAAAATCCGCCGCTTATTTTGGCGCGAGAACCCCGCCAAAATCCACAAGAAATCCTCCGCGCGCAGTGCTGCGCACAGCGGACAAGGCCCGGCAGGGCCTTATGGTTACCGCTCCGCCTCGCGCAACGCTCGGCGGAGAGATCAGGGGTGCGGATTCTTTTGGGGACGGCTTCCACGCCGTCTGGGCAGTTGGTGCGGGGGGCGGACCTGAACTCTGAACCCTGAACCCTGACCCCTCCGCCGCCTTGCGGCGGTGCGCCATCATCGGAAAATCCGCCGCTTATTTTGGCGCGAGAACCCCGCCAAAATCCGCAAGAAATCCTCCGCTCGCAGTGCTGCGCACAGCGGACATTGTTGCGGCGTTCGGATTTTCCACAGTGTGGAAAAATATTTTCCACACTGTGGAAAAAGTGGGCAAAAAAGTTCCACGCTGTGGAAAAGTTGGGCCCGTTTTTTCCACACAATGGAAAAAGTTTCAGAGATTTTTCCACACAATGGAACAACTTTGCGGGAATTTTTCCACACTGTGGAAAAATGGGGCCAAAAAGTTCCACGCAATGGAAAAACTTTTGGCGATTTTTCCACGCAATGGAAAATAGGCGAGTGCCGAGCCCGAGCCCGAAGGGCGATGGGCGAACGCGAGCTCTATAGCGACCGGTGCAGCCGGGCGAGCCAGCGAGCCATAGCGAGCGCAGCGGCAAACTTTGGGGCGGATTTTCCACACTGTGGAAAAGGGGGGTCATCAGGTGATTTCCTGTCGTTGAAAGAGGGCGATGCCGATGGCAAGGGCGGCGGCGGACCACGCGGCGGCGTAGGCGGCGGCGCCGAGGAAGTAGGCGGCGGGGATGGGGGTGGCGGCGTCGAGGGCATCGAGGAGCCAGAAGGCCTGCACGTTGGGCAGGATGGCGTAGGCGACGCGCGCGGCAAGCGAAGTGGCGAGGCGTGGCCCGAGGAGATAGTCGCTCATCAGGCCGAACACAAAGAGGCCGGCGGTGAGCAGGAGCACGGGGGTGACACTCAAACGCGTGGCGAGAGTGAGCGCAGCGGCGGCGACCATGGCGAGGCAGCAAAAGAGCAGCGCGCCGACGGCGAGGATGGGCCAATCGAAGTTGGCGGGGAACGTCAGGTGGTCCAGCGGCGTGGGAAAGCCGGCGGCGATGGCGAGGGCGGCGAGCAGGAAAATCAGCAGTAGGAAAAACGCGGCGGAGGTGAAGGGGCGGCGCGTGCGGTGGTTCCACCAGCCGGCGAGGGCCGGCGCCAACAGCAGCGCAAGGAGCGCGGGAGTTTGTGCGGCCCAGTCGAGGCGGATATCGCTGGCGCCGGCGCGGGTGGCCAGCAGGGTGGCGGCGAGCGCGGCGATGCTGTAGAGCGCGAGCGCACCGATGATGCCGGCGGCTTTGGCGAGGAAAAACACTGGCCGCGCGACGGGCTTGGCCAACACGGTGGCGGCGGTGCCGCGGCGCAACTCGCGCCCGAGGCCTTCGTCGGCGGCATAGGCGGCCAGCAGCAGTCCGCTGGTGAGGTAGAGCGCCAGTGCGCTATCGCGGATGATGCGCGCGGAGTCGCCGAGCGTGTAGTTCAGCAAAAAGGGCAGCAGGACGGTGCCGCCCAAACTCACCAGCGCCACCAGCAGGAAAACCGGGCGACGGATGGCTTCCAGCGCGGCCAGCCGGGCCATGGCGGCAAACTGGAGCAGCGCGGCCATGCGCCTCAAAACAGGTTCTGGTAGGCGGGCGTGGCGCGTTCCTTGAGGTTGTTGAGAACCGTGGGCACGGGGATGGGTTCCGGGCGGCTGCCTTTGGGATAGTCGAACACCATCAGGCGCTGGTGGAACGTGCTGCCGGGTTTCACCACAAAAATGGCGGGGGTTTTGTTGACCTTGAATTGCTCGGCCAGCTCGCGCGTGGCGGAGCCGCCGGGGAGTTGAATTTCCAGCTTGATAAAGTAGCGCATGGCCTTGCGCCAGGCGATGTCGGGGTAGAAGCCTTTTTCAAACCAACTGCAGAGCCCTTTCTCGGAGGCTTCCGAGACGCGCTTGAAATAAACCAGAATGCATGCGCCGGTTTCCTTCTGGAGCGCGAGCAGTTGGGGATAGCGGTCGGCGCCGGTGAACCATTTGGAGGGGACTTGGTCGAAGTGTGGCGAGTCAATGGCGGCGCGTTCTTCGGGCGTGCTGTTGGCGGGATAGGCGTAAGGGGGGGGGCCGGAGAGCGCGGGAGCGTCGGCGGAAAAAATGGAACCACCGCCGGTGTTTGTGCTGGCGCCGGAAGACCACGTGCTGCCGCCGGTGCTGGGTTCGTTGGAGTAGGAGAAAATGGAGGACGATTCCGGCGGCACGGTCAGCATGGGCGTGGAAGCGCTGGAGGGCGTGGTGCCGACCGGTTCGGCAGGCGGCAGCGCGGGCTCGGCGGGGGCGCCGGGGGTGCCGGGGCGCTCGAAACGGCTGCGGTCGAATTTTTGCCGTTGGAATTCAATGCGCTGCTGGGCAAATGCGGCGGCGCCACTCAGGGCCAACGCGATGAGCAGGGGGGGCAGTCGGTTCATGGGCGGTACTCCGGTTGAGGGTTACAACCAATTATGACGTTTCATCAAGCGATAGAGCAGGGTCACCAGCACGCCGTTGAGCACGAACGTGAACAGGTAGGCCCACGGCCACGAGGGCCATTCCGTGTTCGGAAAGTGCTGGATGTTCATGCCGTAGAAACTGGTGACGAGCAGGATCGGCATCGAGAGCGTGGCCAGAATCGTCAGCACCTTGATGACGCGGTTGACGGACATCTGCTGCAGGTTGAGGTGCACTTGCAGCGTGCTGGTGAGCGATTCGCGGAAGGTTTCGGCAAGGTCGTTGATGCGGGAAAGATTGTCCGAAAGGTCGCGCAGGTAGGGGGTGAGGTGGCTGCGGATGACCTTGGAAAATTCGCCGCGCATCATGCGGCCGATGACTTCGCGCTGGGGGGTGGTCAGTTGGCGCAGGCGCTGCACCTGGCCTTGCAGGTTGACGACTTCGTTGAGGACATCCTTGGAGTTGCCGGTTAGCACGCGGTGTTCCAGGTCGGTGAGCTCGGCGGAAAGTTCGTCGAGCGCGGGCTGGTAGTTGTCGAAGAGCAGGTCCAAAATCTGGTAGGCCAGCAGGTCGGGGGCGCGGGGTACGGCGTGGCCCTTTTTCTGGATGCGCTCGACCATGTGGCTGATGCTGCGCACGGGCTCGTCGTGGAACGTCACCAAAAAATTACGGCCAATGAAGAAGTTGACCTCGGTGGTCTGGAAGTCGTCCGAGCTGGCGATGTGGTTGACGGCGTGCATGACCACGAAAATATAGTTGTCGTAGTCGTCAATTTTGGGGCGTTCGCTGATGGCGAGGCAGTCTTCGATGGCCAGCGGGTGGAAGTCGAAAACGGTTTCGAGCACGGCCTTGTTTTCTTCGGGCGTGGATTGCTCGAGGTCCACCCAGATTTGGACGTCATCGTCGTAGAGCACCACGCGCAGGAGATCCAGCGTGAGGTCCTGGTTGAGCAACTTGCCTTGACTGAAAACAAACGTGCGAATCATGGCCGCAATCCGGTCCAAAATGATGCGCAACATGATGCCCTGCGGCGGGGGCACTGGCAAGGAAAAGCGGCGCGCGCGGTTTGCCAAGCCGGCGCGCGTGGGGTAGGCTGAAAACCAGCAGAAAACCGAGGAGAATGACCATGGCTTTTACCCTTGAACTTGGCGCGCCCGCGCCGGATTTCCAGTTGCCGGCCACCGACGGCCGCACCTACGCGCTGGCCGACTTTGCCGAGGCGCCGGTGCTGGTGGTGTTTTTTACCTGCAACCACTGTCCCTACGTGATTGCCTCCGACGAAACCACGCGGGCAACCGTGGAAAAATATCAGCCGCGCGGCGTGCGGTTTGTGGGCATCAATTCCAACAGCCGCCACACCTATGCCGAGGACGACTTTCCCCACATGGTGCGCCGGATGGCGGAGCATCGTTTCCCGTGGGTGTATTTGCGCGACGAAACGCAGCAGGTGGCGCTGGCTTACGGCGCGCTGCGCACCCCGCATTTTTATGTGTTCGATGCCGCGCGGCGGCTGGTTTATACCGGGCGCGGGCTGGACAACCCGCGCGAGCCGGCCAAGGCCACGATCAACGATCTGGAAAACGCGCTCGACGACGTGCTGGCCGGGCGGCCGGTGCGCGTACCGCAAACCAATCCCATCGGCTGCAACGTCAAATGGGAAGGGCGCGACAAACATTGGATGCCGCCCGACGCGTGTGATCTGGTGCCGCCGCGTTAAAGTACTCCAGCCACGGCGCGACCGTGGCGCAAGCGCAGCACGCGGCGGATGGCAGGCGGGATTTCATCGCGCCGGTGCGTGACGAACAGCACCGTGGTGCCGCGGCGGATTTGCTGGTCCACAATGGCCAGCAGGCGGGCGCGGTGGGCATGGTCCAGTCCTTGGCACGGCTCATCCAGGATCAGGAGGCTCGGCTTGGTCACCAGTGCCCGGGCCAGCAATAGCAGACGCTGCTCGCCGGTGGATTGCGCAGCGAAGGGGGCATCTGCGAGGCGCATCAGGCGCAGGCGGCGCAAGGCGTCGCGCGCCGCGGCGTGTTGCCGCGGCGTGAATTTTCTGGCAAAGGGAGTCGCCGCAAAAAAGCCGCTCATGACGGTGGCGAGGCCGGTGAGGGTGCCATCGAAACCGGCATGCAATTCGGGTGACACCCAACCAATGTGCCGCTGAATATCCCAGAGACTTTCGCCGCTGCCGCGCGCGTGGCCGAAGACGCGGACATCGTTGGCGTACACTTGGGGATTGTCGCCGATGATGTAGCTCAACAGCGTGGATTTGCCGGAACCATTTGGGCCGAGCAGCGCCCAGCTTTCGCCGGCGCGCACTGTCCAGTTGACGTGTTCCAAGAGTGGAGTGTCGTTCCAGCGCACGGCAACATCGGTGAGACGGATCAACTCCGTGCCGAGCGCGGCGGATTGCGCCGCGTGGCGCGGCACAGTGGGCATGGCTGCGGGGAGCGCCCCGGCGGCGCGCAGCGCGCGCTTCAGCGGCGCCAGCGGTCCCTGTGCGGCAATACGCAGACGATCCATGTGCAGCAGATGCGTCAACCCGCGCGGCCAGTCCGCCGGCTGCGCGCCCACCAACAGCAGCGTGGTAGCGCGCTGCGTAATCAGCCGCGCCAACAACTGGCGCAGGTGGCGGCGGTAGCGGGTGTCCAGCCCCGCGAAGGGATCATCCAAAATCAGGATGCGCGGCGCGCGCAGCAGTGCGCGGGCGAGGGCCACTTTGCGGCGCTCGCCGTTGGAGAGCGCCAGCATCGGCTTGGGCAGCAGCGG
The DNA here is from genome assembly GCA_002071335.1 of Verrucomicrobia bacterium ADurb.Bin018. GTDB lineage: Bacteria > Verrucomicrobiota > Kiritimatiellia > CAIQIC01 > Lenti-01 > CAZNGD01. Next base: position 7,936 of record MWEZ01000073.1, read on the forward strand.
TTCGATGTCGAGCCAACGGATGACGCGCCGGGCGCGGCGTTGCCAGCGGGCGCTATCCGCCGCGCGTCGCCGCACGACCTCAAACGGGTTGATGTTTTCCACGTTGCGCCAAGAAAGTTGGTCGCGCACCAGCGGGCTGAGTTCGCGATCCAAGCTGAACCAGCGGATGGGCGCGCCTTCAACGGGATCGTGGCTCCATTGTTCCGCGGAGACGTAAGCGATCGCGGCTTCCGGCTCGCGGCGGGGGGGCGCGGGAAAATGGTAGTCGAGCGTGCCGCGCACGAGCGGCAGGTCGCCGCAAAGTGCGCGGCACAGAAGCGTTTTGCCGGCGCCGGTGCCGCCGACGATGGCCCAATGTTCGCCGCGGCGCAGCGTCCAGTTGCTGTCGGTCAGCACGAGACGCGGACCCAACCGGAATGCCGCGTGGCGGAGTTCAAGCAGTGGGCGGGTGCGGCGCATGGTCATAGCTCGATTTGCAGGCCGTCGTAAGACGGAGCGATGTGCGGCGGCAGCAGTTGCCGTGCCTGTTCGTGGGAGACTTCGTGACAGAGGTGGATCACCAGCGACTGCCGCGCCTGAATCTGGTCGAGCACCGCAACGGCTTCCGCAAAGTTCATGTGGGTGGGATGGGGGCGGACGCGCAGCGCATCCACCACCACCAAATCCACGCCACGGCAAAGGGCCAGCGTTTCCGCCGGCAGCTCCTTGCAATCGGGGATGGCGGCGAAAGAGCGGCCGGCGTGTTCGAGTTTCCAGCCGATCATGTCGGCGTAGCCGTGGGTGGCGGGCAGTGGCGTGCAGCGGATGCCGTGAAAATCAAATGGCGCTTCGGCGGTGTGCAGCGCGATGCGCGCCTGCGAGGTGCCGGGAATGGGCGGGCGGTCGAGGTAATCGAACACGCGGCGCAGGGCTTGGACCGTGCCCGGCGAGGCCCAGACGGGCATGGGCTCGGCCATGCGGTTGGTGTAAGGGCGCAGGTCGTCGAAACCGAACACGTGGTCGGCGTGGGCGTGGGTGATCAGGGTGGCATCAATTTTTTGGATGTTGTGGGCAAGGCATTGGCTGCGCAGGTCGGGCGGCGTATCCATCAGGATGGTTTGGCCGGAAGCTTCGATGAGGATGGCGGTGCGGAAACGTTTGTCGCGCGGGTCAGGCGATTGGCAGACCGCGCAGGTGCAGCCGGGCATGGGGACGCCGTAGGAGGTGCCGGTGCCTAGAAATGTGATGCGCATAAAACGGAGGCGGTTGGGTTCTCAAAAATAGCAGCGGGTTTATGCTGCGCGACGCACAGCCTTGGAGGGCGCCGTTTCATGGCGCGCCAAAGAGGCGGTCATAGATGTAGCCAAAGGTTTCAGTCAGGACGGTACGCAGGCCCTCGGAGCAGGTCCACCAATCGCGGGCATCATAGGCCTCGGGCACGAGGGCGATGCTGCCGACTTCCACGCCATCGCCAAAAACCTGCTGAAAGGCGCGCCAACTGCGGCGGGTGTGGGGGCCTTCGCTGACGAGATTGAACGCGCCGCGTTCCAGCGGCCAGACGGCGCGCAGGGCGCGGGCGGATTCGCGCGTGCGGTCGCGGCGGACTTTGGGCGCGGGAACGGCGGTCAGCTCGTAGCGCTGGTCGTAGCCGAGCTGGATCAGGCGCGCGCGGGTCAGGTCCGCATAGTTGGTCCAGGCGATGAGGTAGCTGCCGGTTTCCAACGGCCCGCCGGTGGTATAGATGCGTTTGATGGCGTTGGTGGCGAGCCACGAGTCAAGCTGCGCAAGGACGGGGTCGGAGAGCCAGCCTTCGATTACGAGAGTGTCGGTGGCCACGGGTGCTTGACGGGCCAAAAAGGGGTAGAGCCCCAAACGGGCGGTGAGGACGCTGACGACCAGCAGCGCCAGCAGCACAAGGCCGGTGGCGCAGCCGTTGCGCATGAATCGCTTCATGGCCGGTGCGGGTTCGGGCGGGGCAGGCGTTTGGGTTTCAGGTCGCCGGGACCGATTTTCAGGTCTGGCGCCTGCATCAGATGGCCGCAGGTGGGGCACTCGACCATTTCGCCAAACAGCTCGCGACCGGCATCAATGTGCTGTCCGCATTCGGGGCAGGCAAACTTGATGCTCAACACGTGCTTGCGGGCAATTCTCCACGTTTTCATGCAACCATACTGCGAGGAACCCGCGCTGATGGCAAGCCTCAACGCGCCGCCGGTGGCCTGCGGCTTGCCGCTTGCGCGGCTTGGCGAATGTGGTAGTGTTGGATACTTCAAACATTTCGTGAGCACCCGAAACCAATGAAAGTGGAACGACTTAGCGCCAAAGCGGAAGACTATTTGGAGACCATCCTGCGGCTCTCCGAAACGCCGCGCGGCGCGCGCACGGGCGACATTGCTGCCGAGCTGAATGTGCAGCCGTCCACGGTGTCGGCAGCGCTGCGGTCGCTGATGGAGCAGGGGTTGGTGGATTATACGCCCTACGGCGCGGTGGGCCTGACCCCCAAGGGCCGCCAGGTGGCGGAAGAAATTTCCGGGCGCCATGTGGCCTTGCGGCGTTTCTTGACCGATACTCTCGGCCTGCCGCCGGAAGATGCTGAAGTGGCGGCGTGCGGCATGGAGCACGATGCCACCCCATTGGTGGTGGAACGCATGGGCTTGCTCGGCGATTTTTTGCGTGAACACCCAGGAATGCTGGCCAAGTGGCTCGCCCTGCGCGAGACCGCCAAGGGTGAGCGCGCCCCCGGCGTGGAGTCGGGGCTCGATGAGCTGCCGCCGGGCGTGCGTGGCGTGGTGATGGCGGTGGAT
>MWEZ01000074.1 GCA_002071335.1 Verrucomicrobia bacterium ADurb.Bin018
ACGGCAAAATTCAAAAATACACGTCCTGTGTCCCAAGGAGTTATGACTTTCCATTTCAGAGGTGTCGAACTCAGGAATTGACCGCGCCCTCGCCATCCTCGCCCAATCCCTACCCCCCTAAGCCCCCCCCGCCGGGATGGCTCATCCCGGAATCGCAGCGCGCCCCCCGGACGCTACTGATTCCTAGTTCGTTCGCCGTTTTATTGGTTTCGGGACTCCAAGGGCCTTCGCAATTTGTTCGAATCCGAGTTCGTTCTTATACTTCTCGATTTCCTTCCCGAGATTCTTCAATCGAACTTTTTGCCATGATGATGACGTGTCATGGTGCGCCTTAATGAAATCTCCTGGCAGGGTGTAGAATTCCACGTCACGTGCCCCGGTGGTCCCGTCATTTTTCCCGTAGAAGTTGCCAATGTTCAGGAATGCTACAATCAGGAAATCGAAGGCATCAAGGGTTTGTTCCTTCACCGGGAATCCCCGGTCACAATCTGTCGCGTAGCGGCTTTTCACCTGTACGCGCACTTGGGCGAATTCTGCCTTTGTCGGACGGTGTCTCGGGTCTGGGTGAATACAGATGAGGTCATACCCTTCATTCCCCGGGGGCGCCTTATACGTGAGGATATTTCTGCGCATCAGATGCCCCATCACGAGGTATTCCGATCCTGCCGACACGACGGGCAAGCGAAGCCAGTCTCTTTTCGCGTCATTCATATCGATTTAGCGAAAGTTACGAAGGCGCAGACGGTGCGCGCGCCGAGGGTGCGCGGTACACCCCAACCGCTAGCTCGGTGATTATCATACTCCGCTGATCTTTTTGAACGCCATTTCGCCCAGGGGTGCGAATTTCTTCACATCCGTCTTGCCCGGCTCAATATAGTACACGGCCTCGCGCCACTGCTCATCATATCGCGTCATGGGGATATTGACCGACTTAGCTTCCTGTTCGGTCAGTTTAAAGAAGAAACCGAATGTCTTTGAACCGTAAAACTTGACTCCGAAGGCATTGAAGAAACCAGCTTTGTACCCGCAGTAGTGCTTGTTGTATTTGGGTTCGAGTTTCCAGCCTTTTGTCTTTACGAGCGCCGTGAGTTCCTTTGTGTAGCGCATGAAGTCGTCTACACTCTTGGTGTTATAGAGGGTCTTGTAGAATGCCTCGTCATAGACCAGTAGGCCGGTGACGGGCCTTGTTGCCTTCTTCGGCTCTGGCTCAAGTTTGTTGACCAATAGGATCTCGTGATCTGCCTCCACCCATCGCTTTACTTCAATCAAGTCAACCGGGTAGTTAATCTTGACAACCAGATCGAGCGTTGATCGTAGAATGCTGGGGGCGATGATCAGGATTCTAACTTGGACATTCTCCCACGTAACCACAATGTCATCAGGTCGATTGTCACATTCGAGCCAGAGAGATTTGATGGAGTCCGGATTGCTCTCAGCCCAGAATGCGTACTGAAGAACTTGCGGTATGATGGATGCATCAACGGCGCAGTTCTTCATTTCAATAATACAGACGTTGCCGTCGCTATCTATGCCGATTATATCCGGTATGCCTGACTTCGATCCGCCACGCACTTGGCGCTTGAGGAGGAAGATGTCTTCGAGCAGTTCCGAGTGCTCAAATACGATCTTCTCCAATTCTTCTTCAGTCTTAAATGGGGTAGCAAGCAGCGCCTTTACACCTTTTTTCGTTTTCCAAAAGAGGTTAGCCATGCGTTTCCTTCCTTTCATTCAACGCCAGCTTTGAGGCCGAGGCGGCTAGCCGCGATGGCCCAAAACGCTGTGTTCAACTCCACATATTCTGTGTGAATCGCACGTTTGAGTCCAGAAAATTGGCGTTTTGCGTCAAAAATGGCTTGTTCCCCGTGTTTTCAAGCCATTTTGGGGTTTTATCGACAATTTTTCATGTGTTTTGGGAGGTTTTTGGGCGTTTTGAGTGAGTTTGAGCACCCAATTTTGGAAAGTGGGAAAATACATCTGTTCTCACCGCAGCCGGCTACGTGGTTCTTGCTCTTTGATTCTTTGTGCTTTGTACTTGGTTGAACAGCCGGAGCAGCCCGCCGGGGATTGCAACCCCGGCCTACAAAGGCGGTACATCCACAAAAATGTTTTTTTCTGTTTTCCTGGGTTTCTTGATTTCTTGCTTGATTGTTATGGCTGTTCTCCTGCAACCAGCCACTTGCCACCGTCTTTCCTTGGTGATCTCTACGCCAAGGCAAAGGCTTGAACTTCCCGTTCTAACCGGTTGCCGAGTTTATCCTTTTCTTTTTCGAGGTCAAAGTGCGCCTGCAAGTTCAGCCAGAACTGCGGCGAGACGCCAAAATACCGGCCGAGCCGCAGGGCGGTATCCGCAGTCACGCTACGGGTGCCATGCACAATCTCATTGATCCGTCGCGGCGGGACACTGATATCGCGCGAGAGGCGGTATTGAGAAATACCCATGGGGGTCAGAAATTCCGCCATGAGAATCTCGCCGGGATGGACGGGTGGCATTTTGTTGGTTCTCATGTCTTTTCTCCTAATGATAATCCACAATCTCAACATCATGTGCATTGCCCTCTCGCCAACGAAAGCAAATGCGCCATTGGTCATTGATCCGGATGCTATGCTGTCCCGCTCGGTTGCCGGCCAGAGCTTCCAGTCGGTTCCCTGGTGGGACCCGCAGCGACATCAAATCGGGAGCGGCATCAAGCATCCACAGTTTCCGCAACGCTGGCCGCTGAATCTCATGGGGCAGTTTCCGCACATACTCCCGGCGAAATATCTTTTCAGTCTCCGGACATTTGAAAGACCTAATCACAAGTCCAACATAACGCGCCGCGATAATATCGTCAAGCGTTAATAGTCGAAATTTTTGTGGCGAAAGTCGGCGATTAGGCCGAGGCTGCAATTGGGAGGTTGCATCGTTTGCATTGCAGTTTTATGGGTGCTTGGTTGAATAGCTGAGCAGCCCGCCGGGGATTGCAACCCCGGCCTACAAAGGCGTGGCTGTTTCTGTAGCCGCGGGCGGTGACCGCGGGGATTTTTTGTGCGGGGGGGAAGGGTTTTCCACGGTGTGGAACTTTTGCCGTTGATTTTTCCACGGTGTGGAAAAAATGGCCCAAAGTTGTTCCATTGTGTGGAAAAGTGGGGGCAAAGTTGTTCCATTGCGTGGAAAAAAATTGGTGATTTCTCCACGATGTGGAAAACCATCGAACCAACAGCCCCGGCACCGCCGCAAGACAGCGGAGGGGTCAGGGTTCAGAGGTCAGTTAAAACCGCCGAGCCAACAGCCCCGGCCTCAGCGAGGCCGGCTACAATAAGGCAGGAAATCCAACAGCCCGCCGGGGGTTGCAACCCCGGCCTACAAAGGCATGGCTGTTGCTGTAGCCGCGGACGGTGGCCGCGGGGATTTTTTCCGGGCACCGGCACCGCCGCAAGGCGGCGGAGGGGTCAGGGTTCAGAGTTCAGAGGTCAGATGAAGCCAGCAGCCAACAGCCCCGGCCTCACCGAGGCCGGCTACAATAAGGCAGGAAATCCAACAGCCCGCCGCCGGTACAACGGCGGCCTACAGGAAGACCAGCAGTCCGGCGCCGCGAGGCGGCGCGTTTATAAAGAGGCCGTGCCGAGCCTTGTCTGCCGTGCGCAGCACCTGCATGCGGAGGATTTCTTGCGGATTTTGGCGGGGCTGTTGCGCCAAAATAACCGGTAGATTTTCCGATGATGGCGCGTTGCGGACGACCCGAGCTGGACTCGTGTCCGCGAGCGGTCGGTCGCGGCGCGCCAGCGCGGAAAAGATGCCGGTTGGTTTTGGCGCCGCCAAAATCTGCAAGAAATCCTCCTGACTAAACCAACGCTGAACCCAAACCCACGAGCTAAACCCACGGTAAAAATCACGAGCCAACAGCCCCGGCCTCACCGAGGCCGGCTACAGTAAAGCCGTGCTGGGCCTTGTCCGCTGTGCGCAACATGTGGCTGTTGCCTGAACTCTGAACCCTGCTACCTGACCTCTCTGCCGAGCGTCGCTTGCGTTAAAATCCTTCTACTTGGCGGCAGCCAGCAGAAAGTGGCGCAAGACCTTGCGTGCGGTTTCCAGCACGGCAGTTTCGATGTATTCATCCACGGTATGAGCTTGGGCGATGGCGCCGGGACCCCAGACGATGGTTTGGCCGCAGGCAAGCGCCAAGGGGCCAGCATCGCTGCACCACGGGGCGCCGGTGACCACACTGGGCACCCCACCGGCCGCCAGAGCAGCGGAAAACTCCCGAACGAGCGGCGCATCGGCGGGCGTATGGAAGGGCAGGCCTTCCTTCAACAAGGTCAGCTCCACCCCGCCGGGCACGACTGCCAAGCGTTGCTGCAAATCAGCAAAAACAGCGGGCGCGCTTTCGCCGGGCATTAGCCGCCGGTCCACTTGGATTTCGCAACGGTCGGGCACAATGTTGGTGCCGCTGCCGCCTTGAATAGTGCCGATGGAGATGGTGGGCGAGCCCAGCACGTGTCCGGGATATTGCTTGGCAGCTTCGGCGGTGGCCTCGGCCAAGATGCCCCACACCTGCGCCATTTTCAGGATGGCGTTATCGCCGCGGGAAGGGTCTGAAGCGTGAGCCGCGCGGCCGCGGGTGGCGGCTGTGAACCAACAAACCCCTTTGTGGGCATGGACCACTTGCAAATCGGTGGGCTCCAGCACCACGCATTCATCGGCACGCAGCCCGGCGGCAATGGCTTCTTCCGCGCCAAGGTTGCCGGTTTCTTCGCCGATGGCACCCAGCCAAATCAGTTCGATGGACGATGTCGCGAGTGCGGCGAGCACCTCATCATCCAGCGTGGCCATAAAGGCGGCCAGCGGCCCTTTGGTGTCGCACGCACCGCGGCCATAAAGGCGCCCGTTTTCTTCCCGCAGGGTGAAGGGGTCGCCTTGAAAGCCGGCCACGCCGACCGTGTCCAAGTGCGACTCAAACAGCAGGGTGCGCCGGGGTTGGCGCGCGCCAACGCGGACCAGCAGATTGGGGCGGCCAGGCGTTTGCCCCACGCGTTCCACGCGAAAGCCTCGCGCGGCAAACCAAGGCTCCAGCCAATCCACCAAGCGGGCTTCGTTGCGTTGGGCATCGTCGGTGGACATGGCCGGATTCACGCTGGGGAGCGCGACGAGTTGACGAAGCCATTCAATGGACTGCATTTTCATGATGGCAGTTTAGCGGAACCAAAGGCCAACGGCAAACAGAAGCCCGAACGCCATGTGGAGCATGGCGGCGCCCACGACTTCCTGCTCGCGCACGGGCCCCCGCCATGTTTGGCGGAACAAGCGCCACGCCAGCGGCCCGGCGAGCCAAACCGCCAGCGTGGCTAGCGGTACATGCCGGCCAATGGCCATCGCGCTGGCCAAGCCATAGGCCCCCAGCAGCACCAGTGCCACCACCAGCTTGGCAGTCAGCGGCTTGAGCAACATCGGCAACGTATGCAGCCCGGCGGCGCGGTCAGAGCGGATATCGCGCAGATTATTCACGTAGAGGATCAGCGTCATGAGCAGCGCCGCGGGCACGCCCACCCCCACCGCGCGCCACGCGAAGCAGCCAGTTTGCGCGAGATAGCCCCCCAAGGTCATTCCGGCGCCCATTAACAGGAAGACCCACACCTCGCCCAGCGCCCGATGCTTCGGGCTGAACGGCCCGGCGGAGTAGGCCCACGCCCCCGCGATGCCGAACAACCCCAGCCACAGCAGCGCCCAACCCACTTGCGTGATTAGCCAAATGCCCAGCAAGCCACTCAACGCCGCGCAAACCACGGCACCCCGGAAACAAACCGCTGGCGACATCTCGCCCGCCACCAGCACGCCGCTGCCCACTCCGCCCCCGGTGTGGTCCACCCCGCTTTTGAAATCATAATAATCGTTCCACAGATTGGCGGCGGTGTGCACCAGCAAGCCGGCCAGCAGGGCAATCCCGAAGCGAACTGGCGACCAGTCGCCGCCGTGGAATCGGGCATAGAACCCGCCAATGGCCACGGGAACCAAGCTGGCCGAGTAGGCGTAGGGCCGCACGGCTTTCCACCACAGTTGCAGCGCGGGTTTCAGGGCAAAGCCGGCCATGACTCGGTATTCTCCAAATAGATCTCCACATGGCGGATACGCCAGCCTTGATTGGTTTTGCGCCACCACAAATCGGCTTGGCCATTGCCGGCCTTTTCCTCGCCGTGGTACACCAGCCGATACTTCGCCACGACTTGCGCCAGGATTTCGCCATTTGGCTGTTGGCGCGCAGCCACGCGCGATCCGCTGAGTTCAATGCGCGCGAAGGTGCGCCGCAACTGGGCAAAAAGCTGCACAATTTCCGTGCGTTCAGCCAAAGCTATTCCGTACCCCTCCACGCTGAGCTTGGCCTGCGGCTCAAGCTGTTGGCTCAACCGATTGGCCGCCAACGCCAAGGCCATATCTGATTCTTCCTCCTGCTTCTGAACCAGCACGGCCAGTTTGGTCGAAGCGCGGCGCACCCGGGCTTCGGGCTGGAAATGGCTGTAGAGCCAAAGCCCCGTAACCAGCGCCAAAGTCAGCAGCGCCACGCCGGGCACCCACGGTCGCCGCAGCGCACCGCTGTGCTTTTCTCGGCGGTTTCGGAAAATATGCTGGTCATTCATCGGCATTCAGCATACAAAATCCCCCTAAATTGGAAATGCGGAAAGAAGACCCATGAGCGACCAGCCTACGATGCAGGAATATATCCATTCCGCCCAAGAAATCCTCTCCAACCTGCTGCGTTTGTCGGATTTTGGCGATGTGCAAGTGGAAACCACCGTGGCCGATGGCCAGATTTTTTTCCAACTGGTGAGCGAAGACACCGGCCGGTTGATTGGGCGCACATCGCAAACACTGGATGCCCTGCAATTTCTCCTCAACCGCCTGCTGTCACGGCAATATGACATCTCGCCCTACTGCGTGGTGGATGCAGGCCATTACCGCGAGCGCCGCCGCGAAAAATTGTTGGCAGACGCCCAAGCCGCGTTGCAGCGCGTCCGGCAAACGGGCGCCCCGTGGCGGATGCCCCCTCTCAGCTCCATGGAGCGGCGCATCATCCATCAGGCGCTCAAAGATTTGCCGGACATCCGCACCCAGTCCGAGGACATGGACAGCGAAGGCCGCAAGCGGGTCGTGATTTCCCTCGCGGAAGACTTCCAGCCCGGGCAGCCGGCTGAGGATGCCCCCGCCCCCAGCCCGGAATGACCCGGCCATGCTTTTGGTCACTGGTAATCCGCCCCCTAACGTCAAAACCCGAAAGGACCGCCCCATGAAACATATCCTGATCCCGTTTTTGCTCCTGAGTCTCCTCGGCTGGCTCGGTGCTGGCTGCGGCAAAAAGGATGCCCCGGTTGCCGTTGAACCGGCCGCCCAGGTTCCCGACACTCAACCCGCGCTGCCGGACCTCACCGCCGCACCGGTGGATGCCGCCGAAGCCGTCGAAGTGGTCGAACCCGAACTGACCGCCGAAGAAGCCGCCGTGGTCATCGCCAAAGTCGGTGGCAAGGATATCACCGAAGGCGACATTCAAAAGATTTTGCGCGCGTTCAAAAAGCAGATGCAAGGCCGCGTGATGCCCGGCCAATGGGAAGAAGCCCTGCCGAAAATCCGCGGCCGGATTCTCGACGACCTGATCATGCAGCAGATCCTCGCGGCCGAAGTGCTCCGGCAAGGGGTCAGCCTTTCGGAAAGCGAATATCAGGAAATCAAAAACGAATATGCCGCCGAATTGCCGCCCGGCATGACTTTTGAAACCTATCTGGCCGAAACTGGCACCACTGAGGCCAACCTGCGCGAACAAATCGCCATCCGCAAAATGCTCACGGCCAAGGGCAACGCGGTCGAGAAACCCACCGACGAAGAAATCCAGGCCTTTTATGAGGAAAACAAGGAAGGCTTCACCCAGGGCGAAACCGTCACCGCCTCCCATATTTTGGTCAAGGTGGATCCCGACGAAACCGGCGACGCCAAGGAAGCCAAGCGCGCGCGCATCGCAGAATTGCGGCAACAACTGCTAGACGGCGCGGACTTCGCGGAAGTGGCCAAGGCCAACTCCGACTGCCCCAGCGCCAGCGCCGGTGGCGATCTCGGCTCCTTTGGCCGCGGCCAGATGGTGGCCCCCTTTGAAGATGCGGCGTTTGCCCAGCCAGTCGGCTCCGTGGGCGATATTGTCGAGACCCAGTTCGGCTTCCACCTGATCAAAGTCACCGCACACGACAAAGCCCAGACGCTGGATCTCAATGAGGTCAAGCCGCGCATCAGCGATATCCTGTACGCGCAAAAACAGCAGGAGGTTGTGATGGCCTACTTGGAAGGCCTGCGCGAACAAGCCGATGTGCAGCGCTTTGACGAAGAACCGGCCGGTGACGAAGCCGCCTTCACTCTGGATGTTGAAGAAGAAGCCACCGAGGCAGCCCCGGCGGATGAGCCCGCGGAGGACGCGGCCCCGGCGGATACCCCCTCCACTGTGGTGGACGAAGCCGTGCAAGCCGCTGACGATGCCGTCGAAGCCGTGACGGAGGCTGTGGAAGAAGCCGCCGAAACCGCCGCGGCAACGATTGTTGAAACCGGGAAAAAAGCCAAGAAAGCCGGCAAAAAAGCCGCTGCGGCCGTTGTGGAAGAAGCCACCGAGGCTGTTGACGCGGTGAAAGAAGCCATTACCTCGGCAGAAGCCGAAGAACCCGCTGCGGAATAGCCACCAGCGCGCGACGAAGCCCGGGCCCCCGCCCGGGCTTTTTTTCTGACTTCCGCAATGGGACACCCAACAATTTCGCTGATTTTGTCGGGCTTTTGTAGGGCGGGAACGGTTGAGGAACGAAACCTTCCCGCCGGGAAAGGCTGGAAGGTCTGCGACCATTCCAGCCCCACAATCCAAACCGGAATCAGTTTCTTGGGCCGGGACACCCCAAAACGAAATCGTCCGGTTGCAATACAACGACTTACAATGTGATTGTTAAAAGGTACTCGGAACTCAAGCCATTGCCCCGGCAGAAACCGAAGAACCCGCGGCGGAATAGCCGCTAGCGTGCGACGAAGCCCGGGCCCCCGCCCGGGCTTTTTTGTGCCCCCCCCCAGCCGGTCACTTCACCTTGCCGGGCGCAGGCGTTGGCAGACGCTACTTGAAGTCATCGTAAAATTTGGTGCCCTTGGCCAAGTTTGGCGGCAGGGGCGCATCTTCGTCGCAATCCAGGCAGCGCAAAATGCCCTCTGGTGTTTTCTGGTAACGAAAACCCGATTCAGGACAAACCATGATGCCCTCGGCATTGGCATTTTTGAGCAGGTGGCCATGGCGGCTCATCCATCCTTTTTGCCGCGCCGGATTGCCAACCACCAAGGCATAGTCGGGGACATCTTTGGTCACCACGGAGCCGGCCGCAACGAAGCAATAGCGCCCGAGGGTCACGCCACAAATGATGGTGGCATTGGCGCCAACGGTTGCCCCGCGGCGGACCAGCGTTTTTTCGTACAGGCTGTGCCGATTGACCTGGCTCCGGGGATTGGTCACGTTAGTGAAAACACAGGAAGGGCCAAGGAATACATCGTCTTCGATGGTGGCCCCGGTATAGAGCGACACGTTGTTTTGGATTTTGACGTTGTTGCCAATCAGCACGCCGGAGGCCACATGCACATTCTGGCCGAGATTGCACCCGCGGCCAATCTTGGCCTCCTTCATTACATGGCAAAAATGCCAGATTTTGGTGCCCTCGCCCACTAGCGCGGTGGGGGCCACCTCCGAAGACGGATGGACAAAAAAGGGCTGGCGCGCGGCGGATTCAGGGGGAGGATTCATGGCGGGACTCCGGACGGGGGCAGAACATGGCTCAATAACTCAACATTTCCATCAGCCGGATCCCCGACAACACATCCTTGCGGGTGGGGAACATATCCCAGCGCCCGGCGGCGAGATATTGGTAGAGGGTGTCATGACCTTTGCCATAAACGTGGTCAATGGTGAAGTCAATGTCGGGCTTGGCCATCCCCTCCACATCCCAGAATTCGATGGTATTGAGGTTTGTGCCGGCGAGGCGCAAGGTGCCCCGCTGGCCAATGAGCGTGAATTCCGTGCGGTAATTCTCGCGGAATGTGCTCACCGTGGCATTGATGGTGCCCACCGTGCCATTCCTGAAGCTCATGGCCGCCGCGACCGAATCAAACACCTCCAGCCCCCGCAAGCTGCCCCCGATCCCCTTGTGCGCAACCACGTCTCCGAAGAAATAGTGCACCATGTCCACATAGTGGCTCGCCTGGGTGTAGAGCACCCCACCATCGAGCGCCCGGGTGCCATGCCAGTCAATTTTGAAATAATCGTCGTTGCGGTTCCACAGTACGTTGCATACAAACAGGTGCACCTGGCCCAAGCGACCGCTTTCAATCAGATTTTTTGTGAAGGCCACCAGCGGGTTGTAGCGGTTTTGGTAGATCGGCAAAAAAGTTTTGCCGGCCCGGTCCACGCGGTCAAAAAGCTCGTAGGCCTCGCGCAGCGTCAGGGAAATCGGCTTTTCGCAGAGGATGTAGATGCTATGGGGTTTCGTTCATGCATCATGGTGATGTGGATCAACCACAAGAAAGGAATCACAAGACATGA
>MWEZ01000075.1 GCA_002071335.1 Verrucomicrobia bacterium ADurb.Bin018
GACGACAGGACGCAAGGAACTGGTACGCTGGGTCCTGTCCTGGATGCCGGACGTGAAGGTGCTCGCCCCGAAGAGCCTACGGGATCGGATTGCGGAGAAACTGCGGGATGGACTCCGGGCACAGCAATGAGGCAAGATGGCCCAACAACACGCTACTCACCTACACCTTGCCGCGGACGGTCAAGGTGAGGGAGAGCGTGGACGTTAGGCTGGAGAGGAGAGAACATTCATGGCAGAATTAACGATATATTTCGGCGACAACCTGCCGGTTCTGCAGAGGCTCCCTGCTGAATCGGTGGACTTGATTTACATTGATCCACCTTTCAACACGGGTAAGGTGCAGCGTCGGTCGTGCCTGTCCACTGTTAGAGACGAGAATGGCGACCGGACGGGATATCAGGGCAGGCGTTACCGAACGATCAAATTGGGGACGAAGGAATACGTGGACATCTTTGACAACTATCTTGCGTTTCTAGAACCGCGAATGGAGGAAGCGCGACGAGTTCTCAAGTGCAATGGAAGCCTCTTCTTTCACATCGATTACAGGGAAGTGCATTATGTGAAAGTTCTGCTGGACACGATCTTCGGGCGAGATTCCTTTCTAAATGAGATTGTTTGGGCCTACGATTACGGCGCACGGTCCAAGACGAAATGGCCCGCAAAGCACGACAACATCCTCTGGTATGCGAAAAACGCAAAGGACTATCAATTTCATCTTGAGGAATGCGATCGTATCCCCTACATGGCTCCCAGTCTTGTGGGGGCAGAGAAGGCAGCCAAAGGGAAGACGCCAACGGACACATGGTGGCATACGATCGTTAGTCCAAACGGACGCGAGAAGACCGGCTATCCCACGCAAAAGCCGAGAGGCGTTCTGGATCGGATCGTGAAGGTACACTCTCGGCCTGGCGATCTGCTTCTTGACTTCTTTGCCGGCAGTGGATCATTTGGGGAATCGGCCGTAGAACTTGGACGCAAGTGCATCCTCGTGGATAATAACGAAGAAGCCCTGCGAGTGATGGAAAAGCGTTTCGCAGAAATCGATGTGGGGTGGATGAACTGGACACCGACGGCCCAACACAACGCGCCAGTGCAAAGGAGATTGTTCGTATGAGGATCAAGGACGCGGATGTTCGCATACTGGCGGGCATAAGTCAGGCATTACAGGGCGATTACCGCACTGCCTCTCACGAGTGGCAGGGAAGTCCTTTTCAGTGGATAACACAGATTCGGAGTTCTCGCCAACGTGGAGTGATTGGCGAGAAACTCGTTGCCGGTTGGCTGGCAGCCAGAGGGTTCAACGTTACCTGAAAAGATACAGGCGGCCCAGCCGGTCCCCATTGCGGCCGAAAATTTCCGCCATCCGAACCGGTTCGCCCCAACCGGCGAGCGTTTGGGCGCCGCTTTCATACCAATCTGGCGTGACCAGCACGGCCAGCCATTTGGCCCCTGCGCCGCGATAGAGCGCGAGATTTTCCGGGGTGAGCTGCTTCATTTCGTTGGCGTAGCCCAGGCGGTCGGCGAAGTACAACATCCGCGGATCCACGTCGCCCGTGCTGCGCCCGATCGCGGAAAACACGATCAAATCGGCGGGTTGGGTCCATTCCGCCGCCTGTTGGCCGGCCGCGATCAGTTGGTCATCCAGAGTGAAGTAGTGATAGGCCCGCAAGGCGTGATTGGCGTAAAATCCATGCAAGACGAGATAGCCCCCCAGCAGGGCCAGGCCCATGCGAATCGCCCGCCAACGCGCCGCCGCCAGCAGAGAAAGGCCTACGCCTAGGACAATGGCCGCCGGAGCCAACAGGGGCAGCGTGTAATAATCATGGAAGCCCGACACCATGGGAAAAGCAAAAAGCACGTACCCGAGCGCCCCCAGGCACCATCCGCCCAAGAACAACCCTTCCAGCCGTTTACCCCGGAACCCGATCGCGCCGCCGCCCAGAGCCGCCAGAAGGATTCCGGGCGGAGTCAGCACCATCCAGTAAACTCGCTGCAGGATGACGAACCAGTTCTGCCAGTTGAATCGCAGCGCCAAGGTTCCAATGTAGTAATTACGGAACTCCGCCGCCGTATGCATATTCGGCTCGAGAACCGACGTATGCCGCATCAACTCTATGGACATTCGGTGCGCGTCGTACCAAGCGAAGAGCACGACTGGCAGCACCGCCATGGCCACTAGGCTGCCGAAGGCCTTGAGATAGCGGCCGCGGCACCGGAACAGGACGAACACCAGCAGCGGCGGTCCCGCAAAAACGACATAAGGCGGCTTGGTGGAAAAGGCAATGGTCAACGCCGCTACCGCCAGCAGGTAGTCGCGGAGGCGGCGGCGCTCCAGAGACCGCAGAGCGTGATAGAGAAACGCATGGGCCATGAACAGAACCATGATGTCGTAATGAATCGCTCGGGAATAGAATATGCCTAGCGGGAGACACAGATAGGCCATGGCGACATATGCCGCCGTACGCGATCCCGCCACCTTTCGGATGATCAGGCAGAGATAGAGGGCCGAGCCCACGAACAAAATCAACGTGATTGCCCGCGCCACCGGCAGCGACTCATGGCCGATGGCTTTGTAGGCCATGGCGATCGCCATTTCATAAAATGGAGGATTGGCCACGTTTACCCAATCGCGGCCTTGGAAATTGATCTTGGGATTCATGAAATCCGGCGGCGATTCCAGCGCCAGTTGCCGGGCCTGGAAGTTGCACCAGATTTGCCGCCAGGAGCCTTCGTCGATCGGCCCACCTAAAAACGCCAGTCGAACCCCCAACAGGAGAACGACCACGAGACCGATGAGAATCCGTTCCCAGCGGCCGAGCGGCTGGGCTAGCTGTTCGTCTTTCAGCGGGCGTTTACCGGCATATTCCATCCCCGTTTTATATGCCATGGAAGGCTTGCATGCAATCCCGACGACAGGAAGCTCTCGCGTGCGCGAGATTGACCCAACCACGGGAGATGGCGTACATGTTCGTATGGCGCTGGGCGTCTTCTGGACCTGCGCCGCTCAAATGGATTTGCCCCAGATGAAAGGATGGTTTCCCATGAAATGTACTGTCTGCGATTCCGAAGCCGGCGTTTTCGATTCGGAAATGCATCTTTTCCGTTGCGACCGATGCGGCCACACCTTCACTAAGCTGCCCAAGGACGCGCGGGAAAAGTTCGGGGCCGAGTATTACGACGAGTCGCACAAAAACTGGTTCGACCATCCGAACATCCCCCTGTTCGCGCGGGCGGCGGCGGCCATCGAGAAATCCCGCGGGCCACAAGTCGTCGCGCTGCTCGACGTGGGGTGCGGCCGCGGCGATTTCCTGAAATGGCTGCACGCCAAGCGTCCGAACTGGAAGCTGACGGGCCTCGACCTTTCGCCAAACGATCTCGGCGACATTCCTTTCATCCAAGGCGACGTGTTCGCCGCCCAACTCGAGGATAAATACGACGCCATCACCATGTTCTCGCTCATCGCGCACTTGGAAGACAACCGGCCTTTCTTCGCCCGCATGCGGACGTTGCTGAACGACGGAGGCATCCTCGTGATCAACACCTTCAACACGGACAGTTTGATTTTCCGCATCGCCCGTATGCTGAAAAAGTTCGGCCTGGTTTCCCCCTTCCAGCGCCTGTATTCCCACCACCATTTGCAGCACTACTCGAAGAAATCCATCCGCGAGATTCTCGTCCGCTCCGGGTTCGAGATCGTGGAGCACCAGTGCCACAACTATCCGGTCCAGGCGGTCGACGTGCCCCGCTCGAACAAGCTGATAGAATCCCTCTTCCGCGGTTTCGCGGGCTTGATCTTCCTCGTTTCCGATCCCCTTGGGCTCGGCGTCGAACACACCGTCGTTTGCCGCCCGACGCCGTAGATCAGGGGCCCCTTGAATTTTCTTGATTGTCGCGCCGTTTTCCCGGACAACGCATGACATGAACAACCAACGCCCGTTCATCTCCGTGGTCACCCCCGTGTACAAGGCCGAAGACTGCCTTGGAGAACTATGCCGTCGCCTCGTGTCCGCGCTCGAAAAAATCACCCCGAATTTCGAGATCATCATGGTCGAGGATGCCGGCCCGGACCGCTCCTGGGAAACGATGGTTCCGCTCATGGCCGCCGATCCCCGCTGCAAGGGCGTCCGCCTCTCCCGCAATTTCGGCCAGCAATACGCCATCACGGCCGGCCTCGAACATGCCGCCGGGGAATGGATGGTCGTCATGGATTGCGACCTGCAGGACCAGCCCGAAGAAATCCACAAGCTCTACCAAACCGCGGTGGATGGCGGATTCGACGTGGTGTTCGGCCGGCGGCTCCAGCGCCAGGATTCTTGGCTCAAGCGCATGTCATCCAAGTGCTTTTATGCGGTCTACAACTTTTTCACGGATGCCCACTTCGACAGTTCCGTCGCCGAGTTCAGCATCTCCCGCCGGCCGGTGGTCGACGAGTTCCTTCGGATGAAGGAGCACAACCGCTCCTTCGCGTTGTTCATCCGCTGGCTCGGATTTCCCATCGGCTACGTCGAGGTGGCCCATGCCGAGCGTTTTGCGGGAAAATCCTCCTACTCCCTGAGCAAACTGTTCCACCACTCGGCCGAAAGCATCATCTCGCAATCCAACAAACCCTTGTACCTCTCCATCGCGCTGGGGCTTTCGCTGGCCCTCGGATCTTTTCTGGTCGCCCTCTACTTTTTGATCGAATATTTCCGGATTGGAGTCGTCGTCGAGGGCTGGACCACTTCTATCGTATCGTTGTGGTTCATCGGCGGCATCTTGCTGGTCAATCTCGGCGTGCTCGGCCTTTACCTCGGACGCGTCTTCAACGAGGTCAAGAACCGGCCGCTCTACGTCGTCCGGCAACGGGTCGGCTTCGCAGACCGCCAAACGGGGAACAGCGCCGAATAAAGTCCCGGGGGCGGCGGCGGCGGGGAGATGGAAAACCTACCCCTGATAGATGGATTTCAAAACCGCCTGCATGGATTCGAGGCAATAATCTAGGCCCGCGTCGAACAAGTCGGCATAGAAGGGCAAGCGCACGATCCGGCTGGCCAGATCTTCGGTCAGGGGCAGGTCTTGGGCCTTGTAGCCGTAGCGTTGCCCCATCTTGGATGAATGCAGGGGTAGATACCCGATGTAGGCATGCACGTCCTTCGCCCGCAACAGCGACAGAAACCGGTCTTTGTTCTGTGCCGTGTCGAAGATGACGAAAAACGCATGTCCGTTGCAGTCGACATCCGGTGGCGGATGGGGTGTTTGCAGGCAGCCATCTTTTTCAAAAGGCGCATACAGGTCCCGGTAGGCTGCCGCGACTGCTTTCCGTTTGCGAGCGATTTCCTCGACCGATTCCAACTGGGCCCAAAGCATGGCCGCCAAAATGTCCGCCAGCAGGAAACTGGACCCCTTGTCCACCCAGCTATACTTGGAACGGACTCCGCTCAGGACCAGGGACCGGTCCGTGCCTTTTTCCTGCAGGAAGCGGGCTCGCTCCACCCACTCCGGGCGATTCACGACCAGCGCCCCGCCCTCTCCGCAACTGAGGTTTTTGGTTTCATGGAAGCTGAACGTCGCCATGTCCACCCCCGCCCCGCACGGCCGCCCCCCGTGAAAGGAACCAAACGATTGGGCGGCATCGTCCATGACGATCAAACCATGCTTTTTCGCCAAGGCGTTGATGGCGTCCACGTCGCACGGAATGCCGGCATAGTCGATGGGCAACAGCATCTTGGTTTTGGCCGTAACCAACGACGCCATGTGCCGGACATCGGCGTTCATGGTCTTGGGGTCCACTTCGCAGAACACGGGCTTTGCTCCGGTCAAGACCACGGCATTGCCCGTGGAACTGAAGGTGTAGGACGGCAGGATTACTTCATCTCCAGGCTGCAAATCGGCCAACAGGCATCCCATCTCCAGCGCGGCGGTCCCGCTGGGAGTCAGGAACACCTCGTGGAATCCATATTTTTTCTTCATCGTCTGGATGCATTTATCGGCAAACTGGTGGTTGCCGCAATGCCGCCGGGACCGCAGCGCCTCGAGCACGTAGGGTTCTTCGTTGCCGGTCAGATAGGGAACGTTGAAGGGGATTTTCATGATGTCCTTTGCCTGGCCGATTCTCCGGCGGCTTTCCGGATTTCGCTCAACAGACGAGCTTGGTCGCAGAGGATGTCCCAATGGGATTGATACTCGCCGGCCGCGACCGTGACCGCGAACCAGCGCCACATGTTCAGGTAGTGGTTGTCTGGGGGCAACATCTCCTCGCGGTTCCCGGCCTGGGTTTCGATGGACAAGCTCGGTAGATGGTCGGGCGGCGCGGTAAAAACCCGATTCGAGGAGACCTTGCCCTTCGTGCCGAGCAACTCCACGCGGCACTGGTAGAAATAGTCGAATCCGAACGCCACCTGGGCGATCTGCCCCTGCGCGTTGCGCAGCATGGCCTCGCCATAACAATCCACGCCGGTTTCCTCGTCCATTTGCAGGGCGGCGCCCCGCACTTCGAGACCCAAGCCCAACAAGAGCTGCGCCGCTTTCGCCATGTAAGCCCCGGCATCCAGCAACGCTCCACCGCCCAGCGCCTTGTCCCACCGAAAGTTGGTTTTGGGCAACGGCGGAAACCCGAAGGTGCTGCGAACCAAGTGGACCGCGCCGATTTCACCCGAGGCCATGAAGGATTTCAGGCGCGCCCATTGCGAATGGGTCTGAAACTGAAAATTCTCGAAGACCAGTCGATTCCGCGCGCGGGCCAACGCGACCATGGCTAAAGCGGAATCCTCGGTCGCGGCAAAAGACTTTTCCACCAGCAGGTGTTTTCCGGCTTGCACGGCCTTGGTGCCCCACTCTTCGTGAAGTCCTGTCGGGAGCGGCATGTAGACCGCATCGATGTCTTCCCGTTTCAGCAATTCTTCGTAACCGGCGACGCCCCGACACCCGAATTCCGCCGCCATTCGATTCGCTTTATCCGCGTCGCGGCTGGCGACCGCGATCAATTGGATGTCATCGCATAGCGCCAAAGCCGGAATCATTGCCCGGCGGGCAAAGCTGGAACAGCCCATGATGCCGATCCGCAGCGTTTGCATCACTTGTCCATCTCGATGAAGCTCAGGCTGGAGAGCAGGCAGCGCGCCTGCACGTTCACGAAATTGTTGTACTTGATGAATTCCTTCAATTGGCCGGCCGTCATCCAGATGTAGTTGGAGGGCAATTCCCGGGGAAAGTCGGGCCCCGCCTCCACGATCATGTTCCGGTTTTCTTCGCGGAAGAAGCGGCCGCCCTCTTCGGACTGCAAAGTGTCGAACCGGATCTGGTCGGGACGCGCATTCAAAACGTAGTGGACGAACGGCGGCAACTGGTCGGGACCTTCGTTCTCGTAGCTGCCGGTGATGCATTGGACCGACGGCGCCATTTCCACCACGTCGAAGTTTCCCGGTTCGACCTTGGCCTGAACCAAAATGTGCAGCACCCCGTCGAAATCCTTGACCACGAAAGCGATCAACCCGCGCTGGTGCGCCTTGACCATGGGCTGGGTCCAGGCGGACACTTCCCGGTTGTCGGCTTCGACCCGGCAGGCGATCACGCTGAAATAGCGTCCGGTTTCATGCCGGATTTCCGTGTCGGTCCGCACCCATTCCCGCACCGTTCCCAGCGGGATGCGCTCCACGTCCAAATCATAGGCGAATTTCTGCTCCGTGAACCAGCTGATGATTTCTTCGTTGCTGCTGCGTCCGGCCGCAAAGGATTGGAACGAACGCCAGAGTTCCTGCCCGAAACGGCTCGAGACGGCCTCCGGACTCGCCCCCGGTCCGAGGGCATAGGAAATGCAGGACATCACGGTGCGGGCGTCCATGTTCACCACGTTGTCGTGCCGCAGCAAGCGCAACAACTGCCCCAGCGTTAGCCAACAATAATCCTCGCCCACGGGGAGGTCCTGTTCCGTCTCGATGATGATGTTCCGGTTCCGCTTCCGGAGAAACCGCGCGCCCTGCTCCGATTGCAGGACATCCACCAGCACCCGGCCATGGCGGCGATCCGTGAACTGTTCCAGATATAACGGCGCCCGCCCTTGATGTACCCGCGAGAAGTTGCTGCGCGTGGCCTGCAAGGTCGGCGACAACTGGATCATGTTGACGTTGCCGGGCTCCATCTTGGCCTGCACCAGGAAATGCAGCACGCCGTTGAATCGCTTCGTGATGAAACCCAAGAGGCCGATTTCCGGCTGCACGATGATGGGCTGTTCCCATTCCGGAACCTGACCCCAGTTCGTTTTGACCCGCAGCCCTTCGATGCTGAAGAACCGCCGGCTTTCATGGCAAAGGTTGCCCGTGCGCGGATCAAACCCCCATTTCACCATGTCATTGAACGAGATGGGCTCCAACCGGAAACGATGTGCGCGCCGGCGCCCCTCGAACCAGGACAGGATGGTGGCGCTGGGCGTCACGGCGCTGTCCACTTCCAGCGCCGATTCCAGAAACAGGATGCCGGCGTTTCGGGCCGAAGTCTTCATGGGGGTAAGATCCACCGGGTCTTCATTTGCGCCACTCTACTCCGCTTTGGGAGGAATGAAAATCCACTTTTCGGTCGCATCGCGCTCGTAAAACGGCTCGAGCCCCTCCCCGCCATAGAGGCGCAGATGCTTCCGCACATATTGGTCTCGCAACCACGCCGGTTGATGCCGCGAGAGCCGAAATACCGCCATGTCGCCTTTGACCTCCGTGTACACGCCCTGATAGGGAATGGTGTTGGACGGCATGCGGCCATGGAAAAACAAAGCGTCGCCTTCCGGCATGAAAAACACCCGCTGCTTTTTCCCGGGCACGGCATGTTTTTCGATTTCCCGGGAAATGGCTTGGATGTCCTGCTCGGTGATATAGGGATGGGAATCCATCTGCATGCCCCAGCCCCAGCCCAGTTTGGCGGGGTAGTTGTTCGGTCCGGTCACGAACCCATGCGCATAGCACATGTTCAGCATCGGCAACAGTCCCGCGCCGAACGCGATGAGCACCAGCCCGGTCTTCACCCGCGGCTTCAAACTCCCGGTCCAGGTTTGGACAAGCCGATCCGCCACCAGAAACAGGGCCCAAGGGATGGCCAGCGCCAGCCACATGAATGCCATCTGGTTGTAGATCTCGTACCACATCTGGGGCCGCACCAACATGCTGACATAGGCGCAACCGCCGAGCACCACCGGCACCAACAAGCGCCGAAATCCCCAAAGTCCCATGCCAAACAGCCCCGCATACGCTGCCAGCCAAGGGGTTTTATTGGAAAAGAAGATGCGCCCCGCGAGATTCTGCTGCAACGACTCTTTGGACGCTTCGCCAAAGTCCGCCCAAAACCAAGTCCAATAATGCCAAATAAAAAGCGCTTGTCCCGCCAATGCCGCCAGAGCCACGGCGATGAACACCCAATCCCAGCGACTTGGACGGATATGCCCTTTCGCTCGAACCGCCCATTCCAAAAACAAAAAAAACGCGCCGGCAAAGAAAACCATCCCGATTTGATGGACCCATGCCCCGATGGCCGCCAACGACAAGGCTTTCCACCAATGACCCCGGTCGGCCAAGACAAAAGTCCAAACCGCGACCGCCCAGACCATGGCTTCCGGACGGCACATGTTGCCGGCCACCACGGATGTCGCCCCAAAAAAGAACAGCGACGCCACGGCGGCGGAGAGCAACGGCAAAGGGCGAGGCTTGATCAACCACAGGACTCCGAGATAGGCCACGGCCATGAATGCCCATGAAACCCATCGGGCCAGGGCAAAGGAGAACCCGGCCACTTTAAACACAATCGCAAGAGGGACTTGATACATCGGAACCAGCGGCAACACGCGCTCGGGATTCAACGATTCCGAAAAAAATGTGTTGCTCTCCGCCAACGAAATGCTGGACCACGCATACCAAGGCTCGTCGTTCCACGGAATCGGCAATGTATACCCCGCCTTGATGTGGGCATAGGTCGAAATGAGAAGCGTCGCCACGGCAACGCCAATCCACGCCCCCCGACGCAGGTTTGGAAAGCAAGGCGACAATGTGGAAAAGGCAAAAGCCATGCGGGGAAACATGTCAAATCCAACCCGCTCAGGCAAATGGTATTTAGCGCGTGTCGGTAAAACATGAGTTGTCCGGTGGTATTGGTAAGTGATTTGTCCGGTTGCTTGGCCGAGAGTGTTTGTTCCAGGAGGAACGGACATGGGCGAATACCCTCGGCTCGAGGTAGATCGGGCAATGAAAGTACAGGAAGTGATGATGCGGGCGATCGGTGGACAGTTGTTGTGGTTCGAGGCGGCCGAGATTCTGGGCGTCAGCTGCCGGACCATGCGGCGGTGGAAGGACCGCTACGAGCGGTACGGCTACGACGGGCTGTTCGACCGGCGGCGGCAGCGGCCGAGTCAGAAGCGGGTGCCGCTGGAAACGGTCCGGGAAGATTGATAAGAAATCGCTTTTCAGGGGCACGGGCACCCGCCCGCCTGCCTGTGCGTGTCCGCACGCAGACAGGCTAGAACCGGTCTGAATGAGCGCTTTCATGGTGGA
>MWEZ01000076.1 GCA_002071335.1 Verrucomicrobia bacterium ADurb.Bin018
CACTTCCAACGAGGGAGCGCGGAACAAAAGCCACCCCACCATGACCAGCATAAAAGTAAAACTCATCTGGAGCGGTCGCGGCAACCACCATCCCAAGCCCCGTTTATGATTCATGCGTTCAAGTGCCAGCAGCACCCCGTGGTAGGCGCCCCAAATAACGAATGTCCAATTCGCACCATGCCACAACCCGCCAAGCAGCATGGTGAGAAACAGATTGATATAGGTCCGGACGGGGCCTTTCCGGTTGCCGCCAAGAGTCACATACAAGTAATCGCGCAGCCACGAAGAAAGAGAAATGTGCCAGCGCCGCCAAAATTCGGTGATGGATAGTGACTGATAGGGCGAATTGAAATATTGCGGGAACTGAAAACCCAACATGAGGCCCAGTCCGACCGCCATGTCGGAGTAGCCACTAAAATCAAAATAAATTTGGCAGGTATAAGCAAGCAAGCTGCTCCATGCACCGGCAAAGCCAATGGTGGCCTGAGCAAATCCCCAATCGGCAATTGGCGCCACCCCATCGGCCAACAACACTTTTTTGGCCAGTCCCAACACAAACAACGTGATGCCGGCCCCGGCTTTGGCCCAAGTGTGGGTGCGCTGACGCAACTGGTTGTCCAATTCATGATAGCGCACAATCGGCCCCGCCACCAATTGCGGGAACAGCGAAACATAACAGGCGAAATCAATGAAATTGCGAGCGGGCCGGGCGTTGCCCCGATAGATGTCAATGCTGTAGCTCATTGACTGAAAGGTGTAGAATGAAATGCCCACCGGCAGTACCAGATGCAGCAGCGGGATAACCGGGTGTTCAGCGCCCAGCAGGCTCATGGCGGCGTTGATGGTGCGCGCACCCAAATCAAAGTATTTGAAGAACCCCAACATCCCCATGTCGCTGCATATCGAAACCAACAGCCATCGCTTTTTCTTGGCGGGGTCATTGGCGGCGGCAATCCGTCCCCCAGCAAAATAATCAATGGTGATGGCCAGCAACAGGAGTCCGCAATAGCGGTAATCCCACCAACCATAGAAGACAAAACTGCACAACGTCAGCCAAGCGTGGCGCCACGGCTTGGGGAACACCAGGAAATAGCCCACCAATGTTAGTGGCAAGAGCGCAAATAAAAATTCGTAGGAATTGAACAGCATACGTCAGGCGGCCGTCGTGGAAGCCAGCAAGTCAACGCGCTCTTCGTGGACCAGCCGAATCATGGCGGAGGATAGGCCGGCAAGTATCATCATTACGGGATTCCACGGCCCGGGTGAAAAACTCCCGCCGACTGCAAAAGCAACCGCTTGCAGTTGAAAAGTCCAGCCCAAATCGCGCAGTGCCGGCCAGCCGACAGCCTGCTTGCGGATTCGCCAGCCTTGAATAAAGATTAAAATAATAAATCCCGAGTAAAGTCCCATACCGATAATTCCCATCTGCCGGCCAGCCATCAGGATTTCGCAATGCACTTGCCCGCTAGCCATGGGGTATCTATCCACATATTTTGAAGAATCGGGGTTAATTCCCACACCAAACAGCAGGTTTTCTTTTATGAGTGCCCACGTGTGCTTGTTTTTTTCGCTGCGTTCTTCAGCGCTCTGCTCATCTTGGGTCATCATCGTCATGGGCTCTTTCCCTTTGCTCGCACCGCCAAAAAATGCGGCAATGGACTGGGGAATTGTCCGAAAACGCTCGCGGTTCTTCTCGCCGGTCATTGGGAACATGACCACCAGCACGGCGGTTATGAGCAATAGCGCCCGGAAATGTTTCCGTCCGTAATAAGGCACCAAAAAAACCCCAATGGCAATCAAGGTGACCAATCCCGTGCGGCTGCCTGTTTCAAAAATAATCCACACGGCGGCTAACGCACAGGCCAAGAAAAACCATTTCTCCCATTTGTGCCGCGCCTGCTGGTATGCATACAAATAAAGCGGCAAAAACACGCACATCATATAGGCGAATCCATTGGGATTCTCGATCATGGAAACTGCTGCCCCCATCAAACGATCCCCGGAATAGGTCGCGCCCATGGCGGACAGCCGTAAGCCGCCTTTGATCCACCAAAGCGTGCAAAACAATGACGTGATTTGCACCGCCCAGACCCGCTGGATCGAAGTAACCATCACTTCGACCATGATGAGCAGCAAAGAATTCTTTACGATAATGTCGAGATATGGATTCCAGGCGGGAGAAATCTGGTAAACCCCAAAATGTTGCGACAAGGTGGCAAAAAAGAGCAGGGCAAAGGCCATCAGTGTCGCGGGGCCAAGCCGCAACAAAGGTTTTTGGGCTTCTAGGCAGGAAAGGATGTGCAGTCCGGTGGCAATCAAAAATGACAAATTGGCAATGCGCAGCGGCCACAGAAATGTGAAGCGGTTTTGTGGTTGAACCAACAACACGCAGATATACCAGAGCAGAAAACGAAAGGCCCAAAGGCTCATGGCCCGCTTGCTCCCGTTGCCATGGCCAGCCAAACGGACAACATATTTTCTCTAACTGGCATCTGCCGATGGTTCAAGTTGACACCTAAAAAAATGTTCACAATTGCTTCCGCCGAGCCACAGCAGCAATGCAAGTCGCCTGGCACGAGGTTCGCCCGCCGTTGTATCTCAAGAACACGTGAGTTTCCAGTCTAGAGATGCCGCCTCGGCGATTCGGGCTTTTCCGGTGCCCCGCGGTGGCGTAGGATGCCCCACATGACTGAAGGAAAAGCCCAACCCTTGGCCGCTTCTGCTTTCGGCAGGCGGCGGTACGTGGCATTGCTATTGACTGGGCTGCGGCATGCATGCGGTTGGACACTGCGGGCGGCTTTTTTGCTGTTTCTCATCACGCTGGTGTTTTTTGCTTATCTGCATCTGGTCGGTCTTCCTTCCTATTTTTCCGATGCCCTACTCAACCGCTTGGCGGCCCAAGGCTATTTTCTCCAAATTGAGCGGCTAACCTTGGAAGTGGACCGCGGCTTGGTGGCTAAAAATGTGCGTTTATTCCTCAAAGAAGACGCGCCCCGGCCATTCTTGGAATCCGCCGAACTGTCAGTGGCGCTCAATCCCATCCCCCTGCTCTGGCATCAGGAATCCGTTCCGTTGGTTTCCATTGTGGAAGGTTCCTTGCGTTTTCAGGTCGGGCAAAATCAGCCAGAGACGCCTCATGGCACCCACGAGTTGGCAGTAACTCATGCAAACGCCCGCCTAAGCATCGCCGACCGCAAGATCACCCTCCACGAGTTCGCCGCCGATTTTCTGGACATTCATTTTCGCGGGCGCGGCGCTTTTTATCCGGCGGCCCGCCCACAGGCCCCGGCCACTAATCCATTGGCCCTCGTTCAGCAAGGCATGGAGGAAGCCCCCGCCTGGGTGCTAAATATCGTGGAGCAACTCAACCGAATATCGTTTGATCAACCCCCGCAAGCGGATTTTGTTTTCTCTATTGCGCCGGATCAACCCGCGCGCCAGTCTTTTTCGCTGCAAGTACGGAGCGCCTCGGGAGGGCAAGTGCAGGGTGTCGCATTCAGCCGCCTTGATTTTGATGTGGCGCTGAACGAGCAACAGGTCCGGGTACCGAATATCCAAATTCTAACCACCGCTGGCATCCTTGCCCTCTCCGGCCATTTTGACCTCGCCGACCAAACCACCCTGGTCAATTTGCACAACACGTTGCCGCCGGATACGTTGCTGCGCGTCATGCCGCCTCGCATTCAGGCGCAAGTGGCAGCGGCGGTGCCCATCCTGCAATTTCCTTTGCAACTGGACCTGCAACTGGGGCCCACTGCCGCCACCAATCTGCTGCAGCAGATCACCGGGCGTCTCAGTTTTGGCCGCACCGCACTGCGGAATGTGCCCATCGAAGCGTTGGACGTGGCCTTTGCACGCACGGGGCCGGAAATCACCATTGGACCCGCAAGCGTGCAATTCGACACCGGCCCCCACGCGAGCAAACTGTCCGTACCAGAGGGGCGCTATAACTTGACCCGCCGCGATTTTCAGGCGCGGGTACGGGGCACCATCAACCCCCATCTGCTCAAGCCGCTCCTGACCCCCAACATGCAGGCCATTGTGGATTGGTTCGAGTTTCAGGAGCCGATTCAGGGCGACGTTATGGTCGGCGGCACCGTTGGCAACCCCGCGATTTATTGTTACGGCCCGGTACAGGCCACCAACTTCTCTTTGCGCAACACCCCAATTCAATCTTTCCAAACCCAACTCAACATCACAAACGAAGTAATGCACATGACCCGGGCGCTTCTCGCCCGTCCCGAGGGCATGGCGCGCGGCGACATCCACATGGCTTTTTCCAACCAAACGCTGCGGCTGGACACTGTCGAAAGCACACTGGACCCTCGCGCCACGGCCGACATGCTCGGCCCGGCGGTTGCCACCTTCCTCAAACCGTTTGTTTTCAACGGGCCGCTGCGCCTGCGAATCAACGGCTTGCTGGATTATTGCAACTTTTCACTCAACCAGTTGCAGGCTCAGGTGGAAGCGCAAGGCTTCGGCTTTGACCGTTGGGTTGCCGACACGGCTACCTTTGATTTGGCCGCCGACGGGATGCGGATACACGTCACAAACGCGCTGGCCACTGCCTATGGCGGGCAGGCTGTAGGCAGCGGCTATTTTTACCCGGTGGGCTCGGACACCAATTGGCGTTACGAAGTGGAATTGACTGCCACCAACGTGAACCTGACGGAACTTCTCGAAGCATCCTTTGCCAAGCCCGTCAAAAACATGCGGGGAACGCTGGACGGCACGATTCGCGTCGGCGGCTATTTTGGCCAAGGAACCGGGCCCCAAGTGGTCGGTTCCGGACAGGCCACGGTCCGCGGCGGCCTGCTCTTTCAGACCAAATTATTCAGCGGTCTGTCCGCTATTTTGGACAAGATTTTGCCGGACTTCAACTTGTTTGCCCAAACCGATGCCAACGGTCATTTCACCATCCGCAACAGCCGCATCACTTCTCGCGATATTGATCTGCAAGGCACCATGTTTAGCGTGAAGGCCACCGGTGATTACTTCTTAGACGGCAATTTGAATTACCGCGTAGAAGTGCAACTGCTCCGAAATGGAACGCTGGCCACCATCGTTCGGTTGGCCACCCTGCCGGTCACGCGCCTGCTGGAATTTCGCCTGACGGGGACCTTTGAGGACCCGCGATGGCGACCGGTCAATCTGAATTTGCCGGACTTGTTTTCCGGCAGCCACAAGACAGCCGAGGCGACATCCCCATAGCCGAGCCGAAATTGCCCGCGCCGGCTTATTGAAATGGTTCGAGGCACCGCGGCAGAATGCCGCTCACGTGCGCCAAGAGCACCCCGTAGTTTACAATCGGTACGCCCGCCTCGCGCGCCTGCGCCAAGCGCCATTGCATCTCACGGCGGTTTAGCATGCAGCCCCCACAATGCACCACCAAGGCATAGTCCCGCAGCTCGCGCGGATACGTCATCCCCGCCGAATGCTCAAACACCAACTGTTTGCCCGTGTACTGCCGCAGCCGCGCGGGAATTTTCACCGTGCCGATATCATCGCACTGCCGTTGATGCGTGCATCCCTCCGCCACCAGCACCCGCGCGTTGTCGGGCAAGGAATCGATCGCGCGGGCACCCTGTACCAGCGCGGTCAAATCCCCCTTATAGCGGGCAAATAAAATGGAAAACGAGGTCAACCACACATCGCGGGGGACCACCGCAGCCACTTGCGAAAACACTTGTGAGTCGGTAATCACCAAACGCGGCCGGCCGTTTAAACGCGCCAGCGTTTGCGGCAGCTCCGTATCCCGGGTCACCAGCGCTTGCGCCCCCGCCTCCAAAATGTCACGGATGGTCTGCTGCTGTGGCAAAATCAGACGGCCCTTCGGCGCAGCCTTGTCCAACGGCACCACCAAAACGACCACATCCGCCGGCCTTAGCAAATCGCCAACTAGTCGCCGGGGGGATTCT
Organism: Verrucomicrobia bacterium ADurb.Bin018; assembly: GCA_002071335.1. Lineage (GTDB taxonomy): Bacteria > Verrucomicrobiota > Kiritimatiellia > CAIQIC01 > Lenti-01 > CAZNGD01. The sequence goes on from MWEZ01000076.1 coordinate 5,919, forward strand.
TCTTCCGGCAGAATGCGGATCAATGCCAGCTTGAGTTCATCCATCCCCTCCCCGGTCACGGCGGAAACCACCACCAGCGGCACCCGTGCTTGCGTGGCCATGCTTTGCCGCACGGCCAGCGTGGGCGCGGCGGCATCGGTTTTGTTGATGACAAGCAACAACGGGATCCCCTTGGCCCGCGCTTGCACGGCCAAGGCCTGTTCGTGCTCGCCAAAGCCAAATTGGACTTCGGTTACCATAATAGCGATGTCGGCCCGGTGGAGTACATCGTGCGCGCGCTGAACCCGCTGCGCGCCGAGCTCGCCGGCATCGTCCAAGCCCGGCGTGTCCAAAATCACCACCGGCCCCAGCGGCGGCAGTTCCATGGCTTTGGCCACGGGATCAGTAGTGGTTCCTTTCACGGGCGACACAATCGCCACATCTTGCCCGGTCAGCGCATTGATCAAGCTGGACTTGCCGACATTCCGCCGGCCGAAAATGGCAATATGCCACCGCTCCCCGCGCGGCGTGCCGCTCAAGCTCATGGCCGTTGCCTCCCGTCGTGGGCGGCGGCCAGTAAATGCTGGCCACCATCCACATACACAATCTGGCCCGTCACTGCCGTATTTTCGGCCAGAAAGGCCACAGCATGCGCCACGTGTTCGGGCGTTGGACGCTGCTGCAACGGCACCGTGCCCGCAGCTTCCGTACGCTCAGGAACCAACACCGGGCCGGGCGCAACACCATTCACACGGGTATGCGGCACCCACTGTTGCGCTAAGCGGGCAATCGAACCTGCCAGCTCGCGCTTGGTGGCGGCATATTCGCCAAAAGCTGCGGCCTCGGGGCGTGCCGCCCAGCTATCCAGCAAATGAATCACGCAGCCCCCGCCGGGCTGCGCGGCAATCCGCGCCGCCAAATCCAATGGCGCCGCCACATTCACAGCGGCCAACTGGGCAGGGTCGGCTTCGTCATCGCGGGCAAACAACGCCGCATTATTCACCAGAACATCCACTCGCCCCAGCCATTCCATTGCTTCACGAAAAACCCATTCGCGCTGGGCCGGCTGTGACAAATCACCACGAACTGCCAAAACCCCATTTTTTAGTTCGCGGCACAACGCCAGAGCCTCCGCTTCAGAATGACGATAATGCACCACGACCGCGGCAGAACGTGCCGCCAGTTCTCGGCAAATGGCCGCGCCCACTCGGCGCCCCCCGCCGGTGACCAACACCACTTTGCCCTGCAAACTACCCATCATCTTGCCGCGGCTTGCTCCGCCCTAGGGTGATTTCCGGCGATCCACCACGCGCATGGCCTTGCCCTCCGAGCGCGGCGTACTACCGGGCTCCACCAAACGCACCCGCGCGTGCACGGCCAATTCCGTGGCCAGCCGCCGTTCGATTTTTTCCTTGAAAGCCTGTTGCTTCGTCATTTCGTCGAAGAAAATGCTTTCGGTCACTTCCACCAGCACTTCCAGTTCGTCCAGCGTGCCTTCGCGGCTAACCACAATTTGATAATGTGGCGCCACGCCTTCAATCGCCAGCAACGCCTGCTCGATTTGCTGCGGATACACATTCACGCCGCGAATAATCAGCATGTCGTCGCTGCGCGCGGACACCTTGCTCATGCGCCGCCCCGTGCGGCCACAGACGCATTCGCCGGGCAAAAAGTGGCACAGGTCGCGCGTGCGGTAGCGCACCACGGGGATGGCTTCCTTGGTCAGCGTGGTAATCACCAGCTCACCTCCGGCGGCGGGATCCGTCACCGGCTGGCCGGTCGCCGAATCAACCAGCTCCGGCAAAAAGTGATCTTCGGCAATGTGCATTCCTTTTTGTTCCACACACTCATGAGAAACTCCGGGCCCCATGACTTCGCTCAATCCGTAGTTATCCGTGGCAAACACGCCCAGCCCTTTTTGCAGAGCCTGTCGCATCCCTTCGGTCCAAGCCTCGCCGCCGAACAACCCCAACCGCAGGCGGATGCGCTCTTTCTCCGGCGTTTTGGCCATCCACTCCGCCAAGTGCATCGCGTACGATGGTGTACAAATCAGCACCGTCGTCCCGTAATCCTTCATGATTTGGATTTGCCGCTCGCTCTTGCCCGATGACACAGGCAACACCGCCGCCCCCACCGTTTCCACGCCGTAATGATGCCCCAGCCCCCCCGTGAAAAACCCATAGCCAAAGGCAATTTGGACAATGTCGCCGCGCGTGACTCCGGCCGCAGTTTGCAGACGCGCCATCAGCTCGGACCATGTCGCCATGTCGCGCCGCGTATAGCCCACCACGGTCGCCTGCCCGGTGGTGCCGGACGAGGCATGGATGCGCACCACGTTTTCCATTGGCACCGCAAACGCCTGATACGGGAAACACGCCCGCAAATCATCCTTGGTGGTGAACGGTAAATGCGCCACATCCGCCAACGTTTGGATATCCCGCGGCCGGATGCCCGCCGCGCGCATTTTCTCCCGGTAATATGGCACCTTGTTCCACGCCGTGGACACCACCTTTTTCAGGCGCTTGAGTTGCAGTGCTGCCAATTCCGAGCGGGGCATCGTTTCGCACTGGGGGTTCCACAGGTGGTTGGGCGGCTGGGTGGTCACATTCATATCGGAGGCCCACTCTAGCCCCTCCCCCGCCGTCCATTCAACACCGAATCCCGCCACCCGCACCCCGCGCGATCCCACTTGACCGCCTTCCACCCGGCCCCTAGGCTCTCATGGCAAGGAGTAGCCACCATGAACAGCCACGACGACACCGTTTGGGTACCCTGCACCACACTGGAACGATTCATGCGCGATGTCTTTTGCCAACTCGGCACTCCGCGCGCTGAGGCCGCCATTTGCGCCAACGTCTTGATGGCCGCGGACGAATTCGGTTTCGACTCCCACGGCATTTCTCGGCTCAAACCCATTTACTACGACCGCATCAAAGCCGGCACCCAGCTCGCCAAAACCAAAATACGCGTTGTCAAAAACTTGCGCGCCGCCGCTGTCTTGGATGGCGGCAACGGCATGGGCCATGTAGTCGCCCACCGCGCCATGACGCTGGCAATCCAAAAGGCCCGCCAATATGGCCTGGGCATGGTGGCCGTGCGCAACTCCACCCATTTCGGCATCGCCGGCTATTACCCGCTCATGGCCGTCAAAGCCGGCATGATTGGCATTTGCGGCACCAATGCCCGCCCCTCCATTGCCCCCACCTTTGGCGTGGAAAACATGCTCGGCACCAACCCGCTAACCTTCGCCATGCCCACCAACGATCCCTTCCCCTTCCTCCTCGACTGCGCCACCTCCATCATTCAGCGCGGCAAAGTGGAAATCCATGCCAAATTGAACAAACCCCTGCCCCCCGGCTGGGTCATCGCCCACGATGGCAGTTCCCAAACCGACCCTCACGCCGTGCTTGCCGATCTCATCGCCGGCACCGCCGCCCTCCTCCCGTTGGGTGGCGCGGGCGAAGATTTCGCCGGCTACAAAGGCTACGGCTATGCCACCGTGGTCGAAATCCTCTCCGCCGCCCTACAACAAGGAGCTTTCCTGCACATGCTCAGTGGCCGCGATGCCCGTGGATGCGCCACCCCCATCCCGTTGGGCCACTTCTTCATCGCCATCAACATCCGCCATTTCACCCCCCTCGCCTCATTCAAAAAAATCGCCGGCGCCATCCTGCGCCAGTTGCGCGCCTCCCGCAAAGCCCCCGGCCAAAAACGGATTTATACCGCCGGCGAAAAAGAATATGCCACCCGCCGGGAGCGGCGACGCCGCGGCATCCCCGTGAATTTGGAAACCCAGCGCGAAATCCTCGCCATGCGCGATGAACTCGGCTTGCGGAAATACCACTTCCCCTTCGCGCCAAACTGAGCCCCAAAACGCGATAAAAAAGCAACCATCGGCCGCACCGCCACCGGCCACACAAAAAAGAAAAATTCAGGCCTCCGCCGCCGGCGGAAAGTCAAAATGCGTTTGGAACATTTCCACCAGCCGGTCGGCCACCGCCGCCTCGTTCTCGCCCATCACCTCGATCTTGATCGGGCAATTCTGGTGCATTTCCAGCGATAGCAATTGCATCACGGAACTCACGTCGCACGACCCATTTCCATTGGAGATACGAATCTTGCCCGGATACCCCTGGAAGGCCTTGACAATCAAGGCCGAGGGCCGGCAGTGAATCCCTTGTTCGTTCGCTATGATGGCTTCTCTAATTTGCATGATTAGTTCAGCAAAGCCGCGCATTCAGCCATAAGGCCCCCACCCTGTCCAGTAGAAAATATCCCTCAAAAAGCCCCTCCCCGTTCACACCCCGCAGACCACCGACAATTGAAAAACTTCTGCCCCGCTTCCGCGGGGTGGTGAAGCTGTTCCCTTTGAAAATCAATGGAGCCGGATAGCGGAAGCAGTCCGAACTCACTATGACCCCGAGTATGCCAAGCGATTGCAGAAGTAAAAGC
>MWEZ01000077.1 GCA_002071335.1 Verrucomicrobia bacterium ADurb.Bin018
GGATGCACCCCCCTTCGGAACGGTCGGGCCAGAAATCCGACCCAGCCGCTCGGCGCGGCGGCCTTGCCGCACGCGCCGACCTCCCGACCCCGCAGGAACCCCCGCGCATCGCTTCCGCCGATCCGTGCCGCAAATCCTTGTACCCCAGCCTGAAAGTTCGCGCCTCCCGAGCTCGTCGCGCCGCCGCTGAACACCCTTGCCAAACCAACGGCGTAGCCGCCGCCCCCGATCTGTCCGCCGGGAAAAAGTGGTCATCGCAAAGGGTGAGCAATAGGGGAAACCTCCCGCCGCGTCTGTGCGTGGAGTTTGTCGGCCCTTGGAAAAACTGGGCCGAAAAAAAGCCGAATCTAAAGTGGTCGGGGCGACTGGATTTGAACCAGCGACTTCTTGGTCCCGAACCAAGCGCTCTACCAGGCTGAGCCACGCCCCGGTTTTGGCCGCCATGGCGGCAAAACAGGGGGGACTATAGACGCTTCAAGGCGCGGCGCAAGCCTTTTTCGAACCGTTGCTTTTTTCCAGTGACGCTGGCCCGCCACCGGTACAACGGCGGCCGACAAGCATCTCTCGCCAAGACGCCAAGAGAAGACGGTGACAAGTTACAGGTTGAAGGTTGAAGGAGAACAGTCGTAACAGCCGAGCAGGAAATCAGGAAACCCAGGAAAGCAGGAAAAATCATTTCAGCATCTCTCGCCAAGACGCCAAGAACGCCAAGGGGAAGATGGTGGCAAGTTACAAGTTGCAGGTTGCAGGTTGAAGGAGAACAGCCGTAACAGCCGAGCAGGAAAGCAAGAAACCCAGGAAAGCAGGAAAAATCATTTTCTGGTTCTTATAGAGGTATGGCCTCCGTGCTGTCTAGGCTGGCGGTTTGACGGTTTCTACCTGACCTCTGAACCCCGAACCCTGACCACTCCTACCGCGGTCACCGCCCGCGGCTACAGTCAACAGCCAACAAAGAACCGCATCATTCGTCGTTGCGAACTTTTGCGGCGGTTGCGTCGTTTGCGTTGAAGGGTTTGCGGTTTGAAATCTCGCCGCCGGTACAACGGCGGCCTACAGCGAAGCACGAAGAACCCAGCACCTTTCCCTGGTTTATTCCCCTTTGCGCGCTTTGCGTCTCTGCGAGATTCTTTTCCCTTCCTGTTTTCCTGGGTTTCCTGATTTCCTGCTTGGTTTTTTGATCCTACCGCGGTCACCGCCCGCGGCTACAGAAACAGCCATGGCAGCCCCCAAAAAACGCTTGCGATCTTGTGCGGCGGTTGCGTCGTTTGCGTTGAAAGATTTGCGGATTTCCGCTTTAGGCTAATAACGGAATTCGCGGGGGACGATGGCGAAGAGACCGGTGGTGCCGACCCAGGCATCTTCGAGCTTCATGCGTTTTTGTTCGTGGCCGGGGCCCCAACTGTCGCTGTACAGGATGTCGCGGGTGGTGGGATGGTAGCCGATGATCATGCGCATGTGGCCGGCCACGCCGCGGATACCGACGGTTTCGGCTTCCTCGGGGGTCAGGCCGACCATCAGGCTCCACGCAAGGGGGATGCCGAGGTCCACATGGCGCTGCACCTGCCGGAAAAAGTTATCGCGATCAATGGTGCGGCTGTTGCGGGCTTCCTTGAGGATGGCGCGGTCCATGAGATTATAAATGTCATCCACGGAAGCGCTGCGGGCGACGGTGAGATCGGCAATTTCGGGTTGGCGCGCGTGTTTGGCCACGCGGTTGTATTCCTTGATGGTGCGCGCGAGGCTTTTGGGAACGAGCAGGCGACGGCGGGCAGCGGGGTCGTCGTAGGCCTCGGTGCCGCTTTCGGCGCCATAGAGTTCGACCACGCGGATATCCAGCGCGGTGGACATCCGGCGTAGGGCTTGCAGCATGCCCTCGATGCTGGTGCCGCCGGCGGCGCTGGTGTCGGCCATCTGGGCCATTTTATGCTGATCGAAGTCGCGTTCAAAAAAGCGCAGGACGCGTTCGACGGTGGCGGCCACGCAGTAGCCTTTGGGGCCTTGGTCCACCATGGGCACACCGCTGACGAGGTGGGCGCCATCGGGGAGCGTTTTCACCCGCGCGCGCAGGTCGTAGAGCGTCAGGAAAGGCTTGCGGGTGGCGGGGCCGGCGGTTTGGGCGCTGCCGCCAACCAAGCGCGCCTGTTGCGCGGCATCATAGCGCCGGCACCGCAGGCGGATATATTCCGCGCGGAACTTGATGACGCTGCCATCGGGGGCGCGCGCGTTGCGGGTGTAGGCCCATTCCAGGTCCAGGCGCAGGCTCCCCTTGGTCCAGACATGGATTTCCTGCGTGGTGCCGCCGCTGGCCAGCGGTTTTTGGGGAAAGCCCGGGCTGCCCGCCCATTGGCTTAGCCGGGTGGCCAAGTCCGCCTTGCGGGCAAAAAACTCAGGCTCGGCGAGGTCGCCGGCATCGCCGCGGCTATACAGCACCACGCCCAACTGGGCGAGGCGGTCATCTTGGAACGTGGCCAGCGCTTCGAGTGGTGGCAGGCCAAACACCGGGCCGCGGACGGGCATGGCGCGCAGTCCGCCGGACTCGCCCACGGGCCGGAAGCCGTGCGGCCGCAGGTGGATGCCGACGGTGGTGGCATCCGCCGTCCACAGTACGGGGTCCAGCACCCACTCCCCGCCGGTTGGCGGCACATCCTGCCCGCTTGCCGACGTGGCGGCCCACCCGCCACAAAATGCCACCGCAACGACCGCCGCCAACACCCGCGCCACGCGCCACGCGCGGTCGCCAAAATCCAAATCAACCCGCTGTTTCATGATGCGGTGAATAATCCGCTGGCGCCGCAAAAGCAAGCCCCGGATGGCGTGGCGGGCCTGTAACCTTGGCGGAGGCGCCGGCGACTATGTGAAGTGAAAGCCAATCCAGGAGAAAGCCATGAAAGCCAGCACTACCGCCAAAATCACCGCCATCGCCCTTGCGGTCAGCCTTGCCGCGCCGCTGGGGGCAATGGCCCGCAACCGCTCGGGAGATATTCTGGCCGGCGCCTTGATCGGCGTGGTGGCCGGCTCGATTCTAACCTCCGCCGCTAACGGGAGCGGTGTGTATGTTGCCCCGCAGCCGGTGTATTATTGCCCGCCCCCGCCGCCGCCCCCGCCACCGCCGGTTTACTACTGCCCGCCGCCGCCACCCCCACCGCCGCCGGTGTATTACACCCCGATGCGCTATCCGCCGCCGCGGCCCTACGGCCCGCCGCCGCATCATCGCCCATCGCGTTCGTACCGTCGTTAAGGGAAGACGGTGACAAGTTGCAAGTTGCAAGTTAAGGGTTGAAGGGGAACAGCCGTAACAGCTGAGCGGGAAAGCAGGAAACCCAGGAAAGCAGGAAAAATCATTTTCTGAATCTTGTAGAGGGACGGCCTCCGTGACATCCAGGCTGTTGGTTTGACGTTTTTTTTACCTGACCTCTGAACCCAAACCCCTGACTCCTTCTACCGCGGTCACCGCCCGCGGCTACAGAAACAGCCATGGCAGCCAAAAAGAAAACGCTCGCGCTTTTTTGCGGCAGTTGCGTCGTTTGCGTTGACGGGTTTTCGGTTTAAAATCTTCTCGCCAAGACGCCAAGAACGCCAAGGGGAGACGGTGACAAGTGACAAGTTACAGGTTGCAGGTTGAAGGAGAACAGCCATTGCAGCCGAGCAGGAAAGCAGGAAACCCAGGAAAACAGGAAAAATCATTTCGGGGGGATGTTGCGCTTTTGATAGGGGTAGGGACGGCTCATTGGATTGAGCCGCCCCTCCCTCCGAACCGGACGGGCGTATTTCTCGCATCCGGCTCTCCAGTCAGCAAGTTGCTCCATTACGGAGGCTGGTCAGTTCCGCACGGTGGGCCTCTTCAAGGCAGAAGAGCCCCAATGCGGCAAAGTAGGTATTCGGCCATCGCTGGTGGTCTGCGCCTCGGCTTAACCCCCGCAGGCCGCTGCGTTTTCGCAGAATGCCTCGGAGTCGTCCACGCACCCAGCCATCCACCTCGCGCAATTTGGCAAGGTCGGCCTGTTTGAAGTAGTTGTGCCATCCGCGAAGGATGGGCGTGAGCTTCTTCGTCAAGGCTGCCATGCTGTGCCCATTGGCACGTCGGGTGAGGGGCTTAATGGTTTGGCGCAGCTTGCGCATGCTCTTGGGGCGTACCAAGCGCCGGATATTTCCTTTGCGTGATTTCCAGAAGCGATACCCAAGGAAGTCGAAGTAGCTTCCCGATATCGTCATGTCCACCACGCGGGTTTTCTCCGGATGCAGCGTGAGCCCGTTTTCACCGGCCCACTTTTGGACATCTCCCAGAGCCTGCTGCGCGCTTTGGAGATCGGGGCACAGAATGACAATGTCATCCGCATAGCGCACCATCTCCACCCCGCGATTCTTCATCTGCCAGTCCAAGGGATTCAGGTAAATGTTGGCCAGCAGCGGACTGATAACCCCGCCTTGCGGCGTGCCTTCTTCCACCGACCAATGTTTCCCTTCCTCCATGATGCCGACTTTCAGGAAGTCTTTGATGAGTCCCAGTACCCGCCCGTCGGCCACGTGTTCTTCAACCCGTGCCAACAGGCGGTCATGCGGAATCGAGTCAAAGAAGCCCTTGAAGTCCACATCCACCACGTAAGTCGAGCCGCTTTTGAGCAACCCGTCCACTTGCCGTAGTGCGTCCTTGCAGCTTCTCCCGGGCCGAAACCCGTAGCTTTGCGGTGCAAACTCGTGCTCGAAGATGGGTTCAATCACCATCCGCAAACTGGCTTGCACCACTCGGTCGCGTACCGTGGGAATGCCCAACGGCCGCTTCTCCCGCGAGCCTGGCTTGGGTATCCAGACCCGCTTGATGGGTTGGGGCTGGTATCGGGCCTCGCGTAAGTGCTCCTTCACGGCGAGCAGCCGAACCTCCGCCTGCTGAGCGAAGCGCGATACCGTGATGTTGTCCACGCCGCAGGAACCCGCGTTGGACTTCACCTTTTGCCAACCCAACGCAAGAGTTCGGTCGGCATAGAGTTTGTCGATCAGACTGAACCACTTGCCGCCTTTGACCCCTCTGGCGAGGGCTTCCAGCATCCCTTGGCTCCACACCCCGCGTTCGGCCTTGTAGCGTTGCCACAAGTCCTCTCCTCCTTGCGTATCCGTTGCCGGAACTACCGGAGGTGTGCCTTCGCGCGATCTTTCCCCAAGGGAGTTCGCTTTCCTGACGCCCTTGGCTCCATCGGCATTACCCGACTTCAGCGCTACTATGGCGTCTCTGACTTCTACCGGGCGCGTCACCGCGTCCTTTCCCGATAGATCTCCTGCATTCATTGCACTACCCTTTGCAAACCTGCTGCCACCAACCACGCTAAGGGAATCACCAGATGCCTCCGTTGCACGCACCCGATGACGACATATTGCCATGCCGGACTTCGCCATTGCCTAACAGGCTCGTCCTCACCTCGACGCTGAATCGTGTTCATCTCTTGCGGCCGATTTGCTCCTTTCCGATGCTCTCCACCCCGCCTCACGACGGCGCAGTTTCTTCCAGTTATCTGTGTGGAACGGCCCACACAGCCCGAGGTCTTCCACCTCGGAAGGGTTGCTGCAACTTTGCAGCGCACTAGGCCGGGGTTGAAATCCCCGGCGGGTGTGATGGCCGGCTTCAGCGAGGCCGGCTACAGTCCGATCTCACCGCCGATACAACGGCGGCCTACAACGAAGCCCGAAGAACCAAGCGCTTTGCCCGGTTTATTCCCCTTTGCGCGCTTTGCGTCTTTGCGAGATTTTTTCCCCTTCCTGTTTTCTTGTGTTTCCTGATTTCTTGCTGGGTTTTTGATCCTACCGCGGTCACCGCCCGCGGCTACAGAAACAGCCAACAAAGAACCGCACCGTTCGTCTTTGCGTGCTTTGCGTCTCTGCGAGATTTTTTCCCCTTCCTGTTTTCTTGTGTTTCCTGATTTCCTGCTGGGTTTTTGATCCCGCCGCCGGTACAACGGCGGCCTACAACGCAGCACGAAGAACCAAGCACATTCCCCCGTCTACCCTTTGCGCGCTTTGCGTCTTTGCGAGATGCTTTCCCCTTTCCTGTTTTCCAGGGTTTCCTGCAAAAGCGGCAAACCGGCAAGCTGCCGGGGGCCGTTTTGTTTTTGCACTGGGTTGAGTAATGCACACGATAAAAGCCCAATCGTGGCTGCGAACCACCCGACTAAAACGCTCCACTCCCGGCTGCCCGAAATGGCTTGGTGACACGCTCCACAAAGCGTACGCTGCTGATATAGGCTTGAGTTTTGAAACGCTAATTGGAGGTTGCTACCTATGAAACTGCGGCAGTTGCTGATTCCTGTGTTCCTCACCATTACCCTTTGTTCCTTCATGCCCGCGCAGGCGGCATATGACGGCTCCGGCTCTTTCAGCCTGGTCACAACGCCCGCGGAAATCACTTCCGGCGGCTACTATGTGTTTATCGGCGGTGGCACTACCGACAAAGCCATGGCGAACGTTCGCGTGGGCACAGCAGCCGCGTTCACCGGTTTGGTGGTGAACGTCAGCGGCGGGAAAGTTGAAAACCCCGGCACCGACCGCGTATGGCGCATTGATTCTGCCGGCAGCAATTTCACCATTTACAACGAAGCGGCCGGATTTTACATCGGCAATGCGGGCTCTACCGTGAACGGGATTGCTTCTTCCTCCACCGCCACGGGAGCCAAGTATCAATGGACCTTTGCAGCCACTGCCTCCAACCGGACGAAAATCGTCAATGCTGAATTCTCTGGTCGCGTTTTGCAGTGGAACAATGGCACACCCCGGTTCGCCTGCTACGGCAGCACGCAACAAGATATCGAAATATACAAGTTGGATAGCGGCCCCGTGGCGTTGAATGTGAGCCTCGACAAGGCCAACAACTTCTCCATCGAAGAAGGCGAAGGCGCGGTCATCACCGCCACCGCCAAGGGCGGCGAGGCTCCTTACGTCTACGCGTGGTCCACGACCTTGGAAGAGGGCGATTACACGGCCAGTGGCAACCAGTTCACTATCCTCGCCACCGCTCCCGCGGGCGACTACGATGTAAGGGTGGATGTGACAGACGACGCGGAAGAAACCGCTTACGCCACCATTGATTTCACCATTACCGCCCCGGCCATGAAGTATGGGATTACCGTGAACGCCGGCGCCAACGGGTCGGCCTCCACCACCCCAGCCACCGAAGCGGCGGCGGGCGTGCAAGTGACCGTCAACGCGACACCCGACAGCGGCTACGCGGTGGACACCATCACCGTCACCGCGGCCGACAGCAGCAACGTGCCGGTAACCGGCGGCAAGTTCACCATGCCCGGCCAGGCCGTCACTGTGACCGTCACCTTCAAGGAATCGGCTGGCGAGTCCTACATCGTGGACTTCGAAGGCGCTGGCGAAACCAAAGCGGCCTATGCTTCGGCGACGGTCAAGCTGAATGGAAAAGATTGGGATCTGACGGATGCCCTGATTGGCACGGATACCAACGATTGGAAGAACGGAGCCCGGTCAGCACGTTTCCGCGGCTATGGCACCTCCTCCATGACCCTGCTGGAAGATATCCCGGGTATCAGTTCGGTCACCTTCCTATACCGCCAGTACGGCACAGCCCAGCAGGTGGCATGGAAGGTGGAGTACAGCGCCGACGGCAACGACCCTTGGACGCAGATCGGCTCCGACTTCACGGCGACCGATACAGTGCAGACCTTCTCGGAAACCATCAGCGCCCCCGGCGCCGCGCGCGTGCGTATTCGTCAAGCAAGCGGGACAGGTACTGCCAACCGTCAAATGAACATTGACGACATCGAAATCGTGTCCGGCGGTGGTGGCCCGCAGCCCCTCAGCATATCTTTGGACAAGACAAGCGGCTTCACGGTGACCCAGGGCAGCATCGCGGTGGTGCAGGCCACGGCGTCCGGCGGAACCCCTCCCTACTCCATTTATTGGGACACGGATTTGGCTTCGGGAGAGTATACCGACGATGGCGCAACCTTCACGATTCACGACACCGCAACCATCGGCACCTACTTCGTGAAAGCCGAAGTGGAGGACGCTGAATCCAACATAACCAACAAGACCATCAGCTTCTCGGTGGTGGAGCCCTCTGCTGAGCCCGATGTGCTTATCACCTTTGAGAACAAGACGATGCCGACCGGCTATGCAGCCGGTGCGGGCATCCTTGAAGATGGCAAGAATTGGGCCACACTGCGGGTGCTCCGGGGTACCGACGCCAACGACAAGAAGATTGGCGAAGTATCCGCGCGGTTCTATCCGGTAACGACCACCAACGCCACGCTGACCATGACGGAAGCGTACGCGGAGGATATTACCGGCGTGTCGTTCATGGTGGCCAGCTATGGCACCAATGATACCATGGCGGGTGTCGAGTTGAAGCTGAATGTCAGCTCTGATGGCAGTTCGTGGACGACGGTCAAGACCCTGACTGGCGCCGCGGATATTTCGGATACGTTGACGCAAGTGACGGTGGACAGCATCCCCGCGGGGGCGCGTTACTTGCAGTTCTTTGCCACCGCGCAAGCGGCGTCTGGCAAGCGCATCAACCTTGATAACATTGGCGTTTCCTTCGGCACGCCGGGCCCGCAGGTCATGAGCGTCTCGTTCGACAAGGCGGACAACTTCACGGTGGTGGAAGGCAATAGCGCGGTCATTACCGCCACGGCGTCCGGGGGCTTGCCGCCCTACGACTATAGTTGGACCAGCTCGTTGGGTGGCGCTTATTACAGCGCCAGCGGCAACCAGTTCACCATCCTGGCCACCGCGCCAGTCGGTACATACTGGGCCAAGGTGGACGCAGAGGACAGTGGCACGGCTACGGCCACCAAGACCATCAACTTTGCGGTGACGGAGGAGGAGCCTGAGCCAGAAACCCTGATCACCTTCGAGAACAAGACGCTGCCGGGCAATTATTCAGCAGCCACGGCAACCCTTGAAGATGGCAAGAACTGGGCTACGCTGCGCGCGCTCCGGGGCACCGATGGCAACGACAAGAAGATTGGCGAAGTGTCGGCGCGCCTCAACCCGGTGACGACCACCAACGCCACGCTGACCATGGCCGAAGCGTACGCGGAGGATATTACCGGCGTATCGTTCATGGTGGCCAGCTATGGCAGCGACAGCATGGCGGGTGTCGAGTTGAAGCTGAATGTCAGCTCCGATGGCAGTTCGTGGACGACGGTCAAGACCCTGACTGGCGCGGCGGATATTACGGATACGTTAACCCAGGTGACGGTGGACAGCATCCCCGCGGGTGCGCGCTACTTGCAGTTCTTTGCCACCGCGGCCGCGGCGTCTGGCAAGCGCATCAACATTGACAATATTGCCGTCTCTTTTGGCGGCGGCCCGGGACCGGGTGCACAAGTGGTCATTGATGGCGCGCTGACGGGCACGGTGAACGTGGTGTTGCCGTTGACGGTCTCGTTGTTGGAAGCCGTGGCGGATTACTGGGTGATTGACCTGAAGGACCCGCACGGTGATGCGGTCGTGGTGTATAACTTCGACGAGGAAACCGGCGCGTTCTCCTTCACCCCGGACATGGCGGGCACCTATACGTTCAAGGCCACGGCCATGGATGGCGATGACCACCCGATTGCCAGCAAGCAGGTGAATCTGGTGGTGTCCGCGGCGCCGGCCGAAACGCCGATCCCGCCGATCACCTACAACGTAGCCAACGGCGGCTTGGGCTTCACGCTGCCGGATGGGCTGACCATCAGCCGGGTGCAGGGCGCCAATCAGGTTGTGGACCAGGCTTGGCAGTGGACCGACCTGACGGCGGGCGTGGATTACACCGTTGACGGTGCCAATGTCGTGATTGCCACGCGCGGCGGCGTGCCGGTGGCGCGGATGGTCCGCGTGTACTTCCAGCCGGCCCCATAAAGCTGGTCATACCGGCTTGCAGCGGCAGGGCGAAAGCCCTGCCGCTTTTCTTTTGGGCGGAGAAAAGGCCAGAAAAAATCCCCGCGGTCACCGCCCGCGGCTACAGTCAACAGCCATAGCAGCCGAGCAGGAAAGAATAACGGGGGAAGATGGTGTCAGGTTACAGGTTGAAGGTTGCAGGAGAACAGCCATGGCAGCCGAGCAGGAAAGACCAACGGTGGAAAGACGGTGTCAGGTTACAGGTTGAAGGTTGCAGGAGAACAGCCATAACAGCCGAGCAGGAAAGCAAGAAACCCAGGAAAGCAGGAAAAATCATTTTCTGAATCTTATGGAGGGACAGCCTCCGTGCTGTCCGGGCTGGTGGTTTGACGGCTTTGACCTGACCTCTGAACCCAAACCCCTGACTCCTTCTACCGCGGTCACCGCCCGCGGCTACAGAAACAGCCATGGCA
>MWEZ01000078.1 GCA_002071335.1 Verrucomicrobia bacterium ADurb.Bin018
CCCAGCATGCTGAAAAAATAGAGCGGATTGCGGCTCATGGAATACGGCCCGGCGGTGATCAGCGTGCGGTCTTTGTAGCCGGCAATGTAGACCGAGCACCACATGCGCCCGAGCGAGGCCACGGCCACCAGCAGCATTCCGACGGTGAACAACATCGTGGTGATCAGGGGGCTGGTTTCCTCCCACCGGCTGCTGGAAAACAGCAGGAAAAACACGGCCACGACCGCCAGGCCGCGCGAAAAAGGAATGCGGAGTTTTTCGTATCGAGTTCTCATGATGGTTCCGGGGGTGACCAATTCAAACGCGCAAGGAATCCAGCAGCAGCGTCGCAAACCGCCGCCCCGGCGGCAAATCTATTCGGCAGGCTTCACCCGCCGCGGTTGCGGGACCAGCCGCGCTTGGCGGGGGGCGGCTGCAGGCAGGCCTCGCGCCGTGTTTCCACATAGAGGTTCAGGCCCAGTTTTTCGCATTCCTTGGCAAAGGCTTCGCTCACGCGCACGGCAAAGGTTTTACCGGTGGCGATATACACTTTCAGGCTGTCCGGGAAAATCAGGCTCAGGTTCACCGCGGTGGTCCCCGGATGGCGCCGGAGCAATTCCTGCAACGCCTTCATTTTGGCATCCTCCCAAATGCCCACGGGAATATGCACCGTGGCCGAGAGCGCAAACTTTTCGGGCACCATGTCGAGCGGGTGGATTTCGTCCACGGCCAGCACATTGGCGCTGCTGCCGTTGTCCTTGCGCACGGTTCCGCAAAGCATGACCGCAGCATCGGGCGTCAGCAAACCGCCATATTTTTCAAATGCCTCCGGGAAGGCCACGGCGGAAACGGTGCCTTCCAGTGTGTCCAACTGGAACGACATCATGGCCTGCGGCGTGGGCCGCTGCTTGGTGGGCTTGGTGAATCGCTTCTGGGCGTTGATGACCAACCCACCGATGCGCGTGGGTGTGCTTTCCGGCAGCGCGGCGAAACTGTTGGCATCGCATTTGCCAAACTTGGCCAGCGTCCAGGTGTGCGCCAGCAACGGATGGCCGGAAATATAAAAACCGATCAGTTCTTTTTCGTAAGCCAGCATGTCCTTCTGCGACCACGGGGGCAGGATGGGCAGGTCGTCATCCTGCATGTGGGCGCCGGAGCTGTCCGCGCCGGCCATTTCGAAAAGCGAGGCCTGCCCGGCGGCGCGGTCCGCGCGGCGCGTGGCGGCATAGCTCACGGCGGCTTCAATGCCGCCATACAGCCGGCCGCGCATGAGCTGGGTGAAGTCAAACGCGCCGCACTTGATCAGCGCTTCCAGCGTTTTTTTGTTCACTTCGCTGCTGTCCATGCGCTCGCAAAAATCCACAAACCCGAGGAACGGGCCGTTGGCCTCGCGCTCCTTCACCAGCGCGGCAACAGCCCCCTGCCCCACGCCCTTCACGCCGGCCAGCCCGTAACGGATCTTGTCTTGCAGCGGGGTGAAGCGCGCGCCACTTTCGTTGACATCGGGCGGCAGTACGGGGATGCCCATCTTTTGCGCCTCCGCCACCAGCACCGGCAGCTTGTCCGTGTTGCCGATTTCCGACGACAGCAGCGCGGCCATGAATTCCACCGGATAGTGGGCCTTCAGATAGGCCGTCTGGAACGTCACCATGCTGTAGGCCGCGGAGTGCGATTTGTTGAAGCCGTATTCCGCGAAGGCGGCAATCTGGTCGAAAATCTCACCGGCTTTGGCCGCGTTGCAGGTGCCTTTCTTGAGGCAGCCATCCACGAACGCCTGCCGTTGCTGGCGCATCTGTTCGGCCTGCTTTTTGCCCATGGCGCGGCGCAAAATGTCGCCCTGCCCCATGCTGAAACCGGCCAGCAGCCCGGCCGCCTGCTGCACCTGTTCCTGATAGACCATGATGCCGTAGGTTTCCTTCAGGACATCCTCCAGCAACGGGTGGGCATAGCTGATGGTCTCGCGCCCGTGCTTGCGCGCGATGTACGACGGAATGGTGCTCATCGGCCCCGGCCGGTAGAGCGCGATCATGGCGATCAATTCCTCGATTTTGCTGATTTGCAACTGCCGCAGCAGGTCGCGCATGCCATCGGATTCCACCTGAAACACGCCCACGGTGTCGCCGCGCGCGAGGAGCTGGTAGGTTTCGGCATCGTCCAGCGGCAGGTCGTCGGGGTTGATTTCGATGCCGCGAGTTTGACGAATGTTGTCGCAGGCCTCGCGCACCACGGTCAGCGTCTTGAGGCCGAGGAAGTCCATCTTCAGCAGGCCCAAGTCTTCCAGCGGGCCGGCCTCCCACTGCGAGATGACATTGCCGTCTTTATCGCGCGTCAGCGGCACCAGCTCAAAGAGCGGCTTTTCGCCGATGACCACCCCGGCGGCGTGGGTACCGGTTTGCCGGGGCATGTCTTCCAGATGCGGCGCGTACTTCATGATCTCGATGGCGTACGGTTCCGTCCGGCACGCCGTCTTGAAATCCACGCTGGTGTTGAGCGCCTTCTCCAGCGTGGTGCCGGGCACTTCCGGCACCATCTTGGCGAGGCGGTCGCATTCGCCCAGCGGGAACTCCAGCGCGCGACCCAAATCGCGAATCAAGGTCTTGGCGCCAAGCGTGCCGTAGGTAATGATTTGCACCACGCTGTCCGCGCCGTATTTGCGGCGCACGTAATCGAGCACTTCGCCGCGCCGCGTCTGGCAAAAATCAATATCGAAGTCCGGCGGCGAGATGCGTTCGGGATTGAGGAAGCGCTCGAAGATCAAACCGTAGCGCAGCGGATCAATGCCGGTGATGCCCATGGCGTAGGCCACAAGGCTGCCCGCGCCGGAACCGCGCCCCGGCCCCACTGGCACGCCCATCTGTTTGGCGGCATGGATGAAGTCCCACACCACGAGGTAGTAATTCAAAAAGCCCATCTTTTCGATCACGGCAATTTCGTGATTCATGCGCTCCACGATGGTCCGTTCGCGGTCGTCGCGGGGGTGCTCCGGATCATCCACGCCGTAGAGCCGGCGCACGCCTTCCGTGGCGATTTGCGTCAGGTATTGCTTGTGGCTCAGGCCGCCGGGGCATTGATAATTCGGGAAATGCGGATTTTTCTGGCCATCCAGCGCGAGGGTCACGTTGCAGCGCTCGGCAATTTTCCACGTGTTCTCGATGGCTTCCGGCAGCTCGCGAAACAGCTCGCGCATTTCGGCTTCGTTCTTCAAGTAGAACTGGTTGGAGCCGTACTTCATGCGGTCGGTTTCGCTCCACTTGGCCTGAGTTTGCAGGCACAGCAGCATTTCATGCGGCTCGACATGGTCGCGGCTGAGATAGTGCACGTCATTCGTGGCCACAATCGGCAACCCCAGCTTGCGGCTCAGCGCGACCAGCTTGCGGTTCACTGGCCCCTGCTCAGGCAAGCCGTGCTCTTGCAGTTCCAGATAAAAGCGACCCGGCCCCATGATTTCAGCATATTCGCCGGCGAGTTGCTCGGCCTTGTCGTCAAGGCCATCCACCAACGCCTCGGCCACTTCCCCTTTCAGGCAGGCCGAAAGCGCAATGAGGCCCTCGCTGTATTCCGCCAGCAGCGCGCGGTCAATGCGCGGCTTGTAATAGTAGCCGTCGAGGTGCGCGCGGCTGACCAGTTTCATCAGGTTTTCAAATCCGCGATTATTCTCCGCCAGCAGCACCAGATGGTTCGCCTGCCGCCCGTTCACCAGCACTTTTTCGCGGTGGTTGCCGGGGGTCACATAGGCCTCGCAGCCCATGATGGGTTTGATGCCGTGCTTGCGCGCGGCCTTGTAAAAATGGATGGCGCCATACAGGTTGCCGTGGTCGGTGATGGCCATGGCCACCTGCTTTTGTTCGACTGCCCGCTCCATGAGGGGGCTGCGGTGTTTTTCGCCCCGGTCCAGGGCGCACAGCCCATCCAGCAGGCTGTATTCGGTGTGCAAATGCAAATGGGTAAAGGTTGGTTCCAAAGTGGTCTCTCGGGGCTAAAAGTGTATCTAAACTTTCTACCCCAACCCACCGGCAAATCCAAGCCTTTTTCAGGCAGATGAAATATTTTTTATTTTATTATTCCCCAATAAGTTATGACTTGGATGGCCGGCCTGTCTATGTTTCCGTCACCATCCCCGCCAAACCCCGCCAAAACAGGCCTTTTCAGCCGCGCCGCGCCTCGAGCTGGGCCAGGCATTCATCCGGCACGTTCAGGCCGCCAAACCCCACGCCCAGCCGGATGCCCGGCGATACCTCGCCATGGAAATCCGAGCCGCCGGTAGGCACCAAATCCACCTCGCGCGCCATGGCCAGATAGTCCTGGGTCAGGTCGGCAGAATGTTCGGAATAATAGCACTCCACGCCGGCGAGGCCCGCCGCCGCGAGTTGCCGCCACAGAGCCAGCATGTCGTCGCGCGAAATCCGCAACGTGAACGGATGCGCCAGCACCGCCACGCCGCCGGCCTGACGGATCAGCGCCACGGCCGCTTCCGCGGTCAGTCGCGGCCGATCGGCATATCCCGGCTTGCCGTCACCGAGCCATTTGTCGAACACTTCGTTTTTGTCCTTGGCATAGCCCTTGGCCAGCATCACCTGCGCGAAGTGCGGGCGTCCAACAACATCCTCGCCGGCGACCGCCTGCACTTCGTCCCACGTCATGGCAAAACCCAACGCATTGAGTTTTTCCAGCATGGTGGTGTTGCGCATGTGGCGGCCGTTACGGATCCACTCCATCTGCCGCACCAACTCGGGGTGCGCGGTATCCATCCAGTAGCCCAGCATGTGCATCACGCCGAACGCGCAATCCACGCTGATCTCCACGCCCGGCACCGCGCGGAAGGAGCGCCCCTCGGCCGCCGCCAAAAAGCGCGGCAGGCCGGCCACGGTGTCGTGGTCGGTCAGGGCGAGGGCCTTCAGCCCGATTTTAACGGCTTCATCCGCCAGTTGCTCCGGCGTAAGGGAGCCATCGGAAAACGTGGAGTGGCAATGCAGGTCTATCATGAGGCACAGGGGGTATAAGTTTGGTTGAATAAGGGAAGGTACAACCGGCAAGCGCGCGCCGCCAGTCCGCCGCCGCAATTATTGGTCGGTCGGGAGCAGGTGGCACAACGCGGCCCAGAAGTCATCAGCATCGCGGTCGTGGTCGTCGGCCGACTCCGCGAGGATCGTGTAGCGCACTTTCAGGAAATGGTTGTGAAAAGTCGCCACATATAAATAGGAACGATAGTCCTGCCCAGCGCGCGAGAACAGGTAGATGGCGCGCCACACGGGCAAGACGCCGGCCTCCTTGCTCGCCAGTTCGCCCTCAGACAGAACCTTGAAGTTTTCGTAGAGCCCCTGCTCCGCCACCCCAATAATTTCCTCCGATGCTTGCATGAAGTGCTCTTTCACCAGCGGCGCATGCAGATCGCCGGGAATGGAGTCCCGGCCCATCGTGTAGAGATACACATCCACCTTGCTGGCCGGAGAGCCGTAGCGCACGCTAATGCCGAGCCCGGCCTGCCGGGCTTCGTAATCCACCACTTCCGCGCCCTTGTCCAGGCCGGCGAGGACATCCGGGAATATGATGCCGGTTGCCTCGTGGCGGTAAGGATCGGCCCACGCGGAAACCGCCAGCAACGTTAGCGCCAGGCAGCAACTCAACTGTTTTGTTTTCATTGTTTTTCCTTCCGGCCGGCCATCAGGACCGGCACTCAAAATGAAGCAGGGTTCAAGGACCCGGCGTTGGCCTGAATCCTGAACCCTGCCTCGGCATGATCGGCGCCGGAGCGCCGGCTCTGCATTATTCCTTCTGGCTGGCGCCGGGGGACCATTCCTCCGGATTCTTGTCGCTGCTGCTCAAGGCGGCATCGAACGCGCCGGCCAAATCCACGAGGTCTTCGCCCGCGCGCAGGCCTTCGAGCATGCTGTCATCCACCTTGAAGTCCTCTTCCGGCAACTTGGCGGCCTTGATGCTCAGCCCGATGCGCCGGTCAATCGGATCAATCTTGATGACGCGCGCCTCGACTTCCTGGCCCGGCTGCAACACATCGCGGATCTTCGTGACGTGGTCATCGCTGATTTGGCTGATGTGCACAAGCCCGTCCACGCCTTCTTCCAGTTCCACGAACGCGCCGAAGCTGGCCAGCTTGCTGACCTTGCCCTTGATGAGCTGGCCAATGCGGTAGCGGTTGGAAATGCCCGCCCACGGGTCTTCCTGCGCCTGCTTCAGGCCCAGGCTGATGCGCTGGTTTTCCGGCGAGACTTCGAGGACGATGGCCTCGACTTCGTCGCCCTTCTTGAGCACCTCGTTCGGGTGGCTGACCTTGCGCGCCCAGCTCATGTCCGACACGTGAATCATGCCGTCCACACCTTCTTCCAGCTCTACGAACGCGCCGTAGTTGGTGAAATTGCGCACCTTGCCCTTCACGCGGCTGCCAATCGGATACTTCGCCGCCGCATCGTCCCACGGATTGACTTCCGTCTGCCGGATGCCCAGCGAAATCTTCTGCTCTTCCTTGTTGACGTTGAGCACCACGGCATCCACTTCCTGCCCCACACTCAACGCATCCGCGGCGCGCGCCACGCGCTTCGTCCACGAAATTTCGCTGACGTGCACGAGGCCTTCCACGCCGTCTTCCAACTGCACGAACGCGCCGTAGGGCACCAGGTTGACCACCTTGCCGCGAATACGCGTCCCCTTCGGGTACTTCAGCTCGATCTCTTCCCACGGGTTCTGCTGCTTTTGCTTCAAGCCCAGCGAAATCCGTTCCTTGTCGAGGTTGACATCCAGCACGACCACTTCCAGCTCGTCGCCCACCTGCACCACTTCGCTCGGGTGGTTGATGCGGCCCCAGCTCATGTCCGTAATGTGCAGCAACCCGTCCATGCCGTTGAGGTCCACGAACGCGCCGAATTCGGTGATGTTCTTGACCACGCCCCGGCGGGTCTGGCCCGGCTGGATTTCCTGCAGCAGTTTCTTCTTCTGCTCACGGCGGGTTTCTTCAATCAGATCGCGGCGCGACAACACGATGTTGCGACGCTCCTTGTTGATCTTGATGACCTTGCACTCCAGCGACTGGCCCAGATAATCATCCAAGTTCCGCGCCGGCACCACGTCAATCTGCGAGCCCGGCAGGAACGCATCCACACCGCCCACATCCACCAGCAGGCCGCCCTTGACCTTGCCCTTGACCAGACCCGTAACCACCTTGCCTTCTTCGCACGAGGCGGTGACGTTGTCCCAGTTGCGTTGCTGTTCTGCACGCGTCTTGCTCAGCACGACCATGCCGTGCTCGTCTTCCAAACGTTCCAAATACACTTCGACTTCGTCGCCGACGTGGACTTCGCTCAGATCCTTGAATTCGGAAGCGGCCAACAGGCCTTCCGACTTGTAGCCGATGTTCACCAGCACTTCTTGCGGGCGAACTTCGACCACGTGCCCCTTCACAATCGCGCCTTCGGCGATCGTCTTGAAGGTTTCTGCATACATCGCCATCATTTTGGCCTTTTCGGCATCCATTTCGACGGCAGGGTTCGTTGTTGATTTCTTAGCCATGACTCATTGAGAGGTTACGGGCTCCGGGCTTTCTTTTTTCCAGGTCCGCGGTCGAAAGCCCACCGAAGCGCCAGCGAACAGGTCGGCCCGGAATTGCTCCGGAGCCTTGAAAACGGCGCATCTGAACACACCGCGCCCACGCAACACAAGCCCAATTTTCAGATTTTTTTCAGCTATTTATATTTTCCGCGGCGTGATTAGTCCCCCTTTGGAAGAGAAATTAACCGATGTCAAAACGACCTCTTCGTTTTTTGTCATTTGAACCACAATGTCCAGAGTTTATAAAGTCTGGACATTTTATAAAATATGTGTATCTCATTTATATACACATTATTATATATATTTTTACTCTGATTTTTAATCGGTTATTTTGAGGGGGTTGTCCACACTTTATAAACTCTGGGCAGATTTTAGGTGAGCGATTTGTGCCTTTTTCTGTGTGCGGTGTGACCCGCAGGGCAGTTGCCGCACCCCAAACCAGTACTACAATTGGCGAAGTGCCCAAAATACTTGAAATGGTTTGCACCGATACGATGAATATGTTTTTTTGCAGGGCATGAGCGAGCGAATGACTTGGCGGCAAATACTTGTTGTAGCGCTGGGGTGCCTGCTGGTCAGCTTGGTGGTTTTCCACGTGGTTCTGCCGCCCGGCTCGATCCTGATGACCACCGATGACAACATCGGCCACAACACCACCGCCAAGAATATCCTGCCGATGGGATTCCGCGCATGGTGGGATGCCCAAGCCCTGTGGGGCACCAGCGGGATTTCCGTTTTTCGGCCGATGTACGCGCTGCTCTATTTGCTGCCCGTGGAGGTTTACCAAAACTGGGCGCATGGCTTGGCGCTGGCGGCGGCGTCATTCTGGCTGGTGGTGTATCTGCGGCGTCGGGGCTGCTCCTGGGCCGCGTGCGTCTTGGGCGGGCTAACGGCATTCTGGACCGGAAACAACCTGACGCTGACGTATGCCGGGCACACCAACAAGTTCGCAACCATGGCCTTTGCCGCGGCGGCGATCGCCTTGCTGGACAGGGCAGCGACTGATCGTCGCTGGGGATGGGGTGCGCTGGCCGGCATGGCGGTGGGCTTCATGTTCCTCGAGCAGGCGGACGTGGCTCTGTTCTCGGCCGTGTTCATCGCGGCGTTCGGGCTTTACCGCGCGGTGCAGGCGGCGGATGGCTGGAAACCTTGGCCAATGGTTCGCCTGCTGCTGCCGGCGGCGGTGATTGGCGGAGTCATGGTGCTGGGGGCCGTGGGGCCGTACCAGAAAGTGGCGACCGAAGGCATCACGGTCATGCAGCAGGACCCCCAGGTGCAGTATGACTTCCTGACGCAGTGGAGCTGGCCACCGGAGGAGAGCCTTGATTTCATTGCGCCGGGTTTCACCGGCTGGCGGAGCGGGGAGGAAAGCGGCCCGTACTGGGGCCGGATGGGCCGGTCGGCCGGCTGGGAAACCACCCGGCAGGGCTTCATGAATTTCAAGCTGGAAAACCATTACATGGGCGCCCTGCCGGTCCTGCTGGCATTGTTCGCCTTTGGTGGCGCGGGAGCGCACTGGCTCCGGAAAAAGCGGGACGCGCGCACTGCCGACACCCTGTTTTGGGGCTTGGTTTGCGCGGGCGCGCTGGTGCTGGCGTTCGGGAAATTCACGCCTATTTACCGGCTAGTCGCGATGCTGCCGGGATTTTCCGGGATGCGCAATCCCAACAAATTCCTGCACATATTCCAGATGGCCCTGGGGATCGTTGCGGCGTTTGGGTGGGATGGTCTGCTCAACGGACGGCTGGGCGAACGGCCGGGCCGCTGGATGTTCACGGTGGCCGGCGGCTTGCTGCTGCTGTCTGGTCTGGGGGTGTGGGTAGATCATGCGGCAAGCGTGCAAAAACTGATCCAGTTCGGCTGGCCGGCAAAACTGGCGGAAACCATCCAGAGCAACATGACCTTTGCTCTGTTCTACGGCGCGGGGATGTGTGCAGTGGGATATGTGGCCTGCCTCGGGTTGGAGCGCGGCTGGTTGCGGAAATCCCTGCCATGGATCGTGCCGGCTCTGGTGCTGGTGGACGCAGTATTTTTGCTGGCGCCCCACTACCTCCAGCGCATGCCGCGCAGTTTCATCGAAAAAAACATCCTGTCCGATTTTCTCAAAGGCGACCTGAGCGACAATCGCATGACATTCCAGCCGCAGGACGGGATTTATAATCACTGGCTGACCTATCTTTTCCCTTACCAGAGCATCGCCACGATCAACGTGACGCAGATGTCGCGCATGCCGGAAGACTATTCCCGGTTTTTCCAACAGGCCGGGCGTGATCCGGTGCGCATGTGGGAGCTGGCGGCGGTCTCGCACGTGGTCGGCCCCGCGGGACTTCTGGGCGAGTTCGAGCGCAATCCGGCCTGGCACGGCAAATTCGAGAAGGCACTGGACTTCAATGTCTATAACGACGGACTGGGAGGATTTTCGATCCGGCCCGCAGCGGCGGATCGGCCGGGTCAGCATGCCATCTTGCGCTTCAAAGACCGCCCGCCCCGTGCTTCGCTGATTCATCAATGGGCGGTATTGGAGGACGAGGCTGCGCTGCAACGCTTGTTTGCGTCCGATTTCCAGCCCGGCCGCATGGCGGTCCTTTCGCCGCAGGCCAAGGACTTGTGGCCGGACATGCCGGAGTCTGCAGATTTGACCGCCGGAACGGTGAAAATTGTGAATAG
>MWEZ01000079.1 GCA_002071335.1 Verrucomicrobia bacterium ADurb.Bin018
AAGGTCAATGGACAAAGTAAACGCGCCTTTGGCAGAGTAAATGCGCCGGATGCGCATTAAGTTTGTCCGAAACATGGCGTTGCGAAATGAGATTCTGGCGTTTTGAGGGTTGTGAGGCTGGTTTTGGGCGTTGGAGCTTCCGAAAAAGAGTATAAAAGTACGTGAGGCGGCGTAGACCCGTTTTTCGGACATGGAAAACGCGCCCCCTGTCGGTGCGCCATCACACAGGGGCTATGTGTGGCGTAAGCTGTGTTCTGCGCGCGTCGTCAGTCTATGGGATCAGCCTGGGTTTGAGAAAGATTTCGTTGGCGGGAATGCGACGGATGCCGAGTTGATCGAGCAGGTCGGTTCCATGAATGAAAGCGAAGAGGTCGTAGGGGGATTTGTCTTGGAGAGCCGGCCTCGAGTAGCTGTTGATGTGGCTCATGAGCTTGTTGACATCGGTCTGTGTCAGGTGATCGAAGGATGACCCTTTCGGCAGGACCATCCGAATGAACTCATGGTTGCGCTCGATGCGGGCCTTCTGGTTGGTGGCGCGTGGATCGCAGTAGAAGACGCGCGTACGCAGATCGCCGGCGGGGTCCCGTTCGAGAGCTTTGGGATTGGAGAACTCGGAGCCGTTATCGGTGAGCAAAACGGGGAAGAGGCGTCGGCAGAGGTCGGCACCGGCCAGCGTCCAGAGGCGGGAGAAGATGTCGATGACCGACTGCGAGTCGTTGCGCTCCCGGAGGAAGGCCAGCATGAAGCCGCAGCGGACGAACATCAAGGTGAGCAGAACCTTGCCGCCGCGGCGCCCGATGACGGTGTCCATCTCGACTGTGGCCAGGTCCGGATTGGCGGCGACGAACGCGAGATAGTCGGCATAGGTGCGCCCGATCCGGCACTGGGTGTCGATCTTGTGTTCGACCGGTTTTCGGGTTCGGGGCTTGAGCATACAGACGCGCGGCATATCCCCGTTTTTAGCGGCCAGCAGGCCGCCGGCGACGTAGCGATAGACGGTCTTCTCGTTGAGGTCGAAGCGGTCGGGGTTGTTGGCGAGGACATGGTGGATGGATTGGCCCTTCTTGATGAGCGGGCTGATCAGCGCGTCAAGGGCGAGGAGTTCATCTTCCGTGATGTTCGCTCCGCTCCTGGTCTGGACCAGAACATCGCGATATTGGCGATGCGCGGGCCTGCCCAGGTAGTACTGCTTGCGTAGGACGCAGCGCGGCTCGTCATTGCAGCCGTTGCACACATAGGGTGTCCGGAGGAGCTTGGCGCAGATATCCTCCCGGTAGTCCGGGCAGACGCTGTTGCAACGCGAACAGGTCGCGCAACACCGGAGACAATCCGGCTTGTCCATGCACAGCTGGTGGCGATTGCAGTCTGCACGCAGGATGCAGCGGTTGGTGATCCGTCCATACGCACCTTTGTTGCTGGCGGTGCGTCTGGCGAGGATCTCTCGTGCGAGGGTCGAATGGTGCTTGCCGATTTGCTTGGCGATTCGCTTAAGCGACATGCCCTGCCGGAGAGCGTGTTCGATCTCCAGGCGTTCGAGGTCAGTGAGATGCTTGTTCTTCATGGTATCGTTTCCTTTTTGTGTGCCATGCGGAATTGCAATGGCAGTACAAATGAAGCCGCAAAGCCGAAAAATGGCAGACTAAATGCGCCCCTCCCCCGGGGGAGGGGGAGGGAAGAAAAAGATCGCCCTCGACGGGCAGACTAACCGCGCCCTCAGGCCTTGGCAGACTAACTGCGCCCCTTCCCTCCCCTTGGGGGCGCAGTTACTTTGTCAATTCACCTCGCGCGAGCCAAGGGGAGCAACTTTACGTAAGTGGCTCCCCTTTGTGCCGGCCCTGTGTTATGGTGGGCCTGTTCGCTATGTCCTCATCCTATTCCATCGGCCACGTGTTTGGCATTCCAGTTCGGGTACACATTACCCTGCTGATTTTCCTGCCGTTCTTTGCCTTTTCATTCATGCCGGTGGATGGTCTGATTGGCCTTTGGTATGGCGCGATTGGTGCCGTCGGGCTCTTCGGTAGCGTCGTGTTGCACGAAGTTGGCCATTCATTGGTGGCCCGCGCCAAAGGCGCGCACATTTTGGAAATCCTGCTCTTGCCCATTGGCGGCATGGCCCGTTTGAGCCAGATGCCCCGCCGCCCGATGGATGAAATCCAAACAGCGCTAGCCGGCCCGGCTGTCAGTCTGGCGCTAGGGGGGCTTGGTTGGTTTGGTGCCCCGTGGGTGTACCCATTCAATCCTCTGCTGGCCGTAATGATTGATGCGTTGGGCCGCATCAATTTCATGCTGGTGCTGTTCAACTTGATTCCTTCTTTCCCGATGGATGGCGGTCGGGTTTTTCGCGCAGCCCTTGTGCCGCGACTGGGCCGGCTGGCCGCCACGCAACTCGCCGCCAAAGTCGGCCGGGCGTTTGCTTGGCTTTTCGCCATTTGGGCCATTTGGCCACTGTTCCATGGCGACAGCATTCGCATCACGCTCCTGCTCATCGCCTATTTCATTCACCAAGCCGCCACCGCCGAAGCTCGCGTCGCCGAAATGGAAGCTTGGGCCGACCACCAGCGCGCCCAGTCTTCCGGCCTTTTCGACGACCTGCTCCATAAGTGGCGCTGATTTTCCTGCCTAATACGGCAAAAAACCGCCTCTTTTCGCTACACCTTTAAAACCTTAATAAATCAACCCTGATTTCACTTATAATTATAAGTGAAATTGATTAGAGATGAAAATATTATAACCATTTTGTAAACAATCAGTTATAAATTATTATGTATATATAAAAATAGCCGTTTTCTGGGGGCATATTTCACTTTTTATTATATGTCAAATCGAGCTGCTTTTTTCCTCTGTATGGCTCCCATTGCGGCCGGCAGGGGGCCGGCGAATATTTTTTCCCATTGCGGTGAAAAGTGCGTAGAGTGCCGGACATGATTGGGTTTCCCTTACAGGCTGTTCAGATGGGTTCGTTCCGGTTGGAGTGGCCGGTAGTGCTCGCACCAATGGCCGGTTATACGGGGGGAGCGTTCCGGTCGCTTTGTCTGGAGCAGGGCTGTGGCGCGGTGGTGACCGAAATGGTGAGCGCGCAGGGCCTGATTCGGCATCATGCGCGGACAAAGCACTATCTGGACCGCTTTGGTGATGAGCAGCCCATCGGCGCGCAGATTTATGGCTCGGACCCGGGGGCCATGGCGGCGGCGGCAGCGATGGTGGCGGAACGCAACGAATTTGTTTTTTTGGACATCAATGCGGGTTGCCCGATGCCGAAAATCCGCAATCGGGGCGATGGCGCGGGGTTGATGCGCGACCCGGCGCGGCTGTTTGAAATTGTACGGCAAGTTTGCGGTGCCGTGGGTGGGAAAATGCCAGTGACCGTCAAAACCCGCATCGGCTGGAGCGCGGACACCATCAATGTGATGGAAACCACGGCAGGAGTGGAAGAGGCCGGCGCGGCAGCCATTTTTTTGCATGGGCGGGTGGCAAGCGTACGCCACTCGGGGCCGGTCAATTGGCCGCTGCTGGCGGAGGTCAAACGAGCACGGCGTATTCCCGTGTTGGGCAACGGCGGCATTCAAACGGCGACAGATGTTTTCCACATGATTCGGGAAACTGGGGTGGATGGCGCCATGATCGGCCGCGCGGCGCTGGGGAATCCGTGGCTGTTCCATGATATTCGCGAGTTGGCCGCCGGGCGATCATCGAGCGTGCCCAGCGTGGAAGAAGTGCGCGGGATGATTTTTACCCACCTGGATCGGGAACTAGCCATGATGGCGCGGCGCGGGTCGCGTCAACTGCGGTTGGGAGCGGAGTTGACAGCTTGCCTGGTGATGCGTCCACATTTGGTGCGCTATTTGCGGGGCTTTCGCGGTTTCGGCGTTTTAGCGCGTACACTGGAGGAACGGGTGGATGCCGCGACGCTGCGCCAGCGGATTGATGCCGTGCTGGCGACGGGACGGCGTTGCGAACCGCCATCGGATAAAGCGTCTTAAAGGGGTGCCCGCGCGTAGCTCGCAGCGTGCGGATTGCGTTTTGCCCGGCGACGGGATTGCGCTACACTGGCGGGGATCATGAAACAGGGTTTGCACCAACAGCAGAAGCAGCGCCAGGAAATGAAAATGGCGCCGCGGATGATTCAATCGCTGCGTTTTTTGCAGTCGCCGCTGCCGGAGCTGCATGAGCTGGTGCGCGCCGAGCTGGAGCAAAACCCGGTTTTGGAGGAAAAATTGGGCGGCGATGAGCTGCCGCTGGCTGCACCGGAGCCATTGACTGCGGCCGCGTATGACGATGTGGATCAGGAAAACGATTTTGATTCCGATGACTACGCCCGCGAAATAGACGCGCTGGAACGAATGCTGGCCGAGCGGCCAACGGACGGCCTGCCGGGCCCGCCGGCACCCTCGCCAGAGGCTGAACAAAAACGCCAATATTTTTTGGATTCCATCACGGCGCCACCCTCGCTGCACGCGCATTTGATGGACCAACTGAACGAAGCGGGCATGTCCGCCGCGCAAAAGAAAGCCGGGGAATACATCATCGGCAACGTGGATGAAAACGGCTGGTTGGCGGCGGATGTAGCGGAGATTGCGCGCGAAGCAGCGGTTACGCCAGACGATGTGTTGGCAGCGTTGGCCATCGTGCAGGAATTTGATCCGCCCGGCGTGGCCGCACGTTCGCTCCAGGAATGCTTGTTGCTACAACTACGCCGCACCGGCCATGCGCCGGACTCGTTGCCGGGGCAATTGGTTGTTTCACATTTGGCCGAGCTGCGCACACAAAGCGCCGCCGAGCTGGCCAAGGCGGGCGGTTGGGCGGAGGCCGACACCGCCGCGGCCATGCAAACGGTGCTGGCTTTGGATCCCAAGCCGGGCGTTAAGTTTTCCGCTCCGCCACCGGTGTATGTTACCCCGGAGGTGGAAATTCGCCCTACGCCCGAAGGCGGGTACGCGGTGGATATGTTGCGTGATGGTTTGCCACGGCTGCATTTGAGCGGCGAATACACCGAGATGTTGCAAGACCCCACCACGGCGGCCGATGCCAAAAAGTTTTTGCAGGAAAAATTGCGCGATGGACAATTTGTGCTGGATAGCCTGCATCAACGCCGGCAAACCATCCGGCGCATCGCGGAGGAAATCGCCGCGGCACAGCAGGAATTTTTTGCGCACGGCATTTCCAAGCTGAAGCCGCTGACCATGGGCGCGCTGGCAGCCAAACTCGGCTTGCACGAGACCACCGTTGGGCGCGCGGTGTCCGGCAAATACGTGCGCACTCCGCAAGGGGTGTTCGAGTTGAAATTCTTTTTCACCCCGAGCCTGAAAACAGCCGACGGTGGCGCGGTGTCCACGGTGGCGGTGCGGGAGGCTGTCCGGCGGCTCATCGCGCGCGAAGATATCCGCAAGCCGCTTTCCGATCAGGCCATCGCGGACGCATTGGGTGCACAAGGGTTGCAGGTTGCGCGGCGCACCGTGGCGAAATATCGCGAAGAACTGGGCCTGCCGCCCGCCCACAAACGGAAATAAACCGAAAGAGTTTCATGACCACTCCATCCCATTTCACGGTGCAGGACTTCGCAGATTTTTGCGCGCGTAACCGGCCGGCCTACCACGCGGGCTACTACGCCATGTATTCAAGTTGGTGGAATGCCATCACCACGGACCCCAACCTGATGGTGGTGCCGGTGGATGACCACATGGTGCACCGCGGCGACGGTCTGTTCGAGACATTCAAATGTGTGGACGGGGCGATCTATAATTTGGATGCGCATCTCGCGCGCTTGGAAAATGGCTGCCGCGCCATCGGTCTTCATCTGCGGTGGAGCCGTGCGGAAATCACCCGGCTGACCGGCGAGGTGCTGCGCGCGGGCGGGCACCGCGACGCGTTGGTGCGGATTTTGGTGTCGCGCGGCCCCGGCGGGCACACCGCGAATCCGTACGAATGTCCGGAACCGTTGCTGATGATTCTGGCGATCCGCCTGCCCCCTCCATTCATGACGGCGCACCCGGCGGGCGCCAGCGTGGGGGTGAGCAGCGTGCCGCCCAAGGGAATGTTTTTTGCGCAGGTCAAAAGCGTGAATTATTTGCCCAACGTCCTGATGAAAAAACAGGCGGTGGATGCCGGTGTGGATTTCATGCTGGGGTTCGATGCCAACGGCAACATGACCGAGCTGCCCACTGAAAACTTTGGCATCGTCACTCGCGAGCGTGTGCTGCGGGTGCCCAAGCCGGATCATATCTTGCAGGGCACCACCATGGCGCGGGTGCTGGAACTGGCGCGTCGCGAATTGGTGCCTGCCGGAATCCTGGCCGGCGTGGAAGAAGCCGATGTGCCGCGCGCCCAGTTGGCGGATGCCGCCGAGATGCTGGTGTTCGGCACCACGCCGAATGTGACGGCCGTCACGCAGTTTGACGGCCGGCCAGTCGGCGATGGTCAACCCGGCCCTGTTTGGCGGGAATTGAGCCGCCTCTTCGAGGCCGATTTGCGCGATCCGCAACGGCTGACTCCCCTCTTTGATTGAATCAATGGAGTCGCTTTTCGCTGTGCCCCGTTGCGGCGCAAAAAACTTGGTGCGATTTAGGTTGTCATCATCGGTGCCCTTTAGTACCTACGGGCAAACCATCAACAAAGGATAGGAGAGATTTCGATGCGACGGATTGAAATGATATTGAAGACCGCCTGGATCGCGCTGCTGGCTACCGCTTTGCTGACGGGCTGCGAAACCGGCACAATGGATAATCAAGGCACGGTGACTTTGAACGAATTGCAGGGGATTCCGGAACCGACGCCGGAGCCGGAAACTCCGCCTGCTGAGCAGGGCAATACCAACAGCCAGACGCAAACCAATTCGCCTTCCGACGGCGGCAGCACGGGCTCCACATCCACTACGCCCGACGGCGGCACGACATCGAACGAAGGATTCCCTTCGGAAATTGATACGCCGATCAAGTGGCTGCACACCGACGTTTCGCGCTGGCCCGTCACGGCGGACATCAGCGTCAGCGTCAGCGGCGGCAAGGTTAACTTCCCGTATAGCAAGTCTCGCTCGTGGCCGGCCGTGGATGGTGTGAACGCCAACCCGTGGGTGTTCGCCAAGAAAGATGGTCAATGGTATGCGGCGACATTCGAGTGGCTTCGCTTCGGTCAAACCGCCAAGCCCACCTACACGGTGCGCGGCGACCACGTCAAGGTGGCCCCACTGAACGGCAGTTGGGCGCCCAAGAGTGGGGAGCGGATCGGAATCATGGTCAGCGGACTGGCTCGCCACAAACAGCGCAATGTGCAGGAACGCAGCCGCGTGGTGATGATCACCTGGCCGTAAAGCATGGCCGCACGCGGAGCATCTCCGGCCGTAATCCCAACGGTACGGAACATTCTCCGCGATCTGGCCCAACAAAAAAATCCGGCGCAGGCCAAACACCTGCGCCGATTTTTTCGGACGGGTCCGGGGGAGTACGGGGCGGGCGATCAATTCTGGGGTCTGAAAGTTCCGCAAACCCGCGCGATTCTGGGGCGCTACGGCCCGATACCGTTGCCCGTTGCCGCTGAGTTGCTCGCCCATCCTGTGCACGAAGCACGATTTTTTGCGGCCATTGCGTTGGCCCGCGATTACGCCAAGGCAACGCCCGCCGCGCGTGTAGCGATTTTTAATTTTTATTTGGCGCACGCCCGTCGCATCAACAATTGGGATTTGGTGGATTTGAGCGCGCCGAATATCGTGGGCGTGCATCTGCCCGCAGGTGGCGGGCGGCAGGTGCTGGCGCGCTTGGCTCGCTCCACGAATATGTGGGAGCGACGGATTGCCATCGTGGCCACCTATACGCACATCCGGCAGGGCGATTTGCGCAATACATTTTGGCTGGCGGAACGCTTGCTGAACGATCACGAAGATTTACTGCACAAAGCCGCAGGCTGGATGCTGCGCGAAGCCGGCAAGCGCGACCCCGCCGCCTTGCGCGATTTTCTGCAACGCTTTGCGCCCCGAATGCCGCGCACCATGCTGCGCTATGCCATCGAAAAGTTTCCGCCCGCGGAACGCCGCGCTTGGCTGACGTTCGGCAAATGACCGCATCCGCGCGGCCCGCGCCTCCTCCTCTTTTGGATTGCGGGCGGCGGCAAATCCAGCATACCATATCGAGCGTGAACTATTCTTGCGGAGGAGCATCACCATGACTGACCCGACCCCCGATACCCCCGATGTCCTGCCCCCGGAGCCTGCCGGCGCGCTATCCGTTCCGCCACCTATACCTCAAAAGAAACCCGGATTTTTCCGCCGCTTGTTCACGTCGCGGAAAAAGCAGCAGGCTGTGGCCATGCAAAACGGTTACCTGGAAATGGTGGACTTGATTCGTGCCATCCGCGCGCATCTTGATCGCCAGGAAGTGGTGCAAACGTCCGTGCTGACCATGCTGGAGAAAGTTCCCGGCGCCATGGACCGCCAGCACGAAGTGATGACCATGTTCAAGCAGCAGTTGGAAAGCGGGATGGAAAACAACCGGCGGCTTACCGAGAGCATGGGCAATCTCAACAATACGCTGGCCTCGATGGACGAATCGCAGCGCGCGTCCTCGCGAACGATCACCGATTTGATTCACCGCTCGCGCGAATCCGAACAACTTCTCCGCGAAGTCATGCGTCGCTCCGAGCGCCGGATGACGCTGCTGGTCGTCTTTTTCTTTGTGGCGGTGGTCGGGTTGGGCTTCTACTTCTCGCACGGACAAGCCCGCGCGCCCAAAGTCAAAGCGCCTGTGCCCAGCGTGGTGACTGAGCCGGCCCGATCCGCCAAACCCGCGAAAGTGGAACCCGTCAAAGATGCACCGAAAAAAGTGGAGCCGGCCAAGGCGGAGCCCAAACCCTCGCCACTGGTTGCACCACCTGTTGTGAAAGAACAACCGGCTAAGGACCAGCCTACGCAGCCGGCAGCCAAGCCGGAAAAAGCAGCGGAAAAGCCAGCGGAAAAAGCCAAACCCCAAGCGGATAAACCGGCGAAAACCGACAAGGCGGATAAGCCGGCCAAGAAAGCCAAGCGCGAGCCAGCGGCTGCGCCGGAACCCGCTCCGACTGCTGCGGAGGCGCCTCCCGCTGCGGAGCCAGAAGCTGCGGTTGGCCAGCCGGATCTAACGTTGGAACAACTGCGTCCGGCAATTTCGCCGGCGGCGGATCGTCCGGTTTCCCTCCCTTAACATGACCGCCGCATCATCCGGCGTCTGCGAACTATTTTTCTACGAAGCGTTCGCGGAGGAAGCGGAGCGTCTCCGGCATTACGCGGCGGCTGCCAGCGTACGCGTGGGGCACACGCCATTGACCATCCAAGAAGCCGGCCACACCGCACCGCCCGCGCCAGTCATCAGCGTGCGCACCCAATCTGTTTTGCCGTTGGACTGGGCTGCACAACTCCGCGGAATACTGTCACGCTCCACCGGCTATGACCATTTGACGGTCTATCGCGCTGCCGCTGGAGAAAGTTGCCCACAACTGGGCTATCTGCCGCTCTACTGCGCGCGTGCGGTTGCGGAACAGGCCATGCTCCTATGGACCGCACTGCTTCGGCATCTGCCGCGGCAAGTCGCGCAATTTGCCACATTCCACCGCGACAGCCTGACCGGCTGGGAAAGCCAAGGCAAAACCATCGCGCTGTTTGGTGTGGGCAACATCGGCTATGAAATCTGGCGCATCGCCACCGCGTTGGGAATGACCGTGCGTGGCGTGGATCCCGTGCAACGTCATGCCGACGTGACTTATTATTCACCCGCCGATGCGCTTGCGGCGGCGGACATCATTGTGTGCGCGATGAATCTGACCCCCGCCAATCATAGATATTTCACGCGCGTGGTGCTGGCGCAGGCACCGCGCCGCCCCATCTTGGTCAATATCGCGCGCGGTGAATTCACGCCTGCGACAGTGTTGGAAGCCGCGCTCAACGACGGCCTGCTCTCAGGCGTGGCGCTGGATGTTTTCAATGAGGAAGCCACGTTGGCGCCAGCGCTCCGCGCAAACAATCCGGGCATGTTTACCGCCGACAATCAGGCGTTGCTGCGGTTGCACCAGCGCCCGGAAGTCATCCTGACGCCGCACAACGCCTTCAACACGGCCGAAGCCGTTGAGCGCAAATCCGAGCAATCGCTGCGCGC
>MWEZ01000080.1 GCA_002071335.1 Verrucomicrobia bacterium ADurb.Bin018
ACGCGTATCAATGCTGTCTTGCAGTCCTATGTCGAGGCACACTCGCACTAAACGATGATAACCGCCCAACAAGGCGAAACACAGAAAAAGAACTGGAAATCGCCATTCGCGTGGCGCATCATAGTGCCATGAACACTGTGTTAGACATCGGTAGGCTGACACGTTCGGAAAAACTCCGGGCGATGGAGGAACTCTGGGTTGACTTGACTCGAACTGAAGATGATTTCCAGTCGCCTGACTGGCATGGCGACGTGCTGAGGGAGCGGGACGACGCGCTCAAGACCGGCAGGGATGAATTCGTGCCATGGGCAGAGGCGAAGAGGATCATCCAGGAGAAGAAGCCGTGAGAATCGTCATCCTCCGGTCTGCTATCGATGACTTGATCCAAGGACAGGCGTTCTACGAGAGGCAGGGCGAAGGTCTCGGCGATTACTTCGAGGAGTCCTTGTCAGCAGACATCGATTCTCTCCGGCTATTTGCAGGCATTCACGCGTTGGTGCACGGTTATCACCGTATGCTCTCCGCCAAGTTTCCTTTCGCGGTCTACTATGACGTCGTCGGGGATCAAATCAGGGTGCGAGCCGTCCTTGATTGCAGGCGTGATCCGAAACGGACACGAAATCGATTGCGAGACTGAATGGCCAACCCGGCAGCGTAGCCAACCACCATTCGCCTTCGGCTCAGGTGGCGGCTAGCTGCTGACGTTGGGTTTGAAGACATGACGAGTACGGACAGCTTTGATACAGTCAGCCAACCATAGAAAGGACGATGCCATGCCATACGAACAGGAAATCGGAGAAAAGAGACCTACATGCTACCTCTTTGTCATCGACCAGTCGGGATCGATGGAAGAGACGATGGACGGCGGCGTTACGAAGGCCAAGTTCGTCGCCGACGTGACGAACAAGACCATCCAGCAGTTTATCACCGCATGCCGGGTCAAAGAGGGCGAGACTACCCGTATCAAGAACAGGTACGACATCGGCATCCTTGGCTATGGCGGTGACAGCATTGCCTCAGGATTCGGGCATGGTCTCGCCTCGAAGATCATTTGGCCCTTGAGTGACATCGGCAATCCCGAGAACTACCACGCCGAAGAACGGACCGTGAAGGAGTCCGATGGGCAAGGCGGTGTCATTGATGTGCCAAAGAAGTTCCCGGTTTGGTACGAGCCAAAGAGTTCGGGCAACACGCCCATGAGGGCGGCGCTTACCAGGGCGGCCGAGTTACTTGTGCAGTGGTGCGACGCACATCCCGAGAACTACCCGCCGACACTCATCCATGTGACGGACGGTGAGTCAACTGATGGGGATGCCGAAGATGTTGCAACAGCAATCAAGCAACTGCATACGAATGACGGCGAATGCTTGGTGTTCAACCTGCATGTGAGCAAGCAGGCGGGGGAACGTATCCTCTTTCCCTTGGCAGAGGATGCGCTGCCGGACGCTTACGCCAAAATGCTTTTCAGGATGTCGAGCACTATTCCTGAAAAGATGGTGCAGTACGCGACGGCTCACGGAATCGCCAATGTCAATTCAAGCGCGAGATTCTTTGCGTACAAGGCGGATATCGAGACCATCGTCAAGTTCTATGATATCGGCACACGCGCGAACCAGAACAGATGATCACGCTGCGATTTCACGCATCCGTCGCGAAGGACCCCGACCATCCCGAATGGAACGAGGACTACTTCGCGTCGGATGGTGAATCGCCAACAAAGAAGTGCGCCTTGAGCGACGGCGCAAGCGTCTCATTCTCACCACAAACATGGGCGCGCCGCTTGGTTCACAATTACCTAGAGAACACTACCGTTGATCGCAAATGGTTGCTTTCCGCACAAGCCGCGCTTGACGCACAGTATGACCGGAGCACATTCGATCTGCTTGACGACATCGGCGTATCCGAGCAGGGCAGCTTTGCCTCCCTGCTCGGCCTTTCAAGTGACGACGAAGAGCGAACCCTGTTAGTAACCGCCATAGGCGACTCTGTCCTAGCAATTCTTGACCCTACGGCCGAGGCTGTCTTGCAGACCTTTCCATACACCACATCTGCCCAGTTTCAAGAAAGCCCATTACTTGTCCCGTCACTGCCCCGACACAATTCATCGGTTTTTAGCGATGAAGTCGCTCATCAGTTCACGCTCATAAAACGTGCTGAAGAGTTAAGCGGTTGCACGCTCGTTCTTATGACCGATGCGATTGGAGCATGGTTCCTCAAGTCGGTCGAGGAACAGGACGGCAATTGGAAGCGATTGCTTGGCATGCGTACGCCAGACGCACTTCACCAGTTTGTCACTTTGGAGCGCGAGGCCCACCGGCTTCGCATAGATGATACTACCTTGGTAGTCTTGGACTATGCCATATCCTAGCCTAGATCAATATCAATCGGCCGTCCAGAACCCCAACGTGGCGTTTCGTGATCCGGCATTGCAGCGCGGTGAGGTCGGCAAGGACCCACTCGGTATTCCTGAGCCTTACGGTGGCGGATTCGCCTACACCTACAGCTTCAAATCAAATGGCAGCAATTTCGCAGTTCGCTGTTTTAAAGGCGAGAACCAGAGGAGGCAACAGCGCTACAACGCCATTTCAACATGGATGCGGTCTACGCCCAGACCGTACTGGGTTTCCTTTGACTATCAGCCGACAGGAATCTCCGTCTGCGGCAACACCTATCCCATTGTCAAGATGGATTGGGCAAAAGGTCTCAGTCTTGGCGCGTATGTGTACAAACACCACTCCGACGCGCCCAAGATGCGGGCGCTGCGAGATCAGTTCGTAAAGCTCGCGTCGGACTTTGAGCGCATGGGCTGCGCACACGGTGACTTGCAGAATGGCAACGTGCTTGTTGGCAGCGACGGCTCACTCATTCTTATTGATTACGACGGTCTTTATGTGCCGGGCATGCAGCAGGGCGACGGTGACGAAATAGGTATCGCGCATTTTCAGCATCCATCAAGGACCGAAAAGTTGTTTGGCCCACGAATGGATCGATTTGCCTTCGCGGTTATTTGGCTTAGTCTCGAAAGCCTTTCCCGCAAGCCCGATCTCTATGACAAATATGGGACCAGCGACAACATCATCTTCTCGGCAACGGACTATGTCCAGTGGAGTAGCGCCGAAGTCGTGCGCGAACTCCTTGCCGTCAAGGAACTGTCGCCCCACGTTGCGCGACTAGGGCGACTTTGCGAAATAGCACCGGATGATTTGCCGCCGCTCTGTGATTTTATTGACGTAGCGAAGCCTATCGCTGGAAAAGTTGTCATCGCACCTGCCGTCGCACCTGCGCTTGTGCCCGTTCTCGATGCCCTCGCATACGATGACATTCGCAGGCATGTAGGCGAGCGGATTGAAGTCAGGGGCGAAATTACTGAGGTTCATTACGGTCGTAGTCGAAATACTCAAAGAGAATACGTACTCATTTCGTTCACGAATTACTGGCAGGGTCCGCAGTTTAGGATAGCAATATGGAATCTTGTTCTGCCCCAGATGCAGCGGCGCCCTGACGACAGTTGGGTAGGAAGATACGTTAGCGTTAGCGGCCTTGTTGATCCGGAGTACCAGTACACAAACAGAGGCCGTTCATATCCGCGACTCGGAATTACGATTCAGGAAGAAAACCAGCTTCGTTTCATCAACAGGCCCAAACCGAAACCCGTTGTCCAACCACGGGCGGTCACGCGGAACGCAGATATTTTGAAGACAATAAAGACGCCGACTGCGCCAGCGAACCAGTCGAAGACACCAGTGCCGCAGCAAGTACAACAAACCACCGGTCAGCAAGTCGCCACGCCCACAACGCCTTCACCACCAGATTCAAATCATGCTGGCGCTGGTGCCGTAACAGCGGGGCTGATTGGTTTGGCAGTTGGTGGCCCCGTGGGTTTGATCGTCGGCGGAATAGCCGGGTTCTTCGTGGGCAAGAAGATTAAGAAGTAGATGCTATGGGATGGAGATTCAGACGAACAATCAGGACCGGACCAATTCAAACGAACTGGTCCAAGAGTGGTGTTGGATGGAGCCTGAATCTTGGCATCTGTCGGGTGGGCGTGAACCCTCAAGGCAAACCGTATATCAGCGCAGGTATCCCCGGCACGGGTCTCTACTTCATCAAATATCTTAATAGAGCGAGGCCGCAGTCTTTGCCACCGCAACCACACCCCACCGCTGGACAGGTCACGCCGCCGCCACAACGAGCATCATCAAACCAAGCTATCTTGGACAAACTGAAACACGGATGAAGAAAACCCAACAAGCGGCGTCACACGTACGCGAGGCCCGCGGCGGGCCTCGCGCCGGTGCGCCGTGACGTTGGCCGAAAATATAAATGAAAATAAGCGACTTTGTATTCATAGTATTCGCCGATGAGCCGTTTACTTCGCTTGGCGTACCAAGTGTACATATTCCAATTCCTGCATCTATTGCGACCGCCATGAGCAAGGCGGCGGCATCCGGGCACGATGTTCCCCTAGACCTACCAACTATTGCCGACTTTATAGCCGTCTTTTGTCGTGAGCATCCAGAATTAGCCAATCGGTGCCTTCCGGCACGGTGCTGCCTTGCGTTTCTATTCGGCCGGCAA
Organism: Verrucomicrobia bacterium ADurb.Bin018; assembly: GCA_002071335.1. Taxonomy (GTDB): domain Bacteria; phylum Verrucomicrobiota; class Kiritimatiellia; order CAIQIC01; family Lenti-01; genus CAZNGD01. Next base: position 4,579 of record MWEZ01000080.1, read on the forward strand.
TCGATGAACACATGTAGCCATATGCTCAATTCGGGCCGAAACCTTAATGTCCCACGTTATATCGAGGAATATCGCGAGCATGTAGAACATGCACACGAACAGATATTGCTGGCCTGTGAACTATCGGAACAGTGGGACGAGGCTCCGCTCTTCCTGAAACATAATTGCCATTGGTATATGGCACGCATACACATGCTTGAACACTCCGAAGATGATGCCATTCTTGAACTAGAGAAAGTCATTGCGATTTGCGGATCCAGCGACTTGGTTCCTGATGTCTGGCTTGCTTTAGCTGGTATTTTATCCAGCAGGGATAATGAAGATAGAGCCAGTCATCTTCTCGATGATTACGTGCTCCGTACAAACAAGCTATTCCCAGAGAAATCGCGTGAATTCATCGAGCACGGCAAGAGCGGAATGTTTTCCAAGCAATACCCATTTATCCAGAGATATTTTGAAAGAATCCAGAAATGAGCGGCCAACAAGGCGCTGCTGGGTACGCGCCACAAGTGGCGCGTCCCCAGAGCGCTGACGTTCTCCTAATTTATGTGTGAGAATGGACGGTCAAGGCGAAGCTAGGGGAGAGTGCGAAGGCTAGGCGATGCAATCGCTGGTTACAAACGACATGAAGCCGCAGACGATGACTCTACAGCACTCCCCTCGCCGCTATGGTTTTCCACGCTATGGAAATCTCTACAGCAATTTTTACACACTATGGACAATACTCTTCCACGGTATGGAAAAAGTAGGTAGGGCAACCGCCCGCGCTAAACGGGGTTGCTATGATTATCAAGAACCAGTCCCGAACGATGGACAAAAGGGATGGAGAACAATGCGTTGCTGGGTACGACCCACAAGTTGCCGAATAGCAATGGACTTTCCTCGCTACAATCGTCTATTGTACTGCCCGTGGGTCGGCCCCAGAACGCCGACGTTGGGGATAAAAGATGAAGGCAATGATTATATTTCTGATATTGATGGCTTCCGCCTTCATCACCTACGCTGATTATGCGCCCCCTGAATCTTCGGGTATCATCGCTACGGGTACATGGCAGTTTATCCATGCCGACGGCTCCATTACAAACGGAACATGGACGCATGAAAATATTGACGATGTCCATTTGATGAGCCATGAACCAAATGAGTACGCCAATCAGACCGGCAAGACCGGTCTGCTTGTCATGTGGTGGGATTGCGAACGGAGCCGCAGGTGTACGGTTGCGGAGTACCGCAAGGGCAAGGAGAATGGTTACTGGGTTCACTGGTATCCATCCGGCGAGCTCCAGTCCTGCGGCACCGTGAAGAATGACAGGCATGTCTCCGGCTCATTCTGGTACACAAATGGAATGCCAGAGGAAATCAGTATCTCAACAAATTGGTACAACTGGGAACCTGACGGAACACAAAAGAATCCCCAACAAGGGGGTCCAGGGTACCCTCCACAAGGTGTCGGGTCCCCTGACCCCTGACGTTCTGCTTCGCAAGAGATATGAAAATTCAAGGCGCCAGCGCGACGACAACGGTTATGGGATGAAGACCAGCGTTTACAGCCCGTTTTCCACGGTATGGAAAATAATTTCGCAAGTTTTCCACGCTATGGATCCGGCGGCTGCCGGACCACAGTATGGAAAACCAGAGGGAACGCCTCCGCCCGCGCGATCCTCTACCCCGATTTACGAGCGCGAAACCCCGCGCCAAAGTGTGAAATGAAAAAAGAGCAGAACAATGTAGGGATTAGTAGCGTGCGAAGCCACGCTGCAATCCCGGGTTGAACAAGCCCGGCGGGGGCGCATGTATTTTGCTCTTGGGGCGGGAGCCCGGAGCGGGCGGTCAGGATGGCCGGAGGGAGGAGGCGGGGGCGGAGCGGATGCGCGAGGCATCGCGATCGGGGCGGACTGGGACGTTTGGCGCATGCTGGGGGCGAGGCGTCGGTGCGAATGCCGGCGGATTTCCGCCATCGGGGCAAGCCGGGGCGGGCCGTCGCGCGTGGCGTCGGAAATTCAAGGGGATCTGGACGGGCGTTGTCATGAGGCGGCGGGCGGTCCCCGGGCGTGAGCGAAGGGCGGCGGCACGGGGCCCGGCAGGGGCCGCCAGGTGCGTTCGCGCCGCTCCATGGGGATGTCGCAATGCGGGCAGCGCGGCGGCGGCAGGGGTTCCTCGGGTTCGGGGGCGGCGGGGATGGGCCGGTTCCGCAGCAGGCAGAGCATGGCACGGACGAGTACGAGCGTGCGCTTGCGCGAGGGATGGTGCAATCCGTAGTGGCGGACTTTCACGAATCCCGAGGGCAGGACGTGCTGGAGGAAGCGGCGGATGAACTCCGGCGCCGGCAGCTTCATATGGCGCACTTTCTTCGTTTGCGTCTCGCGGTAGCGGAACGCGACGCTGTCGCCGTCGTGGGCGTCGATGGCGGAATCGGCGATGGCGACGCGGTAGACGTAGCGCGAGAGGTAGCGCAGGGCGTTCTTGCCGTCGCCGACGGGTTTGGAATGCACCACCCACTTCCGCGTCCAGGTCTTGGCGGGGATCGTCGCGAACACCTCCGGCAGGCGCTGGCGCAATCCGTCGCGGAAGCGCGCGCGGAAGACCTCCGAGAGCGCCTGCACCGGCACGAGAAACTTCTTGTGCGCCTCGCGCCAGGTGCCATCGGGGGCAAGGCCGCCGCCGGTGGCGACGAAGTGGACGTGGGGGTGGTACACGAGCGAGCGGCCGTTCGTATGCAGCACGCCCGTCAGGCCCGGCCGGGCGCCGAGCCATCGGGGGTTGGCGCAGACGTCCAGCAGCGTCGAGGACGAGGCCTCGAAGAGGAGGGCGAGGCCTTCGCGCGGATGCGAGCGGATGGCGCGGCGCAGTTCCTTGGGCACGGTGAAGGTGCACAGGTGGTAGCGCACCGGCAGGAGGAGGGCCTCCTGCCGGCGCAGCCACACCCGCGCGTCGTCGCCGCCGCAGGCCGGGCAATGCCGGTTGCCGCAGGAGTGCAGCGCCCAGTGCGTCCGGGCGCACCGGGGGCATTCCCACCGCTGTCCGCCCAGCGCCGGCGTGCGGCACGTCACGATCGCGCGCATGGCCTTCAACTGGTCCCAGGGCATGCGATCGGCGTACCGCGCCCGGTAGGCCGGGCCATGACGGCGGAGAATCTCCGCCAGGGCGCCCACGCTACGGCGCCGTCATCAGTCCGTTGAGCCTGGCGACGGCCGCAGCTGCGCCTTCGGCGGTCAGGTGCGTATAGACCGCAGTGGTCTTGGGCGAGTGGTGGCCCAGCCAGGCCTGGATCTGGCGCAAGTTCACCTGGTTCTCCAGCAGATGCGTCGCATAGCTGTGGCGCAGGGTGTGCACGTGGGCATCCTTGGTCACGCCCGCCGCAAGCATCGCCTTGCGGAACGCCTGCTGCACCGTCGAAATCGGCACGGGCTTGTCCGCGCCGCCCCCGTGGACGCCGCCGCGGCCCACGCAGGGGAACAGGAACGTGGGATTGCGGTGGCTCTTCCAGCACTCGCCCAGCAGTGCCAGGGTCTCCGGCGGCAACGGCACATAGCGGTCTTTGTTCCCCTTGGCCGCGCGGACATGGATGACGCGCCGGTCGCGGTGGACGTCGCCCACCTGCAGGCGGCAGCCTTCGCCCAGGCGCAGCCCGCAACTGTAGATCAGCGTCAGGCAGGCCCGGTGGCGCAGCTCGCGCACCGCGCCCAGAATCCGCCAGACCTCCTCGCGCGACAGCACGGCGGGCAGCTTGTGCTCCGCCCGGGGACGGGGAATATCCATCGCGGTCCAGTCGCGCTTGAGCACCTGCTCGAAGAAAAACTTGATCGCGCACAGCGCGATCGTGGTCGTGGCCCGCGCCAGCCGCTTCTGGTTGCGCAGATACAGGAAGTAGGCGCGCAGCTCCTCGTCGCCCACCTCGCCGGGGCTCTTCCAGCACCAGCCCGCCAGCCGCCCCACCGCCCGGACATAGCTCTCCTGCGTGCGCTCCGAGTAGCGTCGCAGCTGCATCTCCTCGATCATCCGCCGCCGCAAATCCCCCGCCGCGTCCTTCTTTGTTCTCATGGTCTGTCTCCTGGGTTGCGGACGGGCTTGAGTGTTCCGGAGCGTCGGAGTTGCTTGTATCCCGTTGCCGCCCATCGCGGCTTCCGCGGCCTTGCGGCCTTCCGCCGGGGGCGAGCCGGGGAAACGGCGGGCGCGGTGATGGGCGAGGACCTCGGAGCCGAAACGGGAGTGCATGGGGCGTCTTGGGGCCGGATGCACGGCGGCTATTTCTCCGATCCGGCGGTGGCCCGGCCGCTCGTCGACGCCGTCCGGGCGGCCTGGGATGCGTTGCGGCCGGAGGTCGTCGTGGATCTCGGGGGCGGCACGGGGTTCTTGCTTTCGCGGTTGCGGGAGGCCGGCCTGGGGCGGGAGGCCGCGCTGGTGAACCTCGATTGTTCGCCGGCCCAGCTCGACGCGGCCGCCGCGGCGGGCGTCGCGTCCGTCCGCGGGTCGGTGGACGGGTTTCGGCGCGAGGCGGTGGTGCCGGCCGGGCGCTCCGCCCTTTGGCTGATGCGGTCGGTGCTGCACTATGCGGGCGAGGCGGGGCTGGCGCCGCTGCTCCGGCACCTGCGGGCGCAGGCGAAGGCGGGAGAGCGGTGGGTGCATCAGACGGCCTGCTTCGAGCGGCCGGAAGACGCCGATTGCCTCAATGCGCTCTATCGGGGCATGCGCACGGCGAAGTGGTATCCCGCCGTCGCCGACCTGCGGGAGCGGTTGTCGGCCGCGGGCTGGCGCGCGGTGTCCGTCCTGCCCGCTCCGGCGTTGCGGCTGGATTCCGGCGAGCTGGGGCTCCGCTATGGACTGGACGAGGCCGAGATCGCGGGGATCAGGGAGTCCATAGCCGGCGCATTCGGCGGCCGGGGGGAGGTCTTCCGCCTTCGGCCCGGCGGATTCCAGGCCGACCTGCATTACCGCATCTGGATCTGCGACGCGGTCTCCTGAGGGCGGGCGGGGGCCACGAAGAACCCCGCGCCGTCGGACGGCGCGGGGCGGTTTCCTCGGCGCGCGAAGGGGCTATTGCCGGGTCGCCGTGATCACGTCTCCCGCCACGCCCAGGGTGAGCGTGTCGCCATCGATGGCATAGGGAACCGTGTCGGTTTCGCCGCCGCTGACGGTCGTCAGGACGCCATTGGCCGCGCTCCAGGTCCCGGTGTCGACCTCCGTGGCGCCATTGACGACGGTCGTGGCCGTGAAGGTCCCGTCGCCGCGGATGGACATCGTCATGGTGACGTTGCCGGGCATGGCCTGGCCGTTGTAGGCGGTGGCCCGCCAGGTCCCGACCAAGGGATCGTCGTCGTCGCCGCCGCCGCCGCATCCGGTGACAAGCCCCATCGCCACGCCGAGGGAAAGGACCAGGAACCACTTCATCCACTTCATATGCTTTTTCTCCTTAGGGGTTTGTTATATTGATAAGAAATCGCTTTTCAGGGGCACGGGCACCCGCCCGCCTGCCTGTGCGTGTCCGCACGCAGACAGGCTAGAACCGGTCTGAATGAGCGCTTTCATGGTGGA